>JANXXJ010000146.1 GCA_025350665.1 Gemmatimonadota bacterium | reverse complement strand
GGTCGAACGTCTCGCGCGAGTGCTCAGCGTACCGGGGGCGCTGGCAGAGCGCCTCGGTGTCGAGCACTTCGTAGAGAACGAAGGCGATGTCGCGCCGCGAAATGAGTTCGGTCATCGGATCGGGATCGAGGTGAGAGTGGCCACCGGCGAACAATCTACGTGATCCGGCGCTTCCGCTTAAGCCCCCGCCCTGTCGGCCGGCCGATCCGGCGGCTACCGTTGGGCATGCCTTCCGACCAGTTGCCCGAGCACGGATCCCGGCGGACCGCCATCCTGACGGCCATCGTCGGGTTCGCGGTGCTGGCCGCTGTCACGCTGACCCGGGCGCGCCCGCCCGGTGGCTTCGAGCCTGGCGGCGCGATTGGGTGGGGAACCATCACCAACCGGACCGCAGACCCGCGCCTGGGCTCCGCGGCGCGCGGTGCCCTCGACATTGCGCTGGGTCAGAGCGGAGCCCTGCGCCTGGTCGCCGGCCGCCACCCGGGTGGGCGATTCCACCTCGATCTGATCGTGGAGCCGGCCGGGGGCGGTGTCCGGGTGCTCGCGGTGATCCGCGATTCCGCCGCGGCCCGGGCCGACACCATGGCCGTCGAGGAAGGCTCCTTGCCCGACGCGATCGATGGGGTCGGCGGCTCGGTCCGGTCTGCGTTCGGCGAACGCCGGACCGAGCGCGATCGGGCCTCGGTTCCGGTGGCGCGGCTGGGGTCGGCGTCACTGGACGCGCTCGCGGCCTACGGCGACGCCATCGTGTTTGAGGCGGGCGGCGCGGACTCCGCCGCGGTGGTTGCTGCCCGTCTGGCGGTTGCGGCGGACAGTGGATTTGCGCAGGCCTGGCTGGTGGCCGGACTCGGGGCGCTGGCCCTTCGCAATCAGGACGGCGCGGCGTGGATCGTCCGGGGAAAGGCGCTGCTTGCCCGAGGCCCGCGACCGGCGACCCCGCCGTGAGCCACCCATCCTCCATCCGGCGAGGCCCACTATATTGGTAGCCGCCGTGCAGCCGCCGGCCCATCGTCTACTCACCAGATACGCAAGACACCGAATGTCCATCAAATCCGACCGCTGGATCCGCCGGTTGGCCCTGGAAAAGGGCATGATCGAGCCATTCGTCGATACCCAGGTCCGCCAGGTCGATGGCCAGGGCAAGAAGGTGATTTCCTACGGTGTGTCGTCGTATGGTTACGACATGCGCGTGGCGCCGGAATTCAAGATCTTCACCAACGCCTTGTCGGCGATCGTCGACCCCAAGGTGTTCGACTCGAAGAGCTTCGTCGAGTTCGAGGGCGACGTCTGCCTGGTGCCGCCGAACAGCTTTGCCCTGGCCCGATCGGTCGAGTATTTCCGGATTCCCCGCAATGTGCTGACGATCTGCGTCGGGAAATCGACCTATGCCCGCTGCGGCATCATTACCAACGTGACCCCCTTCGAACCGGAGTGGGAAGGCCACGTCACGCTCGAGATCTCGAACACGACGCCGCTGCCCGCCCGGATCTACGCCAACGAGGGCATCTGCCAGGTCCTGTTTTTCGAGGCCGACGCCGACGACATCTGCCAGACCAGCTACAAGGACAAGGCGGGCAAGTACCAGGGACAGCTGGGCGTCACCCTTCCGCGGCTCTGACGCGCCAAGGAGCTATCCGTGAACTACCAATACGTGGACCCGAACCTTCCCCGGCGGCTCGATGGCTGGCGGAGTCCGACCCTCGGACTCGACATGCCGGTCGTGTCGTATGGCGACCGCGGCCATCCCTTGCTGCTGTTCCCGACCGCGGCCGCCGACTGTCTCGAGTGCGAGCGATTCTTCCTGATCAAATCGGTCGAACCCGCCATCATGGCGGGCCGGATCCGCGTGATCTCGATTGAGAGCATCAACAAGCTTGCCTGGATGGACCGGGAGTTGCCGGTCAGGGAACAGGCCAGGCGTCAGGCGCTCTACTCGAGTTACGTCGAGAACGAACTGGTCCCCTGGATCAGAGGTATCTGCGGCGATCCGGGTGCCCGGATCGCCACGTCCGGCGCGAGCTTTGGCGGGTTCCACTCGGCCAACGCGTTCTTCCGGCGGCCGGACCTGTTCGACACGGTGATTGCGATGAGCGGTTTCTACGACCTCGGGCCCGACTACCTCAAGGGCTACAGCGACGACAACTGCTACTACAACAATCCGACCTGGTATTTGAAAAACCTTGGGGGGCGGGACCTTGACCTCCTCCGGACCGCCTGCCGAATCGCCATCGTGACCGGGCAGGGCGCGTATGAAGCCCCTGAGTGTTCACGGGCGCTGTCCCGCTTGCTCGACAGCCGCGGCATTCCGCACCTGCTGGACCTGTGGGGCCAGGACGTGAATCACGACTGGCCGTGGTGGCGCCGGATGCTGCCGCACTACGTCGACAAATTCTGGCCCTAGACGCGCTGCAGCGGGCGGCTGAGCGAGGTCGCCCGCCAGGCGCCCAGCTCTCCCTCCATGGCCGACGCCGCGTCGAGGCCGAGTTGTCCCAAGGTTCGGCTCGACACGTCCGCCAGACCGTCGATCTCCAATTCCAATTGCTCCAGGCGCAGTTCGATCTGGGCCGACCGCAGCGCCGCCGAGCGGAAGTCCGCGTGGCCGGCCCACCCGTGCAACGCGGCGGCGCGGGCCGGCAGGAACACCGAGAGGATCGAGATGGCCGGGCCGGCCTGGTCGGCTGACAACCCGACCAGCGCGCCCAGAAAGTGAACTGCGGTTTCGCTGAAATGAATGACCGAGAGGATCAGGGCCGTGGCAAACAGAGCCTCGGTTCGGGTGTGGACGACGTGGTAGAGGTGCTGGTACCGTTCGGCCGCCTGATCGTGGTAGACCCGTTGACTGGGGATTTCCCGGTCCCGGAGCATTCGCCGGCACCAGGCAAGGTGCGACGGCGACATCCGGGCGGTGGGAAGACCGAGTTGCCGCATCCAGGCCCGATACATCCAGCCGGTCCAGGCGATTCTGGGATCGTCGACGGATGGGCGGGTCGGTAGCCGGGCCACCGCCGAGGTCGCCCCCAGCGGCCAGAGGAACGTCTGGTGGCGGAATTGCTCAGCCAGCAGCCGGTAACTGATCCACTTCTCGTGAAACCGCTCGTGCTTGCCCCACATCGTCAAGCCGAGGATGCCGAGCATGACCACCAACTCGGTCCAGGCCCAGAGGACCGCGCTCGGGGCATGAAGGAACTTGGCGACGAGGCCGAGCACCGCGGCCACCGTGGCGATCCAGGCCAGGCTGAAGACCACCGTGAAGGCCGACCGGTGGCGGTCGGCGTAGTAGCGGGCCAGGTGGTCGAGCCAGCCGTGGATCGGTGCGAGACCATCGATCGCCTTTCGCCCGGCATCGGTGTTGGCGTCGTCTCCCCACCGGGCCCGCCACTCGTCCGCGGTGGCGGCCGCATAGTCGGCCGGCAGCGACGGCCTGAGCAGCCGCCCGACGATGCCCAGCCAAGCCAGGGCGCTTGGCGCGAACGCCTGCACCGGCCACCGGTGACACGCAGCGAAGAACCGGGTCACCACGCCGTATGACTTGCCGACCAGCCTTCCGCGGACCACGACCTCGCGATGGAACGAGGTCCGGCCGTTCCATTCCGCCGCGTCGACCAGGCCAGCGATTTCGGGCGGCTGAACCAGGTCGTTCAGCCGACGTTCGAGTCGTTCGAGACCGACCGAGCGGCCCAGATCGGGCTCCCGCGGATCCTCGAGCCAGCAGCTCTGCGGCCGGGTCGGGTCGATGCGGACGATCGGGATGTCCTCTCGGCGGGCCTGGCCCACGAGGTCGGCGGTGCCCCCGGCCCCGCGGCTTTCGTCGCCATCCCAGACGACGAGCAGCAGATCCGCGTGGGCGAGCACTGCCCGACCCAGCGGCTCATAGGCGCCCGGCCGGTACCGCAGGTTGCCGTCCATCTCGAGCGTGGCGGTGGCTCGGGCCAGCAACTCGTCAAAATCCGCGGCCGCCCCAGGCCGGGACCACAAAGGCGCCAGCCAGGCCCCGTCGAAGTCCTTGCGGTACTCGTCCGCATTGAACGGCAGGACGGCCCACAGTTCGAGGCCCAGGTCGAGCGCCGTGCGGGCCGCGATCCGATCGGCGCCCTCAGCCATTCCGGAAACCAGCGCTACCCGGGGCGGCTGTTCGGCGGCGTAGCCGTTGGAGGGGTCTGCCCCAATCGTAGCCACCCGGCTTGCGGCCTGGGAGAGCACGGCCGTCATCGTGGTCGCCAGGAGGCGCTCAACTTCCGAACAGGCCTCCAGGCGGCGGTCGTTCGCGGGGGGGTCGGCTTGGGGTTGGGGCGCCGGCCCAAGCCGGTCCCACCGGTGGCCGACAATACCGATGCGGAGGACGAGCGGCGGCCGGGGCGGATGGGGCGTCATGCCGCTGAATTGGCATCCAGCCCGGCCCAGCGTCAACCCCCGACGGCCTCGACGCGGACCGGGGCCGGGGATATTCTACTGTCCCATGGCCCATGACGTATTCATTTCCTATTCGAGCCGCGACTCCACGACGGCGCTCGCCGTGGTGAACGCACTCGAAACCGCCGGCATTCGCTGTTGGATCGCGCCCAGGGACATCAAGGCCGGGCATGTGTGGGCCCAGGCCATCGTCGAGGCCATCGCGGCCAGCCGGGCCATGGTGCTGGTGTTTTCCTCCCACGCCAACCGTTCCGGACATGTCGTGAACGAGTTGGACTCGGCGATCCGAAAAGGGGCGATCGTGGTGCCATTCCGGATCGAGAACGTCATGCCGGAGGGGGCGATGGAATTCCACCTCCGCAGCCGGCACTGGCTCGACGCTCTGACGCCGGACCTGGGGAAGCACATCGGCGACCTGGTGGGCACGATGAAGACGCTGCTTGGCCAGCCCGCGGGCGACGCACCGGCCCCGACCGAGTTCGGGATGGTGCCGCCCCGGGCACCGGTCTCCAAGTCGCGGCCGGTGGTGCAAACGACAGCGAGCGGATTCCATTTCAAGGTGCCCAAGCCGACGCTTGGTCTTTCCAAAAGCCTCAAGCGCTCGGCCCTGATCGTGGCGATCGCGGTGGTCCTCTTCGCCGGGTCGCGGCTCCTTGGAAAATCAGGGGTCACCCTCACCGCTTTTGAATTCCACCAAAAGACCGAGGGCAGCGACTTCCGGGCCCGGCTCACCCCCACGAGCATCCGGTTTTTCGAGGACGGCAACCAGGCCACGCCATTCAACAGCCGCCGCTATTCGAAGACCTTCGTGGTGGCCCAGGCCCGGTACATCTACACCGAGGTCTACCTCCAGTTCGACCCGCCGCAGCGGGCGCTCTACGTACCCCTCAACTGTACCATCTTCGACGCGGCGGACGGTGTGGTCGCGAATTTCACCCTCGCCAACCGGATCACGCCGGAGGCCAAGAACTGGTACAACGAGTCGGGCTGGGGCGCGGTGAATCCGGGAACCTGGAAACCCGGAACCTACCGGGCGGACTGCCGCTATGGCGACAAATCGGTGGCGCGAGGATCCTTCGACCTGCTGAACTAGCGAGTGATGTCGTAGACCTGCAGCGATGGACCGGCGGGATTCCTGGCGGCGAACACGTAGAGCCGGCCGCCAACCCGCATCAACGAACCGGTATGAAGGCCGGTCGGCACGACGACCGATCCGGCTGGTTCGGGCCGGGCCGGGTTGGCGAGTGAGAAGACCGAAAGGCCCGGGGCCGACAATCGCTCGGTCGTGACGACCAGCAGCGTGCCGTCGTCACTCACCTCGAGATCACTCACGGTGCGAATGCCGTCGAACTTGATCGAGTCGGCCAGTACCGGCGCCCCGCCGGACAGGTGCCAGATTTTGACGACATCGCCATAGCCGGTGCCAGCCCGCGCGAAGCCACCCCAGGTGCCGGTATAGGCGTACTGTCCCTGGACCCAGAGATCGGAGCCCCATCGTTCCGGGACGTTGTTGCCACCGCCCAGCGTCGCCAGGGTTGCGGGATCCAGCTTCCAGAAGCCGCTCACGATGTCGCTCACCCAGAGCGCCCCGTTGGCGAGCATGATCCCCCAGACGAAGGTGTTGCCGGCGCCACCGGGCGTCACCTGGGCCCTGATCCGCGGGGTCAGATCGGCCGGCAGATTCCCCGATACGTCGAGGGCCACCACGCCGCCGTTGTAGTACGCGGCATAGAGCACCTGCGCGGCCTCGTCCATCCAGAGATTGTGGACCCCGGCACCGGGGATCCTGAGCGAGCCGACCTCGACCGGGTGGGCCAGATCGGAAACGTCGACGACGTGGAGGTCGCCCGACGCCGCCGAGAACAGCGTCGCCGGCCCCTCCTGGCCCACGAACAAAAATTTCTTCTGGCCGGTCACCGGATTGTGAAACCACCACGCGTTGTGCACCGCCGGCCCGCCCGGCACACCGTTGTCGTTGGTGACGAGGCGGCCGATCTCGATCGGGTTGGACGGTGACCCGCCCTTCCGGCCATCGCCGACATCGTAAATGATCACGCCGCTGTTCCAGGCGCAAACGAAGGCGAGGCCGGCCCGGACGTAGGTGTCGTGAATCCCGTATTGCGGGGGAATTGCCACCTCGCCTACCAGGACGGGATTGGCGCTTGGAACGAGTCCGGTGAGGCCGAAATAGGCGTTGGCGGTATCGACGCTGGCGCGAACGGTCTGGGCACCGGCAGGTCCCAGCTTGACGATCGCGGTGGCGACGCCGTTGGCATCGGTTGGAGTCTGCTGAAGAATGGTTCCGCCGCCGGCCGTGGCGGTCCACATTACCGCCTGGCCCGCGACCGACGTACCGCTCCGCGTCACGGCGACGCGCAGCGCGACCGGCAGTTGCTCGCCGGCCGGCCCCTTCTGGCCATCACCACCGACGACGACAAGGGCGATCTGTGCCGGGGGCAGCCCGATCGGCTCCGGTCCCCCGCAGGCGGTGACGACAACGGCCAGAACTCCAAGGAGCCCCAGCCGCCTTATTCCGAGCGACCAGCCACTGGAATCAGGCAGCGTCGCCCCCGCCCCGCTTGTCGCCCCGGGCCGTGAGGGAGCCCTTGAGGAAATCGCCGTTGAGGCGGGCGATGGTCCACACCCCGATCTCCTTGGGGCACGCCTCCTGGCATTCGCCGAAGTTGGTGCACCCGCCGAAACCTTCGATGTCCATCTGGCCCACCATCCCCAGAACGCGCCGATACCGTTCCGGCTGGCCCTGGGGGAGGAGGCCCAGGTGGCTCACCTTGGCCGCGGTGAAGAGCATGGCGCTGGCGTTGGGACAGGCGGCGACACACGCGCCGCAGCCGATGCACTGGGCCGCGTCCATAGCCCGGTCCACCGCGTCTTTCGCGATCGGGGCGGCGTTGGCCTCCGGCGCGTTGCCGGTGGCTACGCCGATGAAGCCGCCGGCCTGCATCACCCGATCGAGCGACGACCGGTCGACGGCAAGGTCCCGCAGCACCGGGAATGCCCGGGCCCGGAACGGCTCGACGGTCACGCGGTCGCCGTCCTTGAACGACCGCATGTGGAGCTGACAGGTCGTCGTGGCCCGGTGGGGGCCATGCGGCATTCCGTTGATCACCATGCTGCACATGCCGCAGATGCCCTCTCGGCAGTCGTGATCGAAGGCGATCGGCTCCTTGCCCTTCCCGATCAGATCCTCGTTGACGACGTCCATCATTTCGAGGAAGGACATGTCCGGGCTGACCTGGTCGGCCTGATAGGTCTCGAACCGTCCCGTGGCATGCGGGCCCGACTGGCGCCAAACCTTGAGCGTGATTCGCATCGGCCGGTCTACTTGTAGCTCCGGGTGGCCAGCTTCACGTTCTCGAAGACGAGAGGTTCCTTGTGGAGCACGGGAGCGCGGTCGTCGCCGCGATATTCCCAGGCGCCCACATAGCAGAACTGGTCGTCGTCGCGCCGGGCCTCACCGTCCGCCGTCTGGTGTTCGGTCCGGAAATGGCCGCCGCAGGATTCTTCGCGGTGGAGCGCATCCCGGCACATCAGCTCACCGAACTCCAGGAAGTCGGCGACCCGGCCGGCCTTCTCGAGACTCTGGTTGAACTCTTCGCCGCGGCCCAGGACTCGAACCGACCGCCAGAACTCGGCCCGGAGTTCCGGGATCCGCTGCAGGGCCTCGGCCAGGCCGGTTTGGTTCCGGGCCATGCCGCAGTCGCTCCACATGATCTTGCCGAGTTCGCGGTGGAACGAGTCCACGGTGCGGGTGCCGTTGATCGAGAGCAGGCGGTCCACCCGCGCGGTCGCATCGACGCAGGCTGCCTTCGCGTCGGCCGAGTCGGCGCGCCACGATCCCGGTTTCACCTGGGCCAGATAGTTCCCGATGGTGTACGGGATCACGAAGTAGCCGTCGGCCAGGCCCTGCATCAGGGCGCTCGCCCCGAGCCGATTGGCGCCGTGATCGGAAAAG
Organism: Gemmatimonadota bacterium; assembly: GCA_025350665.1. Classification (GTDB taxonomy): domain Bacteria; phylum Gemmatimonadota; class Gemmatimonadetes; order Gemmatimonadales; family GWC2-71-9; genus SHZU01. Next base: position 7,357 of record JANXXJ010000146.1, on the reverse strand, counting down.
TTGGCTTCGCCGTGCACGAACAGGCCGGGAATGGTGCTCATCAGGTTGTAGTCGACCCACAGCCCGCCCATCGTGTAGTGCACCGCCGGGAAGATCCGCATCGGCACGCGGTAGGGATTCTCGCCGGTGATCCGTTCGTACATATCGAACAGATTGCCGTACCGTTCCCGGATCTTGTCCTCACCGACCCGGTTGATCGAGTCGGCGAAGTCCAGATACACGCCCAGACCGGTCTCGCCGACGCCCCGCCCTTCGTCGCAAACTTCCTTGGCCGCTCGTGAGGCGATGTCGCGCGGGCAGAGATTGCCGAAACTGGGGTACTTCCGCTCGAGGTAGTAGTCGCGCTCGGCTTCGGCGATGTCACCCGGCGCTCGTTTGTCGCCCGCCGCCCTGGGGACCCAGACCCGGCCGTCGTTCCGGAGCGACTCGCTCATCAGGGTGAGTTTCGACTGATAGTCGCCGCTCATCGGGATGCAGGTCGGGTGAATCTGCGTGTAGCAGGGATTCGCGAACGCCGCGCCGCGCTTGTAGGCCCGGTAGGTAGCGGTGACGTTCGACCCCTTGGCGTTGGTCGACAGGTAAAAGACGTTGCCATAGCCGCCGGAGGCCAGGACCACCGCGTCAGCGAAGTGGGATTCGACCTTGCCCGACACGAGATCGCGGGTCACGATCCCGACGGCACGGCCCTCCGTCACGATCAGGTCGAGCATCTCGGTCCGGGGGAACATCGCCACGGTTCCCCCGGCGATCTGTCGTTCGAGCGCACTGTAGGCGCCGAGCAGCAGCTGCTGGCCGGTCTGGCCGCGGGCGTAGAACGTCCGCGACACCTGGGCGCCGCCGAAGGACCGGTTTGCCAGCAGCCCGCCATACTCCCGGGCAAACGGGACCCCCTGCGCGACGCAGTGGTCGATGATGTCGACGCTGACCTGCGCCAGGCGGTAGACGTTCGCCTCGCGGGCCCGGAAATCGCCGCCCTTGACCGTGTCATAGAACAGCCGGTAGATGCTGTCGCCGTCGTTCTGATAGTTCTTCGCCGCGTTGATGCCGCCCTGAGCCGCGATGCTGTGAGCCCGTCTGGGGGTGTCCTGGAAACAGAAACAGCGGACCTGGTAGCCCAGTTCACCCATCGATGCGGCGGCGGAGGCTCCCGCCAGACCCGACCCGACCACGATGACCGTGTATTTCCGCTTGTTCGCCGGATTGACCAGCTTCAGTGCGAACTTGTGGCGATCCCATTTCTGCTCGAGCGGGCCGCTCGGAATCCGGGCGTTCAGTTCCATCGGGTTACCGGACCATCCCGGCAATGATGGCCAACGGCACCGAGGCGAAGCCGATCGGAATGGCGATCGACAGCAGCCAGGCCAGTCTCTTCCGCCCGCCTTCGAGATGCGGGTGATTGGCGCCGAGGGTCTGGAACAGACTCCAGACGCCGTGGTGCAGGTGCATCGAAAGGGCCAGCATCGAGATTAAATAGAAGGCCGCCACCCAGGTGATCGAGAAGCTCCGGACCACGTTCTGATAGACCTCACCCTCGACGAACTGGGACGGCAGCACGGTGCCGGTCGTGAAATGCAGAATGTGAAAGACCAGAAACACGGCCAGCAATACCCCGCCCGCCCGCATCAATCGCGACGACCAGGTAGCGACCTGAGGGGCGAGGCGGACGTACCGGTCGGGGCGAGCCGTGGCGGCCCGCCGCGTCAGCGTGAGGGCCGAGTGGATGTGGAGGATGGTCGCAAGGAGCACCACGATCCGGGTGCCCCAGAGCAGCGGGGCGTTCCCCTTGAGGAATGCCGCGTAGTGGTTCATGGCCTCGGCGCCGCGATGCACGAGGAGATTCCCGGTCATGTGGATCGTGATGAAGCCGACCAGGACGATCCCGGTTACCGCCATCACGATCTTCCGCCCGATCGTCGACCCGTAGAAACGGGCCACCCAGTTCTCCGCGACAACAGCCACCGGCGCCGCCCCCGTCATCAGATGCCGACGATCGCCTGGACCGACCGGACCGCTTCGGCCGAGGTGTTGAGATCCTTTCGTTCCTGCTCCGTGAGCATGACCTCGATGATCTTCTCGAGGCCGTTCCGGCCCAGTTTGCAGGGGACGCCGCAGAAGACGTCGGTGAGCCCGTATTCGCCCTGCAGCCAGGCGGCGCACGGCAGGATCCGCTTCTTGTCGAGGACGATCGCCTCGACCATCTGCACGGCCGCGGCGCTGGGCGCGTAGTACGCCGAGCCGGTCTTCAGGTGGGCGACGATCTCGGCCCCGCCGTTCTTGGTCCGGGTCACGATCTGGTCGAGCCGGTCCTTCGGAATGAGCTGCGAGATCGGGATCCCCGAGACGCTGGTATAGGAGATCAGTGGCACCATGGAATCGCCGTGGCCGCCGAGCACCATCGCCTGAATGTCCTCGACCGACACATCGGCGGCTTCGGCCAGGAACATCCGGTACCGGGCCGTGTCGAGCACGCCGGCCATGCCGATCACGCGCTCGCGCGGGAAGCCGCTCGCCTTCATCGCGACGTAACACATCACGTCGAGGGGATTGGAGACGACGATGATGATCGACTTCGGCGCCACCCTGGCGATCTGCTCGCACACCGTCTTGACGATGCCGGCATTGGTCTTGACGAGATCGTCGCGGCTCATGCCCGGCTTCCGCGCGATACCGGCGGTGACCACGAAAATCTCGGAATCCCGGGCCAACTCGTAATCGTTGGTGCCGTAAATCCGGGTGTCGAAGCCCTCGACCGGGCCCGACTGCCACTGATCCAGGGCCTTGCCCTGCGGCACGCCCTCGACGACGTCAACCATCACGACGGCGCGGGCGAGGTTCTTTTCGGCCAGGCGCTGGGCGGCGGTTGCCCCCACATTGCCGGCCCCGACGACAGTGATCTTGTTCAGCATAGATTCCGGAGTATCGGTCGCGAGTGGTTCGGAGTTGACATCGGGTAACCTTCGGCCGCAAATCTAGCTAAGTGACGGCGGGGCAACAATCTCCGTCAGAAGTCGAAACGCAGTTCGAAACCCGCGAACCGGCTCCGGCGGTCGTAGAACTGACGCTGGTTGGACAGGCCGTTCAGGAACACGGCCCCAAGGCCGACTCGACGGCCGGCCGCTTCGAGGTCGATCCCGGCCCGCGCAGTGGTCGTCACCTTCCAGCCGGCGTACTCGACCGATTCGGCATAGACGCCCGCATACGGTCGGACCCTGGCCCCCAGCCAGCCGCCGACGTCGCCGTGATATCCGGCGCCGGCGCCGAAGGCCCCGCGTCCCAGGGGCAGTTCGTCGATCAGGGTCCATGCCCCCATCGCGGCGAACTCAAATGGCCCGGCCGACCGCCGAATCCACAGGCCGCCGACTTCGCGGGTCCAGTCGATCCGCCGGGCCTGGAACCGCTCCGCGTATTCGTCGCCCAGGTGGCTGCTCTCGTGATAGATCTCACCCGTGAAACGCCATGGCCCGCGGTCGACCACGCCGTGGATGCCGACCACCCAGTCGTTGCCGATCAGCGAGCTCTTGGGGTCGTCGAGCGAGAACCGGCCCCCCACCCGCATCGTCAGTCCGAGAAATGCCGACTGAGACGCGCCGAAGCCGAGGACGGGGAGGTTGCCGCCCACGAGGACATCGGCCTCCCGCTCGGGGCCGAACCGGGTTACGCCCTGGCGCTCAGCCACCACCCGGCCCACGATGCCGGAGGATCGCACGCTGCCGATGGGATACTCGAACCGTTTTACGGACGGGAACAGCCGGACCTGGGCCGCGAGGGGGGAGGCCGCAATCAGGCTCCAGGCCAGTATCCCTTGTAGCCGCCGGTTGTTGGACGTATTCATTGCCCTTAAATTGGTCGGCCTCTAGAGGTTAGAGCAACCCACAGAAGGGATCAGGTGAAGGCCAGATGCTGCTTGCCGCCTTGGTGCTGAGCGCCACCGCCGTCGTCATCGACGACCCGAAGGCCACCGTCAAAGTGGACTCCGCCAAACGAGAAGTGATCATCACGGCGGGTCCGTTCGACGTCCCCGCGATGGATCCGGGAATGAAGCATGCCGACATGGAGATGATGGCTGGTCACGACACGCCATTGATCCGGTTCGAGTGGCCGGTCGACGGCTGGCTTCGGGGCTACAGCGTCTCGGTCGAGGACGCCACCGGCAAGCCCGTGGACCGCCGCGTGATTCACCACCTGATTGGCGTGAACTTCGATCGCCGCCAGCTGCTCTACCCCGCGATCGAGCGGATCTTCGGCATCGGCCGCGAAACTGAGGACATGATGGTCCCGGCCTCGATCGGGGTGCCGATGAAGAATGGCCTCCGGCTCGGGATGTACATGGCTTGGGAGAACGAGACCGGTCACGACCTGAACGGCATCCGGATCAAGGTCAAGCTCAACTACAGCCCCAAGAACCTGAATCCTCGCCCGGTGGACGCCCTGCCGCTCTACATGGACGTCAACCTGACGGTCGGCGGGGACAACGAGTTCGACGTGCCGCCGGGCCGGAGCGAGAAGGGCTGGGAGTTCACCATGCCGGTTGACGGCAGGCTGTTAGGCTACAGCGGACACCTGCACGACTATGGCGTCGGGGTCCGCCTCGAGGATGTGGCCACCGGCAAGGTGCTCGGCCAGGTCCACGCGACCCTGGCTGCCGACGGCAAGATCACCAAGATCACGCGCAGCCTGCCCGGGGTCGGTGGCGACGGCATCCGTCTCAAGGCCGGGCGTAAATACCGGGTGGTCGGCAGCTACCTGAACCCTACCGGCGGGGTCCTCGTGAAAGGCGCGATGGCGCATATCACGGGGATCTTCGCGCCCGACGACTTCCGCAAGTGGCCGACGATCGACCTGGGCAATGAATCGACCCAGGACGATCTTGCGTCGCTGAACGAGCTCGGCGGGCACAACCACGGCGACCACAAGCATTAGGCTCCGGCCTAACGGTGATACCCGCTGGCATACCCGGGGGTCGGGATGCCGGCGGTGAGCTCCGGCGCCGGTATCGGCGGGTCGGCCACGACCCGAAGCGGGATCACCCCGGCCCAGACCGGCAGTCCCTGGTCCGCCTCATCGTCCATCGGCGGCCCGACCCGAATCTTGGCGGACGCCTCGTCGAGCGGCAGCGCCAGCACCCGGGTGACCTTGATCTCCGTCTCGTTGGGCTGCCGGGCATCTTCCCATCGTCCCTGAGCCACATGATCGACCAGGATCTGGAACGAGCGCATTTTTTCATCCCGGTCGGTCACTTCCCGCGGCGTCCCGAGCACCACAACTGACCGGTAGTTCGCCGAATGGTTGTAGTGAGACCGGGCGAGCACCAGGCCGTCCAGCAGCGTGACCGTGACGCAGACCGGCCCGCCGGCCATGGTATCCAGCATCCGGTTCGCCGCGGCCCCGTGGAAATACAGCGTGTCGCCCGACCGCGCGTACAGAGTTGGGATGACGTAGGGCTGGCCGGCCACCACAAAGCCCACATGCGCCACCAATCCCTCGTCGAGAATCGCGTCGATCACGGTGCGATCGTAGTGGCCGCGCTCTCCGTGCCGCTTCACCTTGACCCGGGAAGACGCCGGCGTGCTGTCTGTCATGTCGCCTCGTTAGTCGATGAGCCGGCGGGAATCGACCCATCGGTCGAGCCACCACCGGCCGGTAAGGTCGTCGGGGTTCAGGCTGCTCACCACAACGCCGTCACGCGCGCTGTGGATGAACCGTCCGTTGCCCAGGTACAATGCAACGTGCGTCACGGGACCGTTCCGGTCGCCGCTGAACGCCAGGATGTCGCCGGGAGCAAGGTCCTCAATCGCGGTACCCACGGAGCGGCCGGCCCGCGCCTGGTCCAGGCTCCGCCGCGGGACCCCGATGCCCGCGCTGGCATAGGCGAACTGGATCAGGCCGGAACAGTCAAAACCGTTCTGCGTCGTCCCGCCCCATCGATATGGCGTTCCCATCACGTCGAGCGCGGATCTGACCGCCGTTGTCACCTCGGCCCGGCTGCCCCGGTCGGCGGTGGCCAGTGGCGTGCCTTGCGCCCGCTGAGGCCCGGGTCCCGGTGGCTCGTGCCCGGATGAGGGCCGCGCCGGCGTCACGGGCTCCCGCCGCCCGGAGCGGATGCCGAGGGGCCGGCCGAGGCGAAGGCCGGCCGAGAGCCCGGAGATCCTCGCCCGGGAGACCCACTGGTATCGGGTCTCTGCGCCTAACGCGATGCCGCCGACGCGGACGATCTCGAAGCCGGCCCCAACCGACCACCCATGCCACAGCGCGAAGGCCGTACCGGACCGCAGGTCGAGGAACCCGCCGCTGGCGCCGCCGACCAGATACGGCCGTGCCTCCCGTCCGATCCGAATCAGTGCATCCGCCCCTGCACCGGTCAGGAGGTGCCCGGCACCTTGTGGGCCTTCGAACAGGACCTGACCAAAGGTCACCAGTGAGACGGGACCTAGACGGTACCGGCCAAAGCCCAGGCGATAGTCGGCGACGTGCGGCGTCGTGAGCCAACGGGTACCGGTGACGCTCAGACTCTGGGCGCCACTGCTCCTGGACAGGGCGAGCAGCAAGCCGGTGGCAAGCCAGGCCCGGATGGTCACCGATCCTCGAGCTTGACCGGCCGGCCGGTCGCCAACTCAACCGAGTAAATCGCCATGACCCGGCAGTGCCGGCTCAGCTCGGCGCGAAGATGCCCCCGATCGAGCACCGTCGGTCCGGTCAGGACGAACAGCAGCGGCACCTTGGTGCGAGCGCTGTCCGTCCGGATCTCGACGCTGCGTTCGAAACACGTCGTCCCCGCCGAGTCTCGAGCGTCGCGACCTTCGGCGAGCCAGATGGTGCGTCCACCGGGAACCGTCAGGACCAGGGTGTCGGGACGCACGGCGGGCCCAGGATTCGGCGGAACAGGCGCCGGCCGGTCATCGGCCCGGCAGCCGGCCAGGAGCAGGACCAACCCGATCGCCGCCCTCACGGCGCCTCGCTGGCCAGCGGGACGCCTTCCGCGTCGACATTGAGCGTCCGGCGCAATCGTGCGGACCGGCCAAGGAGGTGAATCCAGGCGATGAGCGCCACGGCGGCAGCCACGGCCCCGCCAAGGACGGTCGCGATGAGTTGCCTCGTCGCGCTGCCTCCGACCGACGCGGCGGCCCACGCCGTTGCCGTCGCCCCCAAAAACGAAGCTGCCCACGCCACCACGGGCGTGAGCAGCCAGCCGAAGAACCGGGCGACGAAGCGGAGAACCTTCATCTCACGAGCGACGGGCTCCGACGCCGGTGGCCGCGGCCATGATCGCGAGCGCCGGAAGGATGGCCACGGCGAACGTCCCGAGCCCGAACGCCGCACCCGGGAACTTGAGGGTCGCGGCCGCCGCCATGACGACCAG
>JANXXJ010000094.1 GCA_025350665.1 Gemmatimonadota bacterium | reverse complement strand
CCGTCATGGACGGCAAGAAGGTGGTCCTCGGTTGCGACGTGTGGGAACACGCCTACTACCTCAAGTATCAGAATCGCCGGGCCGACTATCTCGGCGCGTGGTGGAATACGGTCAACTGGACCATCGTCGGCGCCCGGTTCGGGCGCTAAGGAAATATCATGTCATTGCCTGCCATCGGGTCTCCGGCGCCTGACTTTGCGCTTCCGTCCACCGGCGGCGCCGAGGTCAAGCTGTCGGCGCTGCACGGGAAGAACGTGCTGCTGGCATTTTTTCCCCTCGCGTTCACCGGCACCTGTACGGCCGAGATGTGCGCTTTCTCCGAGGACTACGGCAAGTTCCAGAGCGCCGACACCGTGGTCCTCCCGATCAGTGTCGATTCGGTGCCCACGTTGAAGGAATTCAAGGCGAAGGACAAGCTGACCGTCGACCTGCTCAGCGATTTCAAGCGCGAGGTCAGCCGGAAATACGGGACCCTGCTCGAAGACAAGTTTTTCAGCAAGCGGGCCTACGTTCTGATCGACAAGACCGGCACGGTTCGCTGGACGCACGAAGAGGCGGAGCTTGGTCAGAAGCGGGACAACGTCGACCTCCTCACCCAGATCAAGGCGCTGAGCTAATCTGAGCCGTCACTACCCGGCGTTCGAGTCCCCCGATCCCGCCCTCAACCAGGCCGTCGCCTGGGCGATTGGGCGGCTCGGGGGACATTTGCGTGTGGACCCAGCGGCGGCGGACCCGTTGGGCTTCGACGATCCCGCCGGGCTGATCGACGACGCTCGGCGCTGGTATCGGGTTCGGGCCGAGGGGATCATCGACCCGCCCGAATTCCTGGGCCGGACGCTCCGGATTTTTCTGGGAGCCGAACTGGATTCCGGCGGCGGGCGCCTCGAACTGGTACCGGCCATCCCGGCGATGTGGAAGTCCCTGGCGGTGCGGCGGCTTCGGGTTCATCGGACCCTGGTCGACGTCGAGGTCAGGCGCCGGGCCGAGTGGGTGACGGTCCGGCTGGCCGTGATGTTCGGGCCGCCGATCGCGGTTCGGCTGAGCCTGGGGGAGGACCAAGCGGTGGCCCGGATCACGGTCGACGAGATCCCGCTCCAGGGAGACGCGGCCATCTTTACCGCGTCCGGCGAACATGAGGTGACCATGTATCTTGGCCGTCCGGGCTCGCAAGACCAGACCTGGACGGAGCGGCGCTAACTGAGGACCGGCGCTAACTTACGGTCGTCCATGTCGACGACCTTCGGCGGTACCGCGCTGGAACTGCTTGGCCGCGTAGCCCGCATCCTCAACAGCGGGCTCCCGCCCGACGACACCCTGGGTTCGGTGGCGGGCGCGCTGCACGACGGTCTCAAACTCAAATCGGTCTGTATCTGGCGCCGGAACGCGAGCGCGACGCTGTGTTCGGGCATCGCGAGTCCGCGGCGTGAGGTTCAGGCACCATCCCTCGACGACCTGCCCCCGGTTCCGCCGGCCGCCCGCCGGATTCAGCTCACCCATGCCGGCCTCCGACTCGGCATGCTGGACCTTGAGCCGGATCCGGATGGTCCCGAGGTCCTGGCGACGGTCGTTGATCTGCTTCAGAACCTGCTGGCCCCGTTCCTCGACGCCGTGACCCTGGCGGAGGATCTGGCACTCGAGGTGGCCAGCCGGTCCCGGGAGATCTCGGAACAGCGACGATTCACGGCCCTGGTGATCGACAGCCTCCCGGTCGGCCTCTACGTGATCGACCGGGCCTACCGGATTCAGTTCTGGAACCGGCGCCGCGAGGCGGGGACTCAGGGGCTCAGGCGGGATGAGGTGGTGGGGCGCGCGGTGTTCGACGTCCTGACCCGTCAGCCGGTCGCCGAACTCAAGCGGGAATTCGACGGGGTGTTCGAAACCGGTGAGCCGATCACCGCGGAAACGGTGGTGGATCAGGGCGGTGAACGCCGGGTCTACCGGATGTCCAGGATTCCGATGCGGCTCGAAGGCGACGCGATCACCCACGTGATCAACATCGGGGAGGATGTCACCGAGGCCAGGACGGTGGAGAAACAGATTCACCAGCACGAGAAGCTCGCGGCGGTGGGGCAGCTCGCCGCCGGGGTCATGCACGAGATCAACAATCCGCTGGCGACCATTGCCGCCTGCGCGGCCGCCATCGAGGCCCGGTTGGGGAACGAGGTGGAACCGCTGGTCAAGGAATATCTTGAGATCATCGACAAGGAAGTCCAGCGATCCAGCAAGATCGTCGACGGACTGCTCGAGTTCAGCCGGCCGCAGTCCACCGGGCGGCCCAAGGTCCTCGTCGGGCTCGACGGGCTGGTCGAGCGGACGTTGTTCCTCCTCAAACACCACAAACGCTTCCGGCGGCTGGCCGTCGCCACCGAATTGGGCTCCGGCGACGTCCGGATCAACGCCAACGACGAGCAGCTGATCCAGGTCCTGATGGCCCTCATGCTGAACGCCCTCGACGCGATGGGTGACGGGGGCTCCCTTACGCTGCGGAGCCGACGGATTCCCGGCCGGACGGAGGCGGCGATCGACGTGGTCGACACGGGGGCAGGGATTCCCAAGAGCGAGTTGCCCAAGATCTTCGAGCCGTTCTACACCACCAAACCGCCCGGGCAGGGGACGGGACTCGGCCTGTCGATCGCCTACGCGATTGTCCAGGACCATGGCGGCCGGATCGAAGTGCAGAGCGAACTGGGCGCCGGCAGCGTGTTCTCGGTGATCCTGCCGACGCGGGACGGAGGGGCGGCATGAAGATCCTGGTGGTGGAAGACGACCGGATCGTCGGCCAGTACGTCAAGCGGGGGCTCGAGGAGCACGGCTACAACGCCGACCTGGTGGAAGACGGTCTCGAGGCGCTCCGGTTCATTTCGGGGGGACACTACGACCTCATGATTCTCGACCTCCGGCTCCCCGGCCTGACGGGCTACGAGGTCCTCCGGACGATCCGGGACCGGGGCGTCACGACTCCGGTGCTGGTGCTGACCGCCCAGGACGCGGTGGATCACAAAGTGCAAGCGCTCCGCGCCGGCGCCGACGATTACGTCACCAAGCCGTTCGCGTTCGAGGAACTGCTGGCCCGGGTCGAGGCCATCGGCCGTCGTCCGGCCCAGCTCCGCTCGACCGCCGTCACGGTCGGCGACCTCGTGCTCGACACCACCACGCGAGAGGTTCGCCGGGCTGGGCGACTGCTTGATCTCACCCCGAAGGAATTCACCGTCCTCGAGTATCTGATGCGTCATCCCGGGCGAGTGATGTCGCGGACCCTGATTACGGAGTATGCCTGGGATTACCATTTCGACCCGGGCACCAACATCGTCGATGTGGTGATCAACCGGCTCCGCAAGAAGATCGATCAGGGCCAGGAGCGGAAGATTCTCCATACCGTGCGGGGCGTCGGTTACGTGGTGAAGGCCTGACGCGCGATGCGCTCGATCCGGCAGCGACTCACGGTCGGCTTCATCGCCGCGCTTGGCCTCTCGATCGCCCTGTTCGGCACCATCCTCTACTTCGATCGTCGTCAGGCCAATCTCCAGGAACTCGATGCCCGGCTCGAAGTGGAGGCCGATTTTACCCTGAGGATCATCCACGAGGTGTCGCGCAGCCTGGGCCGGTTGCCGCCGATTCTCGAGAGCGTGCAGATGTCGTTCCAGAACCTCCGCCACTACCTGGTACTGGTCGGGAGCGACGGCTCGACGGTGTTGTCGATCGACCCGCGGGGTGAACTGGATACCAGGGCCGTCGAACAGCTCCGGGATCTGGCGCTGGCCGCTCCCGGTCCGACCCACGGTACGGTGGAGGTCGTCCGCGGCCGGCCGGCGATCCGGTACTACGTCGTTCCTCTGGGCGAAACCGATCCCGCTCTCCGGATGATGCTGCTGGGCGCCAGCGTCGACGAGGTGCTGTTCGGTCCCGCGGCCCTGGCGCGGTCGATGTTGTTCATCGCTCCCGTGCTCCTGCTGGTTTCGGTCCTGGTCGGTTCGTGGCTTGCGGGCACCAGCTTGAAGCCGCTGGAATCGACGATTGATGATCTGACCGAGATCACTGACGGCAAGAGCCTGCATCGCCGGCTTCCGGTGGACCCCCAGGCCACGGACGAACTGGCCCGGCTCTCCCACGCCTTCAACGCCATGTTCGCCCGCCTGGAACAGAGTTTCGTGGCCCAGCAGCGGTTCGTTGCCGAGGCGAGCCACGAGCTCAAAACGCCGTTGATGGTCCTCCGCGCCGGTGTGGAACGGGCGATCACCAATCCGAAAATTCCCTCCGAGAGCCTGGAGCCCCTCGATGAGTCGCTGGAGGAGATCAACCGGATGACCGAGCTGGTGGACAGCCTGCTCACCCTGGCCCGGGCCGACGAAGGCCGGGCCCCGCTCGCCGTCGAGAGCCACAATCTCACCGCGCTCGTCGATGAGGCCGCCGAAACCGCCCAGATCCTCGGCGATGCCAAGAATCTCAAGATCGAACTCGACGTTCCCGAGCGGCCGGTGATGCTCGAGATGGACCGGAACCGGATCCGGCAGCTGCTGCTGAACCTGGTGACCAACGCGGTCAAGTACACGCCCGCGGGAGGGGAGATCGGGGTCGGGCTGACCGATGGGGCCGACGCCGTCCAGATCATCGTCCGGGACACGGGCATCGGCATCGCCAGCGGCGACCTGCCCCACATCTTCGATCGCTTCTGGCGGGCCGATCCGGCCCGGGCCCGCGATACCGAGGGCACCGGGACCGGTCTCGGGCTGGCGATCACCAAGTGGATTGCCGAGGCCCACGGCGGGACCATCGCGGTCCAGAGCCGCCCTGGCAAGGGGACGATTTTTACCGTATCATTGCCGCGCTCCCTCACCAGTTCGGGAGCTTCGGTCAGCTAATCAATTTGTTATCGTTTTGTAATCTGGCAGTCAGCGCGGTGCAACTCGTGACTGCTTGATTACGCTGGGTACTGTAGACTCTTTCGGAGGAGAGGACATGTTCGAGAACCTCATCGAGTCCCAGCCCAAGCGGCAGAGAACCACCAGCCAGACCTTCACGTCCCTGGTCATTCACCTCGCGCTCGGGTACGGCGCGATCAAGGCGACCTCCGGGGCGGCGGAAAAGCTGAAGGACATTCTCCAGGACACTACCATGGTGTTCCTGAAGCCGCCTGAGCCGCCACCACCACCCCCACCGACGACGCCGCCGCCGGACGCGATCGTCACCGCGAATCCGCCGCCGATGGGCTTCCAGACCGTGATGCCCCCGACGGAGATTCCGAAGGACATTCCGCCGGTCAATCTGAACGAACGATTCGATGCCAAGGACTTCAGCGGGAAGGGCGTCGAGGGCGGCATTGCCGCCGGGGTGGCGGGCGGCTCCGGCCCCGTGTCCAACCAGGAAACGTTCGTCGAGGCGGAAGTGGATGATCCGGTGCAGCCGATCAACTTCCAGAAGCCGAAGTATCCCCCGGTGCTTCAGCAAGCCGGCATCGCGGGCAGCGTCGACGTTCAGTATGTCGTCGGGATCGATGGCAGGGCCGAGGCGTCGTCCTTCCGGGTGCTTCGGAGCACCAACAAGGCGTTCGAGGAGCCGGCCCGGGAAGCGATTTTGAGTTCGACGTTCAAGCCGGCCAAGATCAAGGGCCAGGCGGTCCGTCAGCTGGTCCAGCAGCGAGTGTCGTTCACCATTGGCTCATGACCCCGGCGCCCGAATGGGCGCGGTCACGAAACTCTCACGGTAGAAGGAGTCGAAGATGGGTGTAGATATTCTGACCCTGTACGAGCACGCCAACGCCTTCGCTCGCGGCATTGTGTGGCTCATGTTGGGCATGTCGTTCTACTCGCTCACCATCGCCATCGGCAAGCTGATCCGGATCCGCAAGAGCACGTCCGCCACCCGGAAGTTCGCCCCCCAGTTCTCCCGCGCGATTCAGGAAGAGCAGCTCGATCAGGCCATCTCCCTGGCCGAGAAGAACCAGGACAGCCATGTCGCCAAGGTGCTCGGCGGCGCGCTGGCCGAAGTGAAGCCGTTGCTCCGTGACCGGGCCACCATCACCGCCGCCGACATCAATTCGGCCGAGCGGGCGGTGGAGCGTCAGATGCTGATCACCCTGTCCGATTTCAAGCGCGGCACCGGGATCCTGGCGACGGTCGGCTCGACCGCGCCGTTCGTCGGTCTGCTCGGCACCACGATGGGTATCGTCTCGGCCTTCAACGCGATGTCCGCGGGTGGCGCCTCCGGGGGTCTGGCCGGTATCGCCGGCGGTATCTCGGAAGCCCTCATCACCACGGCGCTCGGTCTGATGGTGGCGATCCCGGCCGTGTGGTTCTACAACTACTTCACCACCAAGATCGAAAACCTGACGGTCGAGATGACCTACAGCTCGAAGGAACTGATCGACTACCTCATCAAGAGCGTCGGCAGCGAATTCGGCCGCTCGATCTTCACCAAGGAGTTCCAGGCCCAAAAGGCGGTGAGCGGAAGTGGCCACATCAGCTAACAACGAGCTGGCTGGGCAAAGCCACGTCAAGGCGGATCCGAACGTCATTCCGATGATTGACGTCATGCTGGTGTTGCTGATCATCTTCATGATCGTGACACCGCTGATCTCCAACGGCTTTCAGGCCACCATGCCGAAGGGCGAGCATCTCGACAAGCGCCCGGAGGGGGATGGCGAAATCGTGCTCGGCATCGATCAGAACGGGAAGTACTTTCTGAACGGTGCCGCGATTCCGGCCGACGCGCTCGGAGACCAGCTCAAATCGATCTATGCGGCCCGGCCGGACAACAAGATCATGTACTTCCGGGCCCATCAGAATCTGACCTTTGACAAGATCCAGGATGCGGTGGAGGTCGCCCGCCGGGCCGGAGTCCGGGTCATGGCGGCGATCACCGAGATCGAAACCAGCAGCTTGAACGTCTTCGGCGACAAGAAGAAAGACTAGGCGACACCATGGGAATGTCAGTAGGCGGCGACTCAGGTGGGCTCAGTTCGGAACCGAACGTGATTCCGATGATCGACATCCTGCTGGTGCTGCTGATCATCTTCATGATCACTCAGCCGCTGTCCCGGATGGCGATCGACGTGCAGGTTCCGCCGTTGGAGACGTCTCAGAACACCGGGCCGTCGACCCAGATCGTGCTGAACATTCTGGCCGACGGCAACTTCGAGATCAACGGGCAGCCGGTCCCGCCCGGACAGCTCGATACCCAGATCCACGCGATCTATGACAACCGGCCGGCCAAGCTGATCTTCATCAAAGCCGCGCCGACCCGGACCTATCAGGACTGGATCAAGGCGTCCGATGTCGTTCGCGGCGCCGGCGTCCAAGTCATCGGGTTCACGCCGAAAGCCTGAGCCAGTTGTACCAGGACAAACCGGGGGACGGGCAGGTGCCCGTCCCCCTTTGTCGTGAGCCCTGAGTGGAGGAGTCGCCGATGCGCCCCTATGTCCTCGCCGAATTGACCTGGGAAACGGTGCGAACCGAGCGGTTCGAAGTTGCGGTGCTGCCCTGGGGAGCGACCGAGGCTCACAATCGCCACCTGCCCTACGCCACCGACACGGTTCAGTGCGACGCCGTCGCGGCCCGGGCGGCGGCCATCGCCTGGGACGCTGGAGCCCGGGTGCTGGTGTTGCCCGCCGTGCCGTTCGGAGTCCAGACCGGCCAGCTCGACATTCCGTTCTGCCTCAACCTCAATCCCTCGACCCAGACGGCGCTGTTGCGAGACCTGATCGGTGCGCTCGGGCCCCATGGCGTGAGAAAACTCGTGATTGTGAACGGCCACGGGGGTAACGATTTTCGGCAGATCATCCGGGAACTCCAGCCCGCCACCCCGATCGTCCTCTGTCAGGTCCATTGGTACCAGGTCGAGAAGCGCGACCGCCATTTCAGCGCGCCCGGTGATCATGCCGACGAGATGGAGACCAGCGTCATGCTCCACCTGGCGCCCGAGCTGGTCCGGCCCCTCGAGACTGCGGGCCCGGGCGCGACCAAGCGGTCCCGCCTCGCGGCGGTTCGCGACGGGTGGGCCTGGATGCCGCGACCTTGGAGTCGGGTAACCGAAGACACCGGATCGGGTGACCCCCGTGGCGCCACCGAAGCCAAAGGCGCCGAGTTCATCGCGGCGACGACCCGGCGATTGGGCGCGTTTCTGATCGAGCTGGCGGCGGTCGACCCGGCCGATATGTGGGGCTGAACTGGATCAGGTCGAGGGCGAGGCCGCCGGGCCGCGGAGGCGCCCCAGCAATTTCTGAAGCAGCACGAAGCCCAGGAGCAGGAGGCCGGTCGCGATGCTGGTCCACGCTGGATTGAGATCGCCCTGGAAATCGATGAGGAGCCGGATCGCACCGAGGATCAAGACGCCGAGCCCGGTGCCGAGGACCGAGCCGACCCCGCCGGACAGCAGCGTGCCACCGATCACCACCGCGGCAATCACCGTCAGCTCGAGTCCCCCGGCCGCCGTGGGATCTCCGGCCTGTTTCCCAAAGGCGAAGACGACGCCGGCGAGGGCACTGGCCGCCCCGGCGAGCGAGTAGATCCCCACCAGCGTCGGACCCACGCCCACGCCCATCACTGCCGCTGATCGGCGACTGCCACCGACGGCGCACACCTGCCGCCCGAATCGAGTCCGGGCCAGGGTCAGCGCCCCGGCGCCGGCGAAGGCCAGAAAGATCAAACTGCGGGCCGGAATGATGGTGCCGCCCACGCTGACCTGATATCCTGAACTCAACTGGGCCATGAATGGGTGCATGATCGGAGTGGCCTGGCTGCTGAGCAGGAAGCCGCCGGCGCGGAAGGCAAACATGGCGATCAAGGTCATCAGGAAGGGCGGCAGGTCGAACCACCAGACCAGCATCCCGATGACGGCACCGGCCAGCGTCCCGAAGCCGAAGGCCGCCGTTGCCGCCGCGAGGGGATGCCAACCGTGGTCCACCAGCACCGCAATCGCGACCGCGGTGAACGCCACGAGCGACCCGACCGACAGGTCGACCCCGCCGGAGAGAATGACGAAGGTGGCGCCGACCGCGGCGACACCGACGAAGGCGTAGTCACCGACGAGGTTGGCCAGATTGCCGAACGAGGCGAAGTGCTCGAACCGGATCGCGCCGAGCCCGATCAGCAGGACCAGGATGCCGGCGGCGACGGTGGTCGACGCCTGAGGGCGCCGGAACCGGCGATTCATCGAGCCCACCGCTGCCGGGCCCACGCGGCCGCTCGCGGCGCGCCGACGAGGGCCACGACGAGGATCACCAGGGCTTCGGGGAGTGGCGCGGTGTCGGCGCCGACGTTTCGGGCGTACATCGTGGTGGTCAGGGTCTGCATCAGCAGGCCGCCGACGGCCGCACCCGCCAGGCTCATCCGACCGCCGGTCAGCGGGGTTCCACCCACCACGACGGCGAAGATCGCCGCCAGCTCGAGGTTTCGCCCGGCATTGAATGGGTCGGCCGCCTTGATATTGGCGGCCGCGATGAGGCCGGCGATCCCGGCGCACAACCCGCTGAACCCGTAGGTCAGGGCAATGATCCGGCGGCTTCGGACCCCGGCCAGCTGGGCCGCGGGCGGGTTGCCGCCGACCGCTTCGAGCAGAAGGCCGAGGGCGGTCTTCCGGACCAGCAGGGCCGTGACCCCCACCAGACCGACGGCGATCAGGAACGGGAACGGCAGCGGCAGCCACCGTGGGCGGCCGAGTCCGATGTACTCGAGGGCTGGATCGTGGAAAGTGATGATCTGGCTGTCGGTGATCAGCTGTGCGATGCCGCGACCGGCCACCATCAGTACCAGCGTTGCCACGAAGGGCTGCAGGCCGATCCCGCTCACCATGGCCCCGTTCCAGAGGCCGCAGACCACGGCCGCGCCCAGCGCCGCGGCGATCGATACGGGCGGCGGCTGTCCGCCAACCGAGAGCACGGCCGCCACCGCCGCGGCGATTGCCATGATCGATCCCACCGAGAGGTCGATGCCGCGGGTCGCCACGACCGGCGTCATCCCGATGGCGAGGATCATGAAGGTCGCGCCGTAGTTGAGCACATCGATCAGAGGGCCGGAAGGAATGCCGTCGCGGATCGCGAGGTGGAGGAAGGCGCCGGGCCCGATGAGGCCGGGGCCGCCGGTCCGGAGGTCGCTGGCGGCATTGAACACGATCAGGGCCGCAATGCCGAGCGCCGGCCACGCCGCCCGGGGCCGGAATCGGGGTGTCACACCGGTTCTCCCGCGTGGCCGGCTGACGCGATCAGGCCGAGGACGGCGGACTCCGTGAGCGCGGTGCCAGCCAGTTCGCCCACCGCGCGGCGGTCCCGCAGGACCAGCGCGCGACTGCAAGTCCGAATCAACTCGTCCAGCTCCTCGCTGATCAGGATGATCGAGAGTCCTTTGGCCCGAAGGTCGGCGATCAGTGACTCGATGTCGGCCCGGGCGCCGACGTCGATGCCCCGGGTCGGCTCGTCGAGAATCAGAATTCGGGGCTGGGTGGCGAGCCACCGCGCCAGAAGCACCTTCTGCTGGTTTCCGCCCGACAGGGTCCGGACCGGAGCCCCCGGGTCCGGGACCTTGATGCCTAACGAAGCGATGTAGTGCTCGGTCACCCGCCGCTGTTCCGTGGCGGGGACCGGGCGAAGCGCTCCCTGACGGGCCTGCAGGGCAAGGATGATGTTCTCGGTGACCGACAAGTCGAGAATCAGGCCCTGTCCCTGGCGATCCTCGGGCGTGAATGCCAGACCGTGGCGGATGGATTCGGCGACCGATCCGGTGCGGACCGCAACGCCGTCGATCCGCACCGTTCCGTTGTCCGGGGAGTCAGCGCCGAACAGCAGCCTGGCGAGTTCGGTTCGGCCCGACCCGCGAAGGCCCGCGATGCCGAGTGCCTCACCGGCGCGGGCCGATCCGGAGACCGGCTCGAGCCGCCGCCTGGCGCCAAGGCGATCGAACTCGAGAACCGGTCGGCCCGCGGCCGGGACCGTGGGCCCGGCCGGCTGGTCGCCACCGATGGTGCGGCCGGTCATGGCCTCGATCAATTGCGGGCGCGAGAGTTCGCTCCGGGGCCATTCCCCGACGAGGCCACCATTGCGCAGCACGGTGATCCGGTCCGCGAGCGACTCGACCTGGGCGAGGAAGTGTGACACGAACACGATGCCGAGGCCGTCATCGCGCAACGCTCTCAGGACGCCGAACAGGCGGGCGGTCTCGGTCTGGTCGAGCGACGAGGTCGGCTCGTCGAGGATGAGGACCCGGGCCTCGACGTCCAGCGCCCGCGACAGGGCGACGAGTTGCTGGGTCGGGAGGGGAAGGGTACCGAGCGGGCTGGTGATGTCGAGCCGGACCCCGAGGCGCGCCAGTGCCGCCTCGGCCCGGCGGTCGGCGGCCCGGCGATCGATCAGACCCCACCGGGTCGGAAACCGTCCGAGGCAGATGTTGTCGGCGACCGACAGCGTGGGAATCAGATCCAGTTCCTGGAATACTGTGCTGATGCCGGCCCGCTCGGCGTCGGCCGGGGTACCGAACCCAGCCGGGATCCCGCGCACGGTCAGCGTACCCGCATCGGGACGCCGCTGCCCGCTCAGCACCTTGATCAGCGTGCTCTTCCCGGCGCCGTTCTCGCCCATCAGGGCGTGGATCTCGCCGGGCCGCAGCACGAGCCGAACGCGATCGAGCGCCCGGACGCCGGGGTACTCCACCGTGATGCCCGAGGCTTCGAGGAGGGCCGCGGGGGCGGCATCCGGCCTGGTCACGTCAGTATTGGCGGGCGGCCAGCGTTTCCCGGGTGACCTGGCTCCGCTCGTAGACCCCTTCCTTGGTGATGATCCGCTTCGGCACCGGTTCGCCGCGCTTGAGGCGTTCGATCAGGTCGAACAACTGGGGGCCGAGGAGCGGGTTGCACTCGACCGAACAGGCGAGTTTCCCGTCGAGCATCGCCTGGAAGGCGTCGTGGACCCCGTCCACCGAGACGATCACGATGTCAGTGCCGGGCTTCTTCCCGGCCGCCTCGATCGCCTGGATGGCGCCTAACGCCATGTCGTCGTTGTGGGCGTAGAGCGCCGTGATCGAAGCGCCCTCCGGCGAACGGAGGAAGGCCTCGAAGACTTCCTTGCCGCGGGCTCGTTCGAAGTTGCCGGACTGACTCTTGATGATGGTGAGTCCGGGGAACTCGGCCGCGAGCGCGGCCTCGAACCCCTTCTTCCGGTCGAGGGCGGGGGCGGACCCGGGGGTTCCCTGCAGCTCGGCGATCCGGGCCTTGCCGCCGGTTGCCCTGGCGAGGCACGCGGCGGCCCGGCGGCCTTCCTCGACGAAGTCCGACCCGATGAACGTGACGTAGAGCGAGGTGTCCTGGACGTTGACCGCTCGGTCGGTGAGAATCACCGGGATGTGGGCCTGCTTCGCCTCTTCGAGGACCGCTTGCCAGCCGTCTTCGGTTTTCGGACTGAAGGCGATGACGTCGACCTTCTGCTGGATGAACGATCGGATCGCCCGGATCTGATTTTCCTGGTCCCCCTGCGCATCGGAGAACTTGAGGGTGACGCCCCGCCGATCGGCCTCACCCTTGATCGACCTGGTGTTGGCCGTCCGCCAGCCACTCTCGGCGCCGACCTGGCTGAAGCCGACCACCAGGCCGCCGGAACGGGCGCGGGAGCCGCACCCGCCGGCGATGAGGACGATGGCGGCGAGCGCCGCGCTGCGGTGGACACGGGACATGGGGTCTCCGTCCGGTGGATTTGTCAGGTCTGATTCTAGTTAGTATACTGTCTTAAGAATGTATCTCCGACCCACCGATGTCCGCGAGGCCAACATCCGCCGGGTGTTCCGTGTCCTGTTGGCCCGGACCCGCTGTTCCCGTGCGGAGCTGGCCCGCTCCACGGGGCTTTCCAGCGTCACCGCCGGCCGCGTGGTGGAAGAAATGATCGAGGCCGGGCTGGTCACCGAAGCGGCGGCGGCGGCCGCAGGCGGCGTTCCGGCGATGGGGCGTCCGCCGCGGTTCATCGCACTGGCGTCCCGGCCCCGGTTTCTTGGGGTCGAGATCGGCGTCCGGGAGACTCGAATCGCCGCCTTGCCGCTCGCTCCGCCGCCCGAGGACGCGGCGATGCGGACGGTGGCGACCCCCGACTCGGTCCCCGCGTTTCTCGCCGAACTGCGTCGGGCGCGGCTGGCCTTGGGTCTCCGCGACTCCGAGGCGATCCTGGTCAGCGTCCCGGGTGTGGTGGATCAGGCGACCGGCACCGTGCTGGTGTCGCCGAATCTCCATTGGACCGAAGGTCAGGGGCTGCTCAAGGGGATCGGGGCGCTCGGCGTCGGGACCGTCATCGCCGTCCAGGAGGTGCAGGCGCTGGCCCTCGGGCATCAGGCGGCGGAGGGGACGTCCGAGGATTTCCTCCTGCTCGACCTGGCGGAGGGTGTTGGTGGCGCGGTGGTCCTGCAGGGCCGGCTCCTCGGCGGGACAGTGGCCCTCGCGGGCGAACTGGGCCACACGCCGGTGATGAGCAACGATCGGCGCTGCGGCTGCGGTGCAATCGGTTGCCTCGAGACGCTCGCCTCTCGCCGCGGTCTGCTCCGCAGTTTTCGGGAAGCCCATCCGGGCCGGCGGCTCGACTGGGACGGGCTCCGGCATCAGGTGACCCGGGCCGGGATCGAGCCGTGGCTCGACCGGGCGATCGACGCGGTCGGCGCCGGGGTTGCCGGCGCGATCAACCTGCTGGGCGTCGGCCGAGTGGTCGTGACCGGTGACTTGCCGTCGCTTCATCCTGACGTGATCGGCCGCCTCGAGACGTCGATCCAGGAGCACTCGCTGCTCGGCCGGTTCGGGCGGGTCCGCTGCGTGGCCGCACCTCGACGCCGCTGGCTCGGGCTGGTGGTTGCGGCCAGTGAACGGCTTGGTCTCGCGCGCCCGGGCGAACGACGGGCCCTTCATCTGGCGATCTGAATCCGGGGCGCGCATGGCGGATCCGAGCTTTTCAATCGGCGTTGATTTCGGCACCGGGAGCGTTCGGACGCTCGTGGTCGACAATCGCGACGGCGCCGAAGTGGCCTCCGCGGTCTTCGACTATCCGGGCGGCGATGGCGGTGTCATCGGCGACCCTCGCGATCCCAACCTGGCCCGCCAGCACCCGACCGACTATCTCGCCGGACTCCGGACCGCCGTTCCCGCCGCCGTTCGGCAAGCCGGCGCCTATCCCGGGTTCCGAGTCGACCGGATCGTCGGGATCGGAGTTGATTCCACTGGGTCGACCCCGATCCCGGTGGATGGTTCCGCGACTCCCCTGGCCCTGCAGCCGCGTTTCACCGCTGAGCCCGCCGCCCTCGCCTGGCTCTGGAAGGACCACACCGCCCACGCGGAGGCGGCCGAGATCACGGAGCGGGCGGGCGCCGCGTATCCGTACCTGGCGAAGTGCGGCGGTACCTATTCATCTGAGTGGTACTGGTCGAAGATTCTCCGCTGCGAGCGAGCGAGTCCGGCGGTCGCGGCCGCCGCGGCGGGCTGGGTCGAGCTGTGCGACTACATCCCGGCCTATCTCACGGGCGTGACGACGCTCAGCGCAGTCCGGCGGAGCGTCTGCGCGGCCGGTCACAAGGCGATGTACCACCAGGACTGGGGCGGGCTGCCGTCGGCCGAGTTTCTCGAAGGACTGAGCCCGGGCCTGTCGCGCTTCCGTGACGGCTTCACGATGCCGGCGCTGTCCGCCGACCGGCTCGCGGGGCCGCTCGCGGCCGACGTGGCCGCGACCCTCGGCCTCCCGCCCGGGATCGCGGTGGCCGTGGGAGCCTTCGACGCTCACCTGGGCGCCGTCGGCGCCGGCGCCGCCCCGGGGACCCTCGTCAAGATCATCGGGACCAGCACCTGCGACTGCATCGTGGCTCCGCTGTCCGCGCCGCTGGCCGACATTCCAGGTGTCTGCGGGATCGTGCCCGAGTCGATTCTTCCCGGGATGTACGGGATCGAAGCCGGCCAGTCGGCCGTGGGCGACATCTTCGATTGGTTTGCCCGGCGGATCGCTCCGGCCGGCTACGGGACCGGCGCCGAGGCGCATCTCGCGCTGGGCCGGGCCGCCGCGGCGCTCAGGCCCGGCGAAAGCGGGTTGATGGCGCTCGACTGGCACAACGGGAACCGGACGATCCTGGTGGATCCCCTGCTGACCGGTCTCATCGTCGGCGAGACCCTCCAGACCACCCCGCCTGAGATCTACCGGGCGCTAATCGAGGCGACGGCGTTCGGAGCCCTTACCATCATCGACCGGCTGGAGGCGTACGGCGTCAGGGTTGACCGGGTGGTGAACTGCGGCGGGATCGCCGAAAAGAACCCGCTGGTGATGCAGATCTATGCCGACGTGATCGGGCGCCCCATGGTCGTGAGCCGGTCGGCCCAGACCTGCGCGTTGGGCGCCGCGATCGCCGGGGCCGTCGCGGGTGGCGCCCATCCCACGATGGCCGCGGCTCAGCAGGTGATGACCGGGGTGAAGCCCGACGGCTATGTGCCGGTGCCGGCGCATCACGCCGTCTACCGGAAGCTCTACCAGATCTACCGCCGGCTCCACGACGCCTTCAGCCGGGACGGGAACGGGTCGGTTCACCGGGTGATGAAGGAGCTGATCGAGACCCGCCAGTCCGTCAGGATGGGATCATGACCGCATTCGAGCGCCTGCGCGAGGAGGTGTGCGAGGCCAACCGCTCCCTCGTCGGCCACGGTCTGGTGACGCTGACCTGGGGCAACGTGAGCGGGATTTCGCCGGATCGGGACCGGATCGTGATCAAGCCGTCGGGGGTGGAATACGAGGCCCTTACGCCCGATCTGATGGTGGTCGTGGATCTTGACGGCCGGGTGGTGGAGGGTCGGCTCCGACCGTCCACCGATACGGCGACCCACGTGGCCCTGTATCGCGCCTTCCGGGAGATCGGCGGAGTGACCCACACCCATAGCCCGTACGCCACGATGTTCGCCCAGGCGAGGCAGGAGATCCCCTGCCTGGGGACCACGCACGCCGATCATTTCGCGGGCCCCGTCCCGGTCGCCCGTCCGCTTACCGCCGCCGAGGTCGAGGCCGACTATGAAGGCTGGTCGGGTCGGGTCATCATCGAGCGGTTCGCCGCCCTCGATCCGGCGGCGACGCCCGGCGTGCTGCTGGCGGGTCATGCCCCGTTCAGCTGGGGGCCCAGTCCGTCAGCGTCCCTCAGGAACGCGATTGCGCTCGAGGCGATCGCCCGGATGGCCCATGGGACCCTGGCGCTGGGAGCACCCGTCCCGCTCGAGCCATTCATCCTTGCCAAGCATCATGAGCGGAAACACGGCGACCGAGCCTACTACGGCCAATCACGAACGCGCTGACGGACCCCGAAAGGAACGCCGATGACTGCGACACGGAAGATCAAGCTGGGTTTCATTCCCGCCAACCGGGGGTTCTTCTCCAAGGAACTCGCCGCGAAAATGCGGGACCAGACCATCGAGGTGATGCAGCGCCTGGGGATCGAGGTGGTGGTACCCGGCCCGACCGAGACGAAGGTGGGTTGCATCGAGACCCGCGAGGAGGCCGAATTCGCCGCCGAGCTGTTCCGGCGCGAGAAGGTGCAAGGGATCGTGATCGGCGCCGTCAACTTCGGCGAAGAGCAGGGGGTTGCCTGGTGCGTCAAGAAGGCCGCGCTCGATGTCCCAATCCTGATCTACGGCTGCCAGGAGGAGGAGACTCTCACCATGGCCACGGCCCGCCGGGACAGTTTCTGCGGGCTGCTGTCGATCGGTGAGGTACTCCGGCAGCTCGGCGTCCGGTATACTGTGGCCCAGCGGCCCATCTGCTTTCCGACCGACCCGTCGTTCCTGGCCGACCTCGACTTCTTCGTTCGTCTCTGCCGTGTGGTCTACGGGCTCCGCAATGCCCGGTACGGGCAGATCGGCGCCCGGCCCGATGCCTTCTGGACCTGCCGGTTCAACGAGAAGCAGCTCCAGCGGATCGGACCCACCGTGGTGACGCTCGACCTCTCGGAGGTCTTTGCCGGTGCCCAGAAGATTTCGGACGACGATCCCGACCTCGGTCGGGTCATCGACTCGATCCACGGGTACGCCGATACCTCGGCGATCAGAACCCTGAGCGTCGTCAAGAGCGCCAGACTCGAGCTCTTCCTCCGGCGCTGGGCCCGGGCCAACGCCGTCGATGCCTTCGGAATCCAGTGCTGGACCAGCATTCAGGCCAACTACGGCGTGTGTTCGTGTACCACGATGAGCCGATTCGGGAACGAAGGCGTGCCGTCGGCCTGCGAAGCTGACATCATGGGCACACTGTCGATGCACGCCGCCATGCTGGCGGCCGATTCGCCGGCGGGGCTGGCCGACTGGAACAACCTCCACAACGATGACGATGAACTGGTGAACGTCTGGCATTGCGGCGTCTTCCCGGCCGCGTTTGCCCGGACTCCGGTCAAGCTCGGGGTCCAGGAGATCATCGCCAGCAGCGGGGCGGCCCGGTACGAGGACTCGGAGGGGACCATCGAGTTCGTGGCCCGCGAGAACCCGGTGACGCTGGTCCGGGTGACCCAGGACCCGGGGGGCGACCTCAAGGCGGTGATCGCCGAAGGGCGGATCGAGAACAACGACGCGGTCACCTTTGGCTGTTACGGCTGGTGTCGCCTGCCCAACCTCCAGCGGCTCTATCGGGAGGTGCTGCTGCAGCACTTCCCCCACCACGTCGCCATCACCCAGGGGCACGTCGGCAACGTGGTCTGGGAGGCGCTGGGCAATTATTTCGGCATGAAGGTCTATCACGCCACCCAGGAGACGCCCGGCCTCTACACGTCGAGGCGTCCGTTCGCCGGGATCACGACGGTCGCCGATGCGGCGATCGCCGCTCCGCTCCAGATCGGCTGAGAGGCCTTCATGGACGATTTCACTCGGCGGGATTGGATCAAGGCGGTCGGAGCGACGGGGTCCGCCGCGTTCCTCCCGCTGGCGCCGGCGGCGTGGTCCGACCCGACGGCGCCGGTGCCGATCCTGCCGCATCGCTCGAGCACCGGCGTGTTCCTCCCGCCGCGGGGCAACGGCTTCATGAAGTTCAGCTTCGACACATCGGAGCCGTCGGTGGCGTTCGAAGGCCTCGAGTTCGGGTTCACGATCTACTCCCGCGAGAACGCCTATCACCTTGACCAGGCCGCCATGACCGCTGTGGCCGGCCCGGGCGAACTCAAATTGGTGGGCCAGGGCCTTCGCTGGGCTGGAGGCCAGGAACCGGCGCCCGGCAAAATCGAGGCGGTCTTTCGGAAGAATGGGAGCTGGGTGGAGTGGGACGTGACGGCGGAGATGGATCAGCCGATCAAGGCCATCACCACCATCGTCCGCGGGATTCCGCGCGGCAAGGTGTCGAGCGCCGGGTACGCCGTGTTCGACCCGCACGATGACGAGCTGCTGTTCGGCTATCCCTTCAGCGGCGGCGACCTGTTCGGCGGCAATGCCGCGGGCGGGATGGGAACCCCCTTGATCATCGTGCAGAGCGGCGAGCGAGACTTCCATTTCATCTCCTCGCTCGACGACAAGGTCCGCACCAAGCGGATCTATCTCCAGCCCGGCCAGACCGGATACCGGGTCGAGGTGATCCACGAGGTCGAGGGCTGGCTCGATCAGAGCAAGGTGACGATCCCGCGCTGGCGGATTGGCCGGGCCGCCACCCTCGAGGCCGCCGCGGCGCCGCATTACCAGCATCTCGAACGCGCCTATCGGTTTCCCCGATGGGAGTCCCGCCCCGACGTGCCGGACTGGCTCCGCCGTACGGCGCTGGTCGTCCAGATGCACGGCATGCACTTCAGCGGCTACGTCTTCAACACTTTTCCCAAGATGCTGGAGATCCTCCAGTGGATGGCGGCCCGGATTCCGGCCGACCGGGTGCTGATCTTCATTCCCGCCTGGGACGGCCGGTACTACTGGGACTACCCGGAGTACCAGGTCGCGCCGAGGCTCGGTGGCGAGCGGGAGTTCCGGCGGCTGATTCAGGAGGGGAAGAAGCTCGGTTACCGGTTCATGCCGATGTTCGGTGCCAACGCCGCCAATCGAAAGCTGCCCTCGTTCGCGAAGTTCGCCGACGCCGCCACGGAGAAGGTCGACGGCGACGCCATGAACCTGAACTGGGTGGACTGGGACAACGATCGCCATCAGGAGGGCTGGGGAGCCTATCTGAATCTGGGCGTCGAATCGTGGCGCCGCTGGCTGACCGACCGGATCGCCGAAACGATCGATCGATACGGCGTCGACGCCTATTTCCTCGACATCATCGGCGGCTGGACCAACAACCCCAAGGCCGACATGCACGAGGGTGCCCGGCTGATGGTGGCTGAGCTCCGCCGCCGCTATCCCCACGTTCTGGCCTGTGGTGAGTTCCACTACGACGCTCTGCTCGAATTCATTCCCTTGTATCACGTGCACGCGAAATTCGGGGTGCCGTACGCCCGATACTTCAGTCACCTGAGTCACCCGGCGCCGGGCCGGGGCAGTTCGGGCGTCCACGAGTCCGGCTTCTCGCCGTTCGACCCCAAGACCCTTTCCCTCCCGAAGCCCGAAGGATTGATCCCGACCTTGTCGGTCGTCGACGATACCTTCACAATCTGGCGGGAGCAGATGACGGCGATCATCGCCGAGGCTCGGACCCGAGCCGGCATCTGACGGACCGGCAGACCAGCGAAGGAGGTTCCATGCGCCGACGAATGTTCCTCGCGTCCACCGCCGCGGCCACGATGCTGCCTTGGCGGAACGGCCCTCCACGGATGACCGGCGGGACGGATGTCGTCGCCCGGGTCCGGCCCTTCCCGCTCGCGGCGGTCAAGCTCGGGCCGGGTCCGTTTCTCGATGCCATGGGCGTCAATCGCCGTTTTGTCATGGGCCAGGACCCGGACCGGCTGCTTCACACCTTCCGGATCGAGGCCGGTCTCCCCACCGCGGCCGAACCGCTCGGCGGCTGGGAAGCGCCCATCAACGAGTTGCGCGGCCATTTCACCGGACATTACCTCTCGGCCTGCGCCCTGATGGCGGCTTCGGGCGACGATGAGGTTCGCCGTCGCGGCGACGGCATGGTGGCGGCCCTGGCCGAATGCCAGAATGCCCACGGCAACGGGTACCTGAGCGCGTTTCCGGAGGAGTTCTTCGATCGGCTTCGGGCCGACCGGCCGGTCTGGGCGCCGTTCTATACCGTCCACAAGATCATGGCCGGCCTCCTCGACATGCACACGCTGGCCGGGAACGCCCAGGCCCTCGACGTGGTGACGAAGATGGCCCGATGGACCGGCCGATGGAGCCAGCCCCTGGGCGATGCGCACACGGCCCGGGTACTCGAGCGTGAATACGGCGGGATGAACGACGTGCTCTACAACCTCTCGGCGGTGACCGGGTCGGAGGAGTGGCGCGAGGTTGCCCATCGGTTCGACCACGAGCGGGTGTTCGGGCCGCTGGCCGCTGGCCGGGACGACTTGAAGGGGCTCCATGTCAACACGACGATCCCGAAGATCATCGGCGCCGCCCGCCGGTACGAACTGACCGGCGACCCGCGGTCGCGCCAGATCGCCGAATATTTCTGGCATGAAGTGACGGGCCGGCGGTCCTACGCGACCGGAGGCACCAGCAACGGCGAGGGCTGGAACGCCGAACCCGGGGTTCTGGCGGCCGAACTCAGCGGATACACTCAGGAGTGTTGCGTTACCTACAACATGCTCAAGCTGAGCCGCCATGTGTTTCAGTGGACCGCCGATCCGGCCGTGGCCGACTACTACGAGCGCGCCCTCTTCAACGGCATCCTCGGCACCCAGCATCCGGCGGACGGCTCCAAGCTCTACTACGTCCCGCTGGGCTCCGGGTACTGGAAGCTGTTCGGCGATCCGCTCCACGACTACTGGTGCTGCACCGGGTCCGGGAGCGAGTCGTTCGCCAAGTTCGGCGACAGCATCTACTGGCACGACGACGCGGGGCTTTACGTCAATCTGTTCATCGCTTCGCAGCTGAATTGGGCGGAGCAGGGTGTGACGGTGGTGCAGGATACGCGCTTCCCGGAGGAGCCGGGTACCAGCCTCACCATTCGATCGGCGAAGCCGGCGGCCTTCGCCCTTCGGGTCAGGGTGCCCTCTTGGGCGCGAGGCGGCGCGGCTCGTCTCAATGGCCGGCCGCTCGAGGGGTTCGCGGCGCCGGGCGGTTATTACACCATCGATCGCACCTGGCGTGATGGCGACCGGCTCGAGGTATCGCTCCCGATGGGCCTTCATGCGAGCCCGATGCCGGACGATCCCGCGCTTCAGGCGGTCATGTTCGGACCGCTGGTCCTGGCCGGCCGACTGGGCACGGAGGGCCTGGCCGGTGTCCTGAGGGCAGAGCCCACCAAACCCCGCAGCATTCCCGAGTACAAGGCCGAGGGCCTGCCGACTCCCGCGGTCAGGGCCAGCGGCGGGGACCCGTCATCGTGGGTTCGGAAGAACCCGGCCGGTCCGCTGGGGTTCGAAACGATCGGCCAGCCGGCGGCCATGTCGATGGTGCCACTCTACCGCGTACTCGATGAGCGCTACAACGTGTACTGGCGGGTGTCGTGACCAAAACCCGGCGGGACTTCGTCCGGGGCGCGGCCGCTGCGGGCCTCGCCGCGGCCTGGCCGTTTCCCGTGGCGCGACGGAGTGCCGATGCCACCTTCCAGGTCATGCTGGATGAGCCGATCGGGACGATCGCGCCGGAACTGCATGGCCATTTCGTCGAGCACCTCGGTGGCGTGGTATACGACGGCATCTGGGTCGGCCGGGGATCGAGGATCCCGAACGTCAACGGGGTTCGTCGGTCGTTGATCGACGCGCTCAAGCGGATCCGTCCACCGGTCATCCGGTGGCCCGGCGGGTGCTTTGCGGACCAGTACGATTGGCGGGACGGGACCGGTCCGCGTGCCGACCGCCCCACCCGGACCAACTTCTGGGTCGACGCGTCGGAATGGCCCAAGGCCGCCCGGAAGGACGGGCCGCAGCGGTACGAGCCCAACCAGTTCGGAACCGCGGACTTTGCCCGGTTCTGTGGCGAGGTCGGCGCGGCGCCCTATCTGGTCGTCAATTTGCGAAGCCTCCCGGCTCAGGAGTTCTGGCGCTGGATCGAGTACACCAATTCGCCGGCCGGCTCGACGACCCTGGCGCGCCGTCGCGCGGCCGACGGGGCGCCCGCTCCCTTCGGAGTTCGCTTCTGGGGGGTCGGCAATGAATCGTGGGGCTGCGGTGGCAATTTCGCCCCGGAGGTGAGCGCCCGGGCCGGGGTCCTGGGAACCGCGAGGGCGGCGGTGCTCAACGCCGGGGACGTCCATGCCCACAACAGCTTCGCCGAGCCTAACGCCGTCGGGCCGAGGCCAATGGTGGTGGCGGCTCG
The DNA here is from genome assembly GCA_025350665.1 of Gemmatimonadota bacterium. GTDB lineage: Bacteria > Gemmatimonadota > Gemmatimonadetes > Gemmatimonadales > GWC2-71-9 > SHZU01. The sequence continues at coordinate 14,065 of JANXXJ010000094.1, read as the reverse complement.
GCCCGGTGGGTTGATCGTCGTGCTGCCACCCGCGTCAGTGGTCCGGGTGGAGTGCGGCCTGGGCTAGCTGATCGGCTTCCCGCCGGCCTTCAGGGTCTTGAGGCGGTCCGCCACCAGCGCCACCAGCGGCTTGGGTAGCGGCGCGTATTGCAGCTCGCCGGCCATCTTCTGCGCCTCGTCCGTGATCATCCAGTCGAGGAACGTCTTCAACGCCTTGGCCTTGACCGGATCCTTGGTGTCGGGCCGAACCAGCAGCCACGTAAACGAACTGATCGGGTAGGACTCGGCACCGGGCGCGTTGGTGATCGACACCCGGAAGTCGGTCTTGGCGTCGAATTTGGCGCTGGCCGCGGCCGCCGTGACGGATTCGAGCGATGGCATCACCAGTTTGCCTGCCGCGTTTTTCAACTGGGCGTACGGCAGCTTGTTCGAGATCGCATAGATCAATTACACATAGCCGATGGCGCCTTCGGTCTGCTTGACCTGCTGGGTCACGCCCTCGTTGCCCTTGGCGCCCAGCCCGGCGGGCCAGTTCACCGAGTTGGCGTTGCCGATCTTTTCCTTCCACTCCGCCGACACTTTGCTCAGGTAGTCGGTGAAGATGAAGCTGGTGCCGGAGCCATCGGATCGGTGGGTCACCAGGAGATCGAGGTTCGGAAGGCTGACCCCGGGGTTCAGAGCGGCGATCCGCCGGTCATTCCACTTGGCTACCCTGCCCATGAAGATGTCGGCCACGAGGGGGCCGTCGAGCTTGAGCTGGGCGGCGCCGAGCGCCGGGAGGTTGTAGGTGAGGACCACGGCGCCGAGCACGGTCGGCACGTGGAGCACCTTGCCTTGCACCGCGGTCATCTGTTCGGTGGTCATCGGGCCATCGGTGGCCCCGAAGTCCACGGTCCCCTCGGTGTACTGGCGGATGCCGCCACCGGAGCCGATCGACTGGTAGTTGATCTGGACGCCGGTCTTCTTGTTGTAGGTGTCGAACCACTTGGTGTAGATCGGGTTCGGGAACGTGGCGCCGGCGCCGGTGAGCTGCTGGGCGACGGCGGGGGCTGCCGCAAGCCCGAGGCATGCGGTGGCCGTGAGGGCAAGAATGGCGCGTTTCATAAGTCAGGCTCCCGAACTCAGAAGTTGATCTGGGCGTGGAGGAAGAACTGTGACCGGGTCGCTTCCTGGGCCGCGGTCGGGGTGCCCTGGTACGACAGGTTGTCGACGTCGGCGGTCAGGCGGAGATTGCTGGACCAGGTGTAGGTCACGCCGGCGATGAGGCGCCGGAGCCGGTCGGTGTTGGCCGCGGCGGTCGTGTTCGGATCGGTCTGGTCCCAGCGGGCCAGGACCGAGAACTTGGACTTCGGGAACTTGTATACGCTGAAGATGCTCACGACCCGGCCGGGCTTCTCCGCCGTGGCCGGCGTGGCCACCACGCTGTCGCGGGCGCTGGCGAGTTCGGCCGCCACCGTCAGCGCCTTGGACCGGTAGGACAGCATCCCGATGAACCGGGTCCGGTTGCCGCCGCCCGTCGGCTTCCCGATCTGGCCGTAACCGGTGAGCCGGAGGCCGCCATCCCGCCCACCCTCGTCGGTCCCTGCGAGCCGGACGGAGACGCGACCCATCAAGTCCTTCCGCTGGTCTCCCGGCGTCTTGTTGTAGTTCTCGCCGTTGTAAATCCCGACCTGCATGTTGACCTTGTCAAAGCCCCAGTTGCCGTCCACGCCGAAGCCGAAGTCCGACGATGACATGTAGCCGGCGCGCTCCATCGCCACCTGGCCCTGAACCCGATAGTCCCAGAGATGCTCTTCCCAGTCGACCCACGGAGTGTGCATCTGGCCGATCTTGTAAGTCAGCGCGCTCTTCTCGGGGTTCCAGGTGACATAGGCATACTTGAGCCGGTAGTTGAGCGACCCGGCGCCCGAGCCGTCCGTGACTCGGTAGATGTCTGCCGTGACCCGGGTGCCGATCCCGTAGGCGAACTTCCCGGTCACGTTGATGTAGGCCCGGGTGATGTCGAAGTTGTTGACGTGGTTTGCGGTGTCTTTGAGCTGGTAGAGGAACTGCGCGTATGCGACTCCGCCAACCGTCACGGTCGGCGCCTGGGCCGCCGATCGACCCGCCATCAATACCGCCAGACCCAATCCGACCAGTCCCGCCCGCTTGATGAACACGATGCTCCCTCCAGTGATGAGGGGCGGTCGCCGGATGCGGCCGCCGTTACACGCAGCCGAATAAGGGCAAGTTCGGTCACCCTATTGTGTTCTTTGTGTAACAAATCGACGACAAGGGGCCGACGACAGCCGCTTGTTTCACCACCCGGGGGCGGTCAGGTCAGCGGGGTCCCGGGCGGCGGGGGCTCGCCAAGGGTCGAATCGTGTATTCGGCGCCGGCCTCCGCCGGGAATTCCGCCACGCCGGCCGGGCCCGGGTTCAATCGGAACTGCCCTTTCGGGCCGCGGCCTTCGAGCGGGGCACTCGTGCGGATGCGGCAGATGCCCGAGCGGGTCGGCCGAATGGTGGCCAGGCGCAGGACGCCATGGTCCCAATCGAGGTCGACCTCGAACCCGCCCCGGGCCCGCAGGCCGGTCACCCTGCCGCTGGACCATTCCGGTGGGAGCGCGGGCAGCAGGTCGAGCCAGCCCTGATGGGACTGGAGCAGCATCTCTCCGACGGCTGCCGCCGCGCCGAGGTTGCCATCGACCTGGAGGGCGCGACCGCAAAGGGAAAACATGTTTGGGAGCGAGGACTTCGTCAGCAGTCCGCGAAGTTGATCCAGCGCCGCCGCGCCGTCGCCCAGCCGGGCCCGGAGACCGGCCCGCCAGGCGTACGACCAGCCGCAGCCACCGACGCCGCGACGAGTGATGGTCACCCCGGCAGCCTGGGCCAGGGCCGGCGTGGTTCGGGGGGTGATTTCTCGGCCGGGGTACAGGCCCCACAGTGGAGACAGGTGGCGATGCTCAGGCTCGATCTCATCCCAGTCATCGAGCCATTCCTGGATCTGCCCGTGCTTGCCGATCTGGTTCGGCGCGAGGCGTGGGCGGGCCGTCCGGACCTCCGACAGCAGGCTGGTGTCGCGCCCGAGGCGGGTCGCGGCCTCGTCGAACATGGCGAAGACTTCGCGGATGATCTGCATGTCCATGGTCGGTCCGGCCGTCATGGTCCGCGCGGTAAGGGCGATCCCGCTGACCTCGTCGAAGAACTCGCTGTTGCCGGGCCAGCCCGGGAAATTCTCGGGCGAGTTGGATGGCGCCGTCACCAGCCATCCCTTCGACGGGTGCGGTACCAGGATGTCCAGGAGGAAGCGGGTCTGGTCGCGGAGCAGGGGATAGATCCGTTCGAGGTCGGCCGGGTCGGCGCTGAAACGGTAGTGCTCATAGAGGTTGGTCATGAGCCACGCGCCGCCGACCGGCCAGGCGCCCCAGGATGGACCGTCCATCGGTGTGGTCGAGCGCCAGAGGTCGGTGTTCTGGTGGACGACCCATCCGCGCGCGCCCCAATGCTCCCGGGCCGTCGCCGTCCCGGCTTCGGCTACTTCGCGAACGAGTTTGTCCAGCGGTTGCTCGAGTTCCGCGAGATTGGCCGACTCGACGGCCCAGTAGTTCATCGGGAGGTTGATGTTGATCGTGTACTTGGCGTCCCACCACGGGTTCGGGCTGTCGTTCCAGATTCCCTGGAGATTGGCCGCCTCGGTTCCCGGCCGTGAACTCGAAATCAGCAGGTATCGGCCGAACTGATAGGAGAGGGCCGCGAGGTCCGGGTCGGCTGTGGTGGCAAAGGCGGCCAGGCGCCGATCGGTTGGCATGGAGTCGCGGTCAGTGGCCGGGCCGAGGGTCAGGGCCACGCGACGGAACCAGCCTCGGTATTCGCGAAGATGGTCGGCCTGGATTGCGGCGAGGCTGCGCGTGGCCGCCGCCGCCAGCGTCCTCGCGACGAAGGTCGCCGGATCACCGCTCACATCTCGGTAGTTCACGAAACTGGTGGCGGCCGCCAGCACCAGCTCGGCGGTGTCGGCCCCGGTGACCCTCAAGGTCCGGTAGTCGACGGCGCGGGTTCCTCCGCTGGTCCGCGCCACCAGCCCGGCCTCGTAGGTGAGCTTGCCGGCGACGCCGAGATAGTCCGTGCTCTTGCCGCGCAGGCGGAGCCCGTCGGGTGGGACTCCATCCATGAAGAAGTAGTCGGTGCCGTAGTTCGAGTGGGCATCGTTTCTGGTGCCACGCAGCTCCGCCGCGAACGAAATCGCGCCCGGTCGGTCAGCACTGAGCCGGATGACGATGACCTGGTCCACCGCACTCGCGAAGATCTCGCGCAGAAACCTGATGCCTCTCCAGGTGTACCTGACCCGGACCGTGGCCTGGTCGAGGTCGAGTTCGCGTCGGTAGTCGGTGACGCTGTCCTGGCCGGGGAAGACCAGGTCGAGGTCGCCAAGGGACTGATACTTCATCTGCTCGTACGGTTTCCCCATCATCGTTCGGCCGAAGAGGTCATGGGCCTTGGCGATGTCGCCGGCGAAGAGGAGCCTCCGAATTTCAGGGAGCGACCGGGCGGCCCCCGGGACGACCGGATCGTAGGGGCCGCCGGACCAGAGGGTTTCCTCGTTGAGCTGGATCCGCTCGTGCGCCACCCGCCCGAAGACCATCGCGCCCAGCCGGCCGTTGCCAACCGGGAGGGCCTGATTCCAGGTGGTGGCGGGCTGGCGGTACCACAGCGTGAGGTGGTCGGCGGCGGGGGTTGCCGGCTGGGCGGCGAGGCGCGAGGCCGCCAGGAAACACAGGCCCAGGAGTCGGTCAGATCCCATGAAGTTCAGCTTTCGGCAAACAGGGCGACGCGGCCGCAGGCGAGGGCCGCCGCATCCCGAAGGTCGCGGGGCGGATCGTGATCGGTGCCATGGGCTTCAAGATACAGCAAAGGCCCCGATCGCTCGGGGCCTGAACCGGTGGGATCGTGATCTCTAGCGGAAGTCGGGGGCGCCGGGATTGATCCCGCACTGGCCGCCCTCGTCCACCACCGTGCCCTGGCCGTTCCAATAGAACGTGCTCTGGCCGGGGACGATCAGATTGCTGCCGAGTTGCAGGACCTGGTGGTGGCTCAACCCGCGGGCGATGGCGGCCGCCGGATTCCGGGTCAGGAAGATGGTGACCTGGTCATCGGCCGGGCTCGAGTCGGTGCCGGTGCCGATGATCGGATTCAGGTTGACGTCCTTCCAGTCGGTCTCGCCGGCGCGGTAGATGTCGCCCGCATACTCGGTCCCGGCGACGCAGTTGCCGAAACTCGTGGCCGGTTTCATCCGGATCACATCCGACATCTTGATGGCGACGCACTGGTAGGAACCGGCGGCCGGCGATCCCGAGAACAGAATCGGGTTGGAGTAGAAGTCCTTGTCCTGCGGTGTGGCGCCGTGGTCGTCGACCAGCACCGGCGCGGAGCAGTCCTCATTGGCGCTGATATAGAGCGCGTACATCCCGATCGTCAGCGACGAGGGGTCGCCGGTCGTGGCGCTGGGTGCCGCCAGGGCGGCGGCGGTGCCGGGCGCGGCGGCGGCGGAACCGTGGACCGTGAAGTTGGCGGAAGGCGCCAAGCCATCGGTGGCGGTGGAACAGGCGGCGAGGGTCACGAGGGACATCGCCGCGGCGGCAAGGCTGATACGCTGAAACATGAACGGGCCTCGAATGGGTAAGGGTCGGTCGGCTGCTGGATCGTTTCGAGGCAACGAGTGCGCCACGTTGGTCGGCAGGGCCGGTTGGCCCGGCGGCGCGCCCATCCGCGTCGGATGATCTCGGCGGTCGGGATCGCTCCAATTGTCGATACGACAACGAGATTCCGGCGCGGTGGCCGACCCGCGCCGGGCCAGCGTCCCGTCGGCGGTCCGGCGGTCCGGTGCCTGCCGGTCGCCGGGGTCGGCGCAGAACGCGGGAGCGACGTTAGGCGGCGTCGATGCTCGGTCTCAAGTTCCGGGCAGCCTCCGCCGATACTTCCCCGGTGGCGGAGCAATCCCGTCGCGACGTTCAGGGGTGGGTATCTTGCGGCTCGTCCCGGCGGTTCACGCGGTCCGGGTTGACGAATCTTTTTCCCCGGCCGGGACGTCTCCTTAGTCGATGTCAGCTTCGCCCTCCGCCTCGCCGCCGATCGGTCTCGGCCTTCCCACCACCCGTCGATCTCCCCTCGGCGCGGTGTTCGCCCTCCTGCTCCATATGGTGCTGTTGGCGCTGCTGATCCGGGTGGCTCCGCTCCGGAACCTGGATTACCAGGCGAGCGCGGGTGAGCGGTCGCCGACGAGTGGCGGGGGCGGTGTCCGGATGATCGCCCTTCCGGCTTTGGCCGACGCGGTCCGGACACCCAGGACGGTGGTTCCACCGGTGCCGCCTCCGGTTCCTGTGCCGACGCCGGTCCTCAAGACGGCGGACCCCGTTGTCGCGCCGCCCCCGGACACGCTACCAAGCCGGCCGCCCGCCAGCGCGACCTCGGGCACAGGGACCGGCACCGGGACTGGATCGGGCCCGGGGTCCGGGACCGGCTCGGGGTCCGGCTCGGGCTCCGGTGACGGGTCGGGGAAGGGCGCCGGCAAAGGCCCTGGGGGCGGAGGCGGCGGCACCGCCCGACCCCCGGAACCCCGCCAGTTGATCCTCCCTCCCACGGACATTCCGAAGGCGTTACGGGGGGCCACGATCTCGGTTACCTTTCTCGTAGGCCCCGAAGGCCGGGTAGAGGACGTTCGTTTCTCGCCTGAGCCGGAGGATCGTGGTTTCGCTCGCAAGCTCGAAGAAGTCATGCGGAGTTACCGGTTCCGACCGGCGCGGGGGCTCGATGGCCTTCCGGTAGCCGGGACGATCACGGTCGATCTGACCTTCTAGTCCAAGGCCCATGTCACTTTTCGCACGCAAGCCCATCACCGTCGAGCGCGACCGAGGGCTGGTTCGCGTGCTTGGCGTCGGCGACCTCATCATGTTGTCGATCGGCGCCGTGATTGGCGCCGGGATCTTTGCTTCACTCGGGACCGCCGCCGCGGGCGACATTGCCGCCGATGGGACCGTCATCCGGGCCGGGGCCGGCCCGGCCCTGATCATCTCCTTCGTGCTGCTCGGTGTGGTCTGCGGGCTCGCGGCGCTCTGCTACGCGGAGCTGGCCTCGATGATCCCCACCTCGGGATCCGCCTACGCCTACACCTACGCGACGCTCGGTGAGCTGGTCGCCTGGATCATCGGGTGGGCGCTCATCCTCGAGTACGCCATCGGCAACATCGCCGTGGCCATCGCCTGGAGCGGTTACCTCGACTCCCTGCTGGGGGGCTTTGGCATCCACCTCCCGGGCTGGCTGAATCACGGCTATCTCCAGGTGTCGATGTCCACCATTCCGGAGATCCACGGTCTGCTGGCGACCGCGCCCCATCTCTTCGGCATGCCGATCCTGATGAACCTCCCGGCGGCGCTGATCGTGCTGGCGGTGACGGCCCTTCTCTGTGTCGGCGTCAAGGAGAGCACCCGGGCCAACAACATCATGGTGGCGATCAAGTTGGTGGTCCTGGCCCTGTTCGTGGTGGTCGGCACCATGCACATCAATCCGGCGAACTACCACCCCTTCGCGCCGAACGGGTTCCGCGGCATTCACCAGGGTGCCGCCATCGTCTTCTTTGCCTACATCGGATTCGACGCGATCTCGACGGCGGCGGAGGAGACGAAGGACCCGCAGCGAAATCTCCCGCGTGGGATCCTCTACGGCCTCGGCATCTGCACCCTGATCTACGTGATTGTCGGTGCGGTGGCGACGGGCCTGGTGCCGTACATGCAGCTTCGGTCCGCCGATCCACTGGCCCACGCCCTCGAACTGGCCGGACTCAAGACGGCCGGCTGGATCGTGTCGCTCGGTGCGGTGGTGTCGATGACGGCGGTGCTGCTGGTGTTCCAGTACGGCCAGCCCCGGATCTTCTTTGCGATGGCGCGGGACGGGCTCCTGCCGAAATGGGCTGCCAAAATTCATCCCAAGTGGCGCACGCCGCATGTCACTACAATCGTCACCGGCCTGGTGGTGGCGTTCGGGGCGATCTTCGCGGAAGAGAACACGATCTACGAGCTGACCAACATCGGGACGCTCGCCGCATTCGCCATGGTCTGCCTCGGCGTGCTCGTGCTCCGGGTTCGCGAGCCCGAGCGGCCGCGGCCCTTCCGCGTCCCGTTCGTGTGGGCCGTCGCGCTGGGCGGATCGGCGGCTTGTCTGTTCGTCATGAAGGGCCTGCCGACCCGGACCTGGATCATGTTCTCGATCTGGCTGGTCATCGGGCTCGTGCTCTACTTCAGTTACGGGTATCGCCATAGCGTGGTCCGGACCGGCAAGCCGGTCGTGGTTGACGAACTGGACGACGTAGGCCACTGATGCCGGCCAGCCTGGTGGGAGTGGTGGAGCGGTACCTCCGCTGTCTGCACGAGGGGCGGCACCCGGAGATCGTGGCCCTCTTTACCGAAGCCGGGGTGGTGGTGTCCCCGTTTCTGGGGCGGGTGCCGGTCGGCGAGTTCTTCCCGAAGCTGGCGGCGTCATCGACCCGGAGTGTCATCACCCCGCACGACATCTTGGTGAGTGCCCGGAACGAGCGCCGGGCCTGCGGCTATTTTCGGTATGACTGGACCCTGAAGGACGGCGTTACCGTCAGCTTCGAGTGTGCCGACATCTTCGACTTCGACCCGGTCATCGATCGGATTGCCGTCATGACGATCCTGTACGACACCCACCCCATCCGACAATTGGTCGGAGACAAGTACAGCTGACCCGATGAGGCCGGTCCTGATCGCCGGCGGCGGCATCGGTGGACTCACCGCCGCGCTCGCCTTGCACCGGGCGGGGATCCAGGTCCGGGTGTTCGAGGGTGTTCGCACCATCCGGCCTCTCGGGGTCGGCATCAATCTGCTGCCTCATTCGGTCAAGGTCCTGGCGGACCTCGGCATGCTGTCGGCACTTGCCGCGACCGCGATCGAAACCGAAGCGCTGGTCTACTTCAACAAACTTGGGCAGAGGATCTGGTCGGAGCCGCGGGGCATCGCCGCCGGGTACGACGTGCCCCAGTTCTCGGTTCACCGCGGCGAGCTCCAGTTTCTGCTCCTCCAGGCGGTCGAGGCGCGGCTCGGGGCGGGGTCGGTGGAGACGGGCCACCACCTCGCCGGGTTCGACTCGGAGCCGGGCGGGGTCACGGCGGTCTTCACCGATCGGCCGAACGGTGCGGAAATCGCCAGGGTGGCCGGATCCCTCCTGGTTGGCGCCGATGGGATTCACTCGGTGGTGCGGCGGTCCTTCTATCCGGACGAAGGCCCGGCCGTTTTCTCGGGTCGGACGCTCTGGCGCGCGGTGACCGAAAGCCAACCTTTCCTGGGAGGCCGAACCATGGTCATGGTCGGCCATGAGAGCCAGAAGTTCGTTTCATATCCGATTTCCGCGGCGGAACATCGCCGGGGCCGGTCGCTCACGAACTGGATCGCCGAACTCCGGGTCGGCGGCGAGGCTCCCAGTAGGCACGATTGGAACAAGGAAGTGCCGGCCTCGGTGTTCCGTGATTCGTTCGCCGGGTGGCGATTCGACTGGCTCGACGTTCCCGGGCTGATCGACGGCGCCCGGGCGATCTACGAGTTCCCGATGGTCGATCGCGATCCGCTTCCCCAATGGACATTCGGCCTGGTTACCATGCTCGGCGACGCCGCTCACCCGATGTACCCGATCGGCTCCAATGGCGCGTCGCAGGCCATTCTCGACGCGGCGGCGCTGACTCGGAGGATCGCCGAGCGCGGCGTTACGGCGGCCGCTCTCGAGGCGTATGAGGAGGATCGCCGCGGCCTGACGGGGGCCATCGTTCTCGCCAATCGCCAGAACGGCCCGGAGCGGGTGATGCAGATCGCGGAGGAACGGGCGCCGAACGGCTTTGCCCACATCCACGAGGTCATCAGTCAGGCCGAACTCGAGGAGATTGCCGCCCGCTACAAACGGACCGCTGGGTTCAGCCGTGAACAGGTCAATCGCGGTTGACCGCGTCAGGATGACGTCATGACCAAGCGATTGCAGGTCTACGAAGGGGAAGGGGTCGTCGTCACGTTCGATCCCAACGTCTGCATCCATTCGGCGGTGTGCCTCCGGGCGCTGCCGTCGGTGTTTGACGTCCGCCAGCGGCGCTGGATTCAGCTCGAACATGCCTCGGCGGATGAAGTGGTTGCCGCAGTGGACCGATGCCCATCAGCCGCCCTCCGGGCGGTGCGGCAGGGCCAGCCCCGAGAGGCCGCGGCGGCGGTGGACGCGGCGCGGGTGCAGATCAGCGTCAAGCCGAACGGACCGCTGTTGATTCGCGGGTCGGTTGACGTCACCAGGGAAGACGGAACCGTGGTAGCCAAGGAGAGTTGTGCGCTCTGCCGCTGTGGGGCCACAGGCACGGCACCATTCTGCGACGGCAGCCACAACCGGATCGGGTTCCGCTCGCCCTCGTGAGGGCGGGCCGCTCAGACCAGCAGCCGGGGACCGCCCACCAGCGGGTCGATCGTGATCGGCGGAGCATACCGGAGGTCGAGCCGACCGCGGACCCGATCCACCAACGGACTGCCCTCCGTCAGCAGACCACCGGTGAAACCGAGCGAGATGGTGCCTTCCGGAAAGTGACCGGCCATGGCCCGAAGCAGCCCGCTCAGCCACTCGGCCGCCCGGTCGAGGATCGCGGTGGCGATCCCGTCGCCGGCGGACGCAGCCTCCATCACCAGGCGAGTCAGGCCGGCGACCTCACGCGGACTCGCGATGGTGGCCCAGGCGACCAGGTCGCGAAAGTCGGCGGCGGAGACGGCACGTCGCAGCAGACGGTCGAGCGCGGTGGCCGGGCCGCGGCCGTCGTGGGCCAGGCCGACCGCCCGGAGCGCCTCGAGACCGATCCAGTAGCCGCCGCCCTCGTCACCCATCTGCCAGCCATATCCTCCCTGCCGCACCGTCGCGCCGTCGGCCCCTCGCCCGATCGCGATGGATCCGGTGCCGGCTACCAGGACGGCGCCCGTCGGACTGCCTAACGCTTCGAGGGCCAGCGCCACATCAGTCACGACCACGACCCGGTCCGCGATTCGTTCCCGGGCCAGCACCGCCCGGACCTCCTCGGCGTCGGACGCTCGGCCGGCGCCGGCGGCCCCGACCACGAGGCCGTCGGCCCGAAGCAGTCCAGCCTGGGCCAGGGCTTTCCGGGTCAGATCGGCGATGGTGCTGGCCGAGGTCATGGTCCGGCCCGGTCGAACGGCTGCGCCCGATCCGGTCAGCGAGAAGATCCGCTGCCCGTCGCGGGTAATCGCGACCGCGGTCTTGCTGCCTCCAACGTCGGCTGTCACGAGGATCATGGGGTTCCTCCTCCGGGGAACAGGCGAGAGCCCAGCCATCCGCTGACGACGCATAGCCCGGTGCCGAGCGGGACATACCACGGCCAGGCGAGGCGGCTGGCCGGTTCGAGCCAGGATGCGCCGTGGGTCACGAGTTGTTTGGCGAAGATCACCACGAGCATCACCGCCATCGTGACGGTGGCCGCTGCGGCGACATTGCCGCCGCGGACCGCCGGAACGCCGGCGAGCACATAGGTGCCCAGCAGCGCGCCGTAGGTCACCGACGCGATCGAGAGGGCCAGGACCACGACCGGCGTGTCGCTTCCGGAGGCATAGGTGTGGAATCCGAGTGCGGCGACGATCAGCGCGAGTCCCCATACTGCCGAAATCGCTCGCCCGACTTTCAACAGATGGGCTGGATCGTTCCGTCCAGTCAGCGTGGCGTAGAAATCGTGGGTAAAGGCGGAGGCCAGCGCGTTGATTGCGCTCGAATGAGAGCTCATGGCCGCGGCCAGTATCCCGGCGATCACCAGTCCGGCAATCCCGGCAGGCAACGCGTCGGCGACGAAGCGAGGAAAGATCTGGTCCGCCGGGAGACCGCTCGGGGCGTGGCCCGCTGCCCAGATCGCCGAGCCGGCGAGCAGGAAGAGCAGGAACTGGAAGATCACCATGACGCCGGACCCGATCAGCGCCCGCTGGGCGTCACGGAGCGAGCGGGTGGCGAGGAGGCGCTGGACGATCAGGTGGTCGGTGCCGTGTGACGCCGCCGAGAGCAGGGCGCCGCCGACCAGGCCGCCGAAGAGCGTGTAGGTCGAGGTGAAACTGATCGTGAAATCGAAGGTTCGGAGTTTGCCGGCCGCGAGGGCCTGATGCAACGCCGCCGCCGGCCCGCCCGCTATGCCCCAGGCGATCACGAGCGCCGCCAGCCCGCCGGCGAGGTAGATGACCAGCTGGATGACGTCAGCCCAGACGACTGCCCTGAGCCCGCCGAAGTACGTGTACAGCACGGTGACCCCGCCCATCACCATGATCGCGGTCGGCACCGACCATCCGGTGACGAGGGCGAGCGGGATCCCGCCGGCATAGACCCGGACCCCGTCGCCGAGAAACCGGGTGACCAGGAACGCCGCGGAAATCAGCCGCCTGGTGCCCATCCCGAACCGGGTCTCGAGCCGCGCGTAGGCCGTTTCCTGCTGACCCGCGAAATAGCCGGGGAGGAGCCACCAGGCCACCACGATCCGCCCAATCAGATAGCCGAAGGGCAGTTGCAGGAAAGTGAGGTCGCCACGGGCCCCGATACCCGGCACCGAGATCACCGTGAGCGCCGACGTCTCCGTGGCGACGATCGACAACATCACCGTCCAGGTCGGCAGGCTTCGCGACCCCAGGAAGTAGTCGCCGGCCGTCTTCTGGTTCCGGGTGACCCAAAGGCCGACCACGACTGTGACCAGGAGATAGACGATGATGACGAGCAGGTCGACCGGGCGCATGGCCCAAATTGAACCTGAACCGCCCATTCAACAAGATTGCCGGCGGCCAGGACCCGGCCTTTTGTGCGGACCGACCCGGACCTATTGTATGACCCTCCATCTGGAACGGCGGTCAGGATGCGGATCAGAGTGCTGAACGAGGACGAGACCAGAGCCCTGATCGATCCGGCGGCCGCGATCCGGGAATGCCGGGCAGCCTACGCCAGTCTTGGCCGGGGCGACGTCGAACAGCCCGACGTGATCACGATCCGGGTCAGGGAACATCACGGCGACGTGCACGCGAAGGGCGGGTACATTCACGGGACCCGGCATTTCTCCATCAAGGTCGCCACCGGCTTCGCCGACAATCCGAAACGTGACCTCCCAGCGAATTCCGGCGCCGTCTGGGTCTTCGACGCCGAGACCGGCGTGCTCAAGCTGATGATCCTCGACAACGGCTTCCTCACGGAACTGAGGACCGGCGCGGCCGGCGCCATCGCCGCCGACCTGCTGGCCCGGCCGGAGGTCGACACGGTCGGCATCATCGGTGCGGGGGTCCAGGCCCGCTATCAACTGGAGGCCCTGCTGCAGGTCCGGACACCGCGCCGGGTGCTGGTCTGGAGCCGGGATCAGGCTCGAGCCCGCGCCTTCGCCGTCGAGGCACGCGACCGCTGGGCCCTGTCGGCCGAGGCGGCGAGTTCCCCGGTCGAGGCCGTCCGGTCCAGTGATCTCGTCATCACGTGCACCTCGTCGTCGACCCCGATCGTCATGGCCGATTGGGTCCGTCCCGGTACCCACATCACCGCCATGGGAGCGGACATGCCGCACAAACAGGAGCTCGATCCGGCGCTGCTGGCCCGGGCTACCGTCGTGCCAGACCGGCTGTCGCAGTGCCTCACGCAGGGCGAGATCCACCATGCCGTCGCGGCGGGCCTGTTCCGGGCCGACCAGGCCCACGCCGAATTGGGCGCGATTTGCGCCGGACTGGCGCCCGGCCGGACCCGCGACGATGAGATCACCATCGCCGACCAGACCGGAGTGGGAGTGCTCGATGCGGCCATGGCGAACTATATCGCGACCCGAATCGACGACCGCCCGGCCGGACGCTGGCTCGACGCGTGACGATGGCCTACCCGCTGGCTTCGAGCCGGCCGTTCGCCGCCTGCTCGGAGGGCCCGCGGTCAGGCCATGAAAAAGGGGGAGCGCCGACTGGCGCTCCCCCTTTCGATCAGAACCCGCCCGGTCAGGCGTTGAAGCTCGTTCCGCAGCCGCAGCCGCCGGTCGCGTTCGGATTTTC
>JANXXJ010000089.1 GCA_025350665.1 Gemmatimonadota bacterium | reverse complement strand
ACCTCGGGATCGAGCCCCGCCAGGCGGGCCACGCGGTCGGCCTGGAGGCCGGCGCAGTTCACCAGACGAGCCGCCTGGAAAAGTCCCTCGGTGGTGTGAACGACCTGTGTGCCGGCGCGCTGCTCTATCCTTAGAGCCCGGGCATTCACCCGGATCTCGCTGCCGCGCCGCTTGAGCCCGTTTGCGATGGCTCGACACACCTCGGCGTAAGACACCACGCCGGTATCCTCGACCCAGAGCCCCGCCGTCCCCACAACCGCCGGCTCTATGGTGCTCATCTCCTCGCGGGTCACTCGGCGCACCGGGCTGCCGTTGGCCCGCCCCCGCACTTCGAGTACGGCCAGTCGAGTCTCCTCGGCCGGATTGACGGCCACGATCAGCTTGCCGCATCGCCGATGCGGAACGCCTTCCGCCTCACTGAAGGCATACATCGCGGCCAACCCGGTCCGGCAGAGCCGAGCCTTGAGCGAACCTGGTTGGTAGTAGATGCCGGAGTGGATGACGCCGCTGTTGTGGCCGGACTGATGCGCCGCGACCTGAGGCTCGGCCTCGAGCACGATGACCCGGGCGCCATGCCGCTCCGCGAGCGAGCGGGCTGTGGCCAGGCCCACGATGCCGCCACCGATGACGATCACATCGGCGGCGTTCGCGATGGTCACGGACGGGCCTAGTGGCAACCGCCCTGGGGCTGCATCCGGGCGTTGGTCACCGCGCTGGCGGCCGGCGCGCCCGCACCGCGGGGCCAGACGTTGTCGGAGGGATCCTTGTCGGGAAACCTGCAGGACGGATCGAAGGTGACTGACTCGATTTTCCGCGCGCCGAACGCCAGCGGCGCCGCGAAGGTCCGCCGGCCACCGAACCAGACGTCCACCGGCCACGTCACGACGGCCGTCGCACTGTCGACCATCACCGCGTTCTTCATCGGCCGAATGACGGGACCGGTCGCGGCGAACCGGACCTTGAGCACCACCGGGCTCGGCATCTGCCCATCCTGCCGGACCGTGACGGTGGTGACCGCGCCGGTCGTCTTCATGCCGGTGATCGACCCGTCCACGCTCTCGGTGGTGAAGAGCCAGTAGTACCAGAACCAGCCCAGGTCGCGGCCCAGCGCCCGGTTCATGAAGAACATCCAGTCCCACGGCGACGTATGCTTGAACCGCCACGCTTCGCCCCATTCGCGCTGGGCCCGCTGGACCGCGGTGTCGCCCACCACGCCGCCCAGCATCGAGAGCATGAGCGGGGTCTTGCTGTAGGTGGTGAAGCCATAGAAACCGGGACCGGCGTAGTTGGCGTCCCACATCATCGGCGGCTCGGCCTCGTTCCCGCTGATCCGGCCGTACGACTGGCCCAGGCCGTCGTAGTTGGGCGCGGTGTGGCCACGATCGGCGTCGGAGAGGATGTTCATGTACTGGTTGAAGCCCTCGTCCATCCAGCCGTACCAGGTCTCGTTGTTGCTCACGGTCATCGGCCACCACTGGTGTCCGGTCTCGTGGTCGGCGGCGCCCTGGTTCGAGTTGATCACCATCGGATACTCCATGCCCGCGCTTGGTCCATCCTGGAGGGTCAGCTGCGGGAAGGAATACGGGAACCAGAGCGATGAGTAGTATTCGAGCGCGTGTTTGGCGAGCGGGCCGGCGTTGGCGTAGAGGCGGGCACGGCCGGGCAGGTAGTACATGTTGACCGGGACGTAGCCCTTGCCGGGGATGTTGGCCCGAAGCGCCTGCCAGACGTACTTCTTCGCGGTGGCCCAGGCGAAGTCGTTCACGTTCTCGGCCACGAGGTGCCAGACCAGCCGGTCGCCGGCGGCGGTGGCGGCGCCCGGACCCACTTCGTCGGGCCCGACCACGGTGGTGATCGAGTCGCTGTCGAGCACGTGCGCCAGGCGGGCACGGGCGACGGGCGTCAGCACCTCCTCGGGATTCTGGAGCACGCCGGTGCCGCTCACGATCCAGCCGCCCGGGACGTCGATCTTCACGTCGAACCGGCCAAAATCGTTGTAGAACTCCGAGGGCCCAAGGTAGAGCTCGGTATCCCAGCCGCGGAGGTCGTCGTACACCGCCACGCGCGGAAACCACTGGGTCGGCTGGAACAGCGTGTCGGCCCAGCGCATCGTCATCCGGTGGCCCTGCCCGGTGCCGCCGGGGAGCTTCATGCTCCAGTCGATCTCGAGGGTGGCGCTGGTCCGGGGCGGGATCGGCGCGGGAAGTGCCACCCGGGCGGCGGTCGAGCGGCCGTTCATCAGCGTCGGCTCCGCGGGCGGCGGTTCGTTGCCGCCTCGGCCCTGCGGTGCCCCGCCGGCGAGTTTGGCGGTCTGACCGTTGACCACCAGCCGAGTCAGCGTCATCCCATCGGTGTTTTCCCCTGCAATCCAGGGTGCCGCCCGCGGGCTCTCGAACAGAAAATGATTGGCCGGGAGCCGCAGGCCGATGTTCCGGAGCGAATCGCCGCTCTGGTTGTCGATCTGGATCCGCTCGGTGCCGGTGATCCGCTGGGTGGCGGGATCGAGCCGGACCTGAATGGTGTAATCCGTCTTGAGCTGCCAGTACCCCTTGGTGGGCCGACCGCTCGAATCGCGGCTCCCGGCGGCCAGCGCATGACGGAACGTGTTGGTGATCGGAATGTCGCGCCGGACCGCGCGCTCCGGCCATGGTTGCGCCTGCGCCACCAGCACGCCGGGCAGGCCAAGCGCCAGGACCCACGAGGGAAGTTGCATCGGGATGCTACTTTCCGGCCCACTGCGCCTTGAGCGGTGGGTCCATGGCGTCACAGGCGTCTTTCCTGAGGTCGGTCCGCGCCACAATCGGGACGCCGAGTTCGAGATAGTAGTCCTTCCCGGAACCGTAGGGGAACCACTCGACCGCGCCGCGGCCGTTAGGATCGCCGGTGGCGGCGAAACGGGTCCAGTAACCCATCATGGCCTTGGACAACTGCAGGTCGGCCGGCTGCTGCGGGAGCCACGGCAGCTTATTGCCGAAGACGTACCCGATCTCGGCCGCATGATAGGCGCCCAGCTTCTCGCCGCCGGGGATGACGCGGGTGAACTGGTAGAGGAAGGTCTTCCGGCCCGATGACTTCATGGCCCGGGTCGAAATCCGGGTCGGGCAGGTCATGAACAGATCGGTGGTGAGCCGGATGGCGGCGTCATCGACCAGGCTGTCCGCGGCGGCGGGATAATACCGAAGAACCGAATCGGTCGCGGCGCCGAGCGTACCGCCGGCCCACTGCCGGTAGCCGCTGATCGTCCGCGGGAATTGCGGCAGATATCCGCGGAGTGTGGTCATCTCCAGCGCGTTGGTGCCCGTCATCAGCGGCACCTTCGCCTGCTCGCCCCGCTCGAAAACCCGGGCGGTCACGTCGGTGAGGACCCAGCCGTCAACAGTCGGGCCGGTCGCGAGCACCAAGGCCTGGAAATTGTTCTGCGCCGCCAGAATATCGGCCGCCGATTTTGCCCGCATGGCCTTGAGCTGGTTCTGGGCCGTGTCCACGCCCAGCGCCTTGGCGAACTGCCGCCCGAAGCCGGCGGCCATCGCCACGGTGCTCATCCGGCCCATCGGCGAGCCGCTCTCGGTGATCGCCTGATCGAACAGTCCCCGGGCCAGTGGTGACGCCATCAGATGGATGATGTCGATCGAACCCGCCGACTCGCCGAACACGGTGACCTTCTTCGGATCCCCACCGAACGCGCGAATATTCTGCCGCACCCAACGGAGCGCCTCGATCTGGTCGAGCAGCCCGTAGTTCCCCGCCGAGTGATTCGGCGACTCGGCCACCAGATCGGGATGGGCCATGAAGCCCAGGATGCCGAGCCGGTAATTGACCGTGACGACGACGACACCGTGGCTGGCCAGTTCCGACCCGTCGTAGAGCGACTCGGCGCCGCTCCCGTTCAGGTTTGATCCCCCGTGGATCCAGACCATGACCGGTGCCTGAGCGCCGTTCACCGCCGGCGTCCAGATATTCAGGTAGAGGCAGTCCTCGCTCACCTTGATCGTATCAGCCACCACCTTGTCGGCGGTCCCGAACACGGTCGCGATTCCTTTGAGCCATTGCTGCAGCCGGTCGCTCTGGATGCAGGCGGCGCCGAAGTTCACCGCTTTGTGTGCTCCGGGCAGCGGCTGAGCCGGCACCGGCGGCTTCCAGCGAAGATCCCCGACCGGGGCCTTGGCGTAGGGAATGCCGAGAAAGCTCGAGATGCCTTGCTGGGTATCGCCGTCGTAGAATACGTTGCCGAGTACGACGCGGGGGGCCGCCTGCGCGGCGGCCTCCGCCGGAAGCGCCAACAGCAGACCGGCGGCAAGCGCCGCCGGGATCGGGAACTTCACCATGGGAACTCCCTCAGAACATCAGTGCGACGGCTCCAGGATCAGCCGGTGCTTCGTGGCCCGCTCCACCGCGGCACGGGAATAGACCAGAGGAAAGTACCGATACGACTCCCACAGCGGCAGGAGGTTGTCGTAATACTCGCTCCCCGGCTGCCCTGACTGGCCGGGAACGTTGGTGGCCACTGAGTTGTCCCAATCGGCGGTGTCGAAGATGCCGCGGTACGAGGCGCCGTGGGTCTGGCTCCAGCCGGCGCCGGCGGTGACGTTCACGGTATTGTCATCGCCGCCGCGCGAGGCGCTGGGCAGATCGAAGGCGTTGGAGAGCGGGTGGTGGAACGGCGCCTTGTGGATCGAGCCGTAGCGCCAGGCGCTCTGGTCGGGCCCGAACTCACGGCTCAAGGAAGCCAGCGCCGAATCGAACGCGGCCAGCACGATCGCGTCCCGCCCGGCCACCGGGTTCTTCCCGAAGGCCCGGTCGGGGATCCGCACCAGCGTGATCAGCTTGGGCAGATCCCACTCCCGGCCCCGCTGCCGGCCGGGTTGGTCTCCCAGCCGGGGCCGGAACACCGCAGGCCCCAGCGCCCGGAGCCAGGCGATGTACATCATCGGCTCGGCGCCGTCCTTGGTGATCGTGTAGCCCCACTTCGCCATCCGGTCGAGCGCGGGCGTGTTCAGGTGGCGGCGGCGCGCGGCACCGACCAGCACTGGCACCAACCGCGAGGCGGGCAGCGAGAACTCGTCGTGCTGGAGCTTTTCGAAATCGGCGCGGGTCCAGTCGGTCCGCTTGCCCAGAACCTGCTTGATCCGGTTGGCGCGGTATGGTGTCGCCCACTCGTAGTTGAGCTGATGGCGATACCCGGCCGGCATGATGTTGTGGTTCGCCGTGGCGATGATCCCGCCGGCCGGATTCTCGGCCTGGGGCAGCTCGGAGAACGGCAGAAAGCCCTTCCACTCGAAGCGGCCGTCGCCGGGCACCGGAAGGAGCCCGCTCCAGGTCCGGTTGGGGTTCAACCCCGCCGCCACCCAGCCGATGTTGCCGTCCACGTCGGCGTAGATCATGTTCTCGGTGGGAAGCCGCCACCGGTACACCGCCGACTGAAAACTCTTCCAGTCGGTGGCGCGGTCCACCGAAATCTGGGCCAGATACCCGGCGGTTCCGGGCTCGGTGCCGACGAACCGGATCACGTATGCCCGCCCGGCGGCAAGGTCTTCATTCACGATCGGCCCGTGCTCGGTGAACTCGAGCGTCACCGGCCTCGGCGCTTCGCCCTTGACCGGGATGGTGTCGGGAATGACCGTCACCGGCTTCCAGGCGCCCTTGTTCCAGTAACATTTCTTCCCGGCCTGATCGGGGCAGGCGCCGATCTTCTCGATGTAGACGTCCTGCTGATCCATCCCGACAATGGTAAAACCGAACGCGATCCGCTCGTTGTGCCCGCCCGCCACACCAGGCAGCGCCGGCTCCCCGGCTCCGATCACGTTCCAGCCCGGTCCCACCAGGTGGGTCAGATAGCGGAGCGACGGCAGCGTGATGGCGCGGTGCGGGTCGTTGGCGAGCAGCGGCTTCCCGGATTTGGTCCGCTTCCCGCTGATGACCCAGTTGTTGGAACCGTCGAACCTCGGGTACCCCAGCCCCGCATACATCTGGGCCGCCGCGCCTAACGACGCCACGTTGACGCCGGTCAGGTCGAGGCCGGGCACCGGGTCGAGCTTCCGGACCGGGTCGAGGGGAAACATCGCCTCGACCTTGGGCTTGCCGTAGACGTTGATCAGGTTGGCGCGGTCCACTTCGGTCAGCGCGTTCGACGTCATCGACAGCGCCGCCATCCGCTGGAGCGGCACATCCAGACTCCACGGCTCCGGCTTGAACCCCAGCAGCGCGAACTCGACCGGCGGATTGTCCCGCACCTGGACGATATAGCCGTTCACCCCGGCCACGAACGCGGCCACGATCTCCTTCGAGTCCGGCGCGTAGCTCGCCCACTCTTTGGCCATGTCGCCCCGGTACTTGAAGAGCCGGGCAAATTTGTCACGGTCCACCGAGCCCCGGCCCAGCACCTCCGCGGTGCGTCCGTCGCCCTGGCGGCGCCACATTTCCATCTGGAAGAGCCGGTCCTGCGCGGCCACGAACCCCTGGGCAAAGAACAGATCGTGGACCGTCCGGGCGTAGATATGCGGCACGCCCCAGGTGTCTCGGCGCACTTCCACGGTTGAGTCGAGCCCGGCAACAGCCAAGTTTCCCTCGATCTTGGCCAAACGGGCCCTGGCCGAATCGAGGAGGCCCTGGGCGCGGGCCTGCGTGCCCAGCAGAAGGACGGCCGAAGCCGCCAGGAAACCGCGTCGGATCATGATCATCGCTTCGACTGTTCTTCCTGCCAGAGGGTGCGCTGTTCGCGGAGCAGATAGGCGTGGATCGCCTGAACATCCGCGGGCTTGAGGACGTCGCCAAAGCTCGACATGCCAGAGGTCTTCAACTTCCCGCCCAGCACGATCGAGTCGAAGGCGGCGTGGGTTTCGGGCGTCAGGCGGTGAAGGTCGGGATAGGCCGAGAGCCTGGCTTCACCCCGGGCGCCATGACAGACGCCGCAGGTTCCGAGGAAGATTCCCTCGCCCTGGGCCGCCAGGGTGTCGGAGTAGAAGGCGAGACTGGGCGGTTCGGGCGTGTGCTGCGGGCTTCGGAGCGGCGGGAGCGGCGTCTTGGCGCCGCCCAGTTTGAACGCCAGGATCCGGCCATAGTTCTGCCAGGTGTAGCCCGCCATCTCCTTTGGATACACCGGCGCCACCGCGCCGCCGAACCCGGCCAGCACGGCCACGTACTGCTCCCCTTCGATTTCGTAGCTGATCGGCGCCGCCATGATCGCGGTGCCGACCGTGATGTCCTGCAGTTTCTCGCCGCTGTCGGCGCGGTAGACAATCAGGTGTCCGCTCGAGGTCCCCTGGATCACCAGATTGCCCGCGGTGGTGAGCACGCCGCCGCCGGCCCAGTCGCCGTTTCCGGTCGGCACCCGCCACTTCTCCTTCTGCGTCGCCGGGTCCCAGGCGATCAGCACTTCCTTGGTCGCGGGAGACGGCATCTTCGGATTGGCTTTGAAGGTGTCATCGAAGAGCTTCCGATCCGCCGGTCCGACCAGATCCAGAATGAAGCCCAGCATCCCGGCCGACCCAACATTGTCTCTGCCTTTGGTCCACTTGTAGCCCGGCACGTCGGCGATGACCATGCCCTGTTCCCGGGCCGGTATATAAGTCAGGCCGGTCTTCGGATTGAACGCCATCGGCTGCCAGTTGTGGGCCCCGGCTTCAGTGGGGAAGACGATCGCCGGCTTCTTCTGGTAGACCGCCGTCTCGCTCACGTGAGCTCGGCCCATGGAATCGATCCCGTCGGTCCAGGTCACGAACACGAACGGCTTCCCGGAAATGAACTGGCCGGTGACGCGGTCGAGGACGTAGTAGATCCCGTCCTTCGGCGCCTGCATGATCACCTTGCGCGGCTTCCCGTCGATCGTGAGGTCGGCCAGGATCATGTTGGCGGTGGCGGTAAAGTCCCAGAGTTCCCAGGGCACTTCCTGGTAATGCCACTTCATCTGGCCGTCGTCGGGATTAATGGCGAGGATCGACACCAGGTAGAGATTGTCGCCTCGGGAGGGATCGCGGTTCCAGCCCGAGTACGGTGTGCTGTTCCCGGTCCCTACATACAGGAGGTTCAGGTCCGGGTCGTAGGTCATCTCGCCCCAGACCGTGCCGCCGAGGCCGGACTCCCAATCGGTCTTCGGGCCCCAGGTCTTCGCGGCGACCTTCATCGCGTCGTTTTCCGGCGGGCCCTTGGCGGGGTCGCCGGGGACGGTAAAGAACCGCCAGGCCTGCTTCCCGGTCTCCAAGTCGTACGCCGTGATGTACCCCCGCACCCCGAACTCGGCGCCGCTGTTCCCGATCACCACCACCTTGCCGGCCACCTGCGGCGGGCCGGTGATGGTGTAGAAGCGGGAATCACGGTCCATGAAGGTGTCGGCCCGCCAGAGTTCCTTGCCGCTGCCGGCGTCGAGCGCCTTGAGAAATCCATCGAGGGTCGCCACGTACACCTTGCCGCCCCAGACCGAGAGCCCTCGGCTCACCACATCGCAGCAGGCGCGCCGGTTGTAACTCGCGTCGACGTCCGGATCGTGGCGCCATTTTTCTTTGCCGGTCCTGGCATCGACGGCAAAGACGCTGCCCCACGGGCCGGAGGCGTAGAGCACCCCGTCCACCACGATCGGGGTGGATTCCTGGCCGTGCTCCACCCGCCCGCGGTGCGAGCGGGCTTCATATTCCCAGGCAAAGCCAAGCTGGCCGGCGTTGGCGTCGGAAATCTTGGTGAGAGGGGAGAAGCGGTCGGCCTTCCAGGTGCGGCCGAGGCTCATCCACTGGCCGGGCTCCTGATCGGCGGCTTTCCACCGGTTGAGGGTGACGTTGCCGGGGGTGGAGCGGGAGCAGGCGGCGGCGAGCAGGACGGCGGCGGTGAGGCGACGGGTCATTGCAGTTCGGTTCGGTTGTTTGTCGACTGTGACACGGGGCGGTTGACGAAGGGTATCCTCTGCGAGAGGGTGACGGAAGGGAGGTGGCGGCGCCCGGCCGGCAGCGACCCCGGCCACGGGCGAGACCGCGGAGCGTCAGTGCGGCAGCACCGGCAACACCAGCACCGACGGATGACCGCCACCCAGATGGATCGTGTTGGTGGCCTTGACCCAGCTGGTTTCGGTCACATTGTCGCCACCAGTATTCAGATTCCGGTCGTACATCGGGAAATCACTGCTCGACACCCAGAGCCGGATCCGATGCCCCGCCGGAAACTGATACGCCACCGCCTTGAGGCTCACCTCCACCTTGTACACCTGCCCCGCCGTCATCAGCGCCGGCTTCGCCATCCCGTCCCGGTACCGAACGCGCTTGATCCCGTTCACCACGTTCCACGACCGGCCCTGCTCGTCCACATCGATCAGTTTGGCAATGACATCAGTATCCCTGGCGTCCGACGAGAGATAGAGCACCGCCTTGACCGAGCCGGCAATCGTGAGGGGCGCCTTGAGCACCGGCGTCGAGTACACCAGGAGGTCGGAACGGCTCTCGAGATCGGATTGATCGAAGATCCCGGGCTGATCGGCCGCGTTTCCGGTGCAGCAGATGGTCCCGCCCCGCGACGGCAGCGGGTTGTCGGGATCGTACACGTACCAGTCCTTCCCAACGGCCGGAATTCGAGCGCCGAGCTTTCCGTCGCCGCTCCGCGTGACGGCGCCCTTCTCGCTGCTCAGATAGTACGGCACCGGCCGCATCCCGGGCACCGGCCACGTTGGGGCCGAACGCCAGCGATTCTCGCCCATGACGTAGTACTGCACGTGGGGCCGCCGCGTGACGCCATTGTCCACGCCCTTCAACCAGTGATCGAACCAGTCGAGATAGATCTGCTGGAACGGCTGCCGGCTGTCACCGAACGTCCGGGCACCCACCTTGACCGGATTGGCGGCATAGTCAGTGCCGCAGTGAGTAGTAGGCGACATGATGGCGAACTGGTTCTCGCGAGCCCGCGCGGACAGCCCGTTCCGCCGCATCAGATTCATCACGTACAGCGTCTGCTCGGGCGTCACGTCCAGCCATGAATTCACGTGGAGCGCCGGCGTGTCGAACTGGTCGTCGTCGCGGAGATAGCCGACCTCGTCCCAGTAGGGATCGGCCGGCGGGTGGGTGACGAAATCCTGGAAGTCGCTGGGCGGAATCCCCGCTCGCTCGGCGAGGGTCGCGGTCGGGAGCGTCCGGAGCATGGCCGCAAAGTCGATCTTGAGCGTGTTCGACACCCCAACTCTGGTGTCGGTGGATTCCTTGACCCGATGCCCGGCAAAGCTGAACCAGCCAAAGATGGAGCTCAGAGTGAGCGCTCCGCCATCATAGGTCCCGAAATTGGTGTAGAACCCGCCGGCCGGTCCGGTGGCACCGCTCGCGGCCTGGGGAATCATTGCCTTGTGCGCGGGATGGTGAAGTTTCGATTCGAGGTACTGCGTCTCGCCCAGGTACGAGCAGCCAAAAGTTCCGACATTGCCGTTCGACCATGGCTGCTTCGACGCCCAGTCGATCGAGTCATACCCGTCGCGGCCGTCGGTGGCCTGGACCCGGTAGCTCCCCTCCGAGGCAAACTGGCCCCGGACGTCCTGGGCCATGACCGTGTACCCCTGCCCGGCGAAGAACTGTGCCGGCGTGGTCGGCCCTCCGTACTTCGCCTTGTTGTAGGGGGTCCGGATCAGAATCACGGGCAGCCGTTCGGTCACACCCTCCGGCCGGTAGATGTCGGTGGCGAGCCGGACGCCGTCCCGCATCGGAACCATCACGTCTTTCTCGATCGCCACCTTGTATTTGGCCGCCGGCGGCGGGATCGGGCCATTGGCGTCCTGGGCGGCGAGGGCCGCGGGCGCGAGGACAGCGAGTAGAACGATCGCGAATCGCATCGGTAGTACCCTCCGGTCGGTCGCGGGCCGGGATGCCCGCCCGCTCCATCATATCGGCGAAACCGGAACTCGGCTACCCGCAACGACCCGGAATCGTGGCGGGCGCCGCGCAAAGCGGTTACGGTTGTGCGGTCGTGGAGGGAGTCACAATGGAAACAACTGCCTGGCCTCCCGTTGCCGTCATGGGAGCGGGCGCCGTAGGGTGCTACTTCGGCGGCATGCTGGCTCGCGCCGGGGCCTCGGTCACGCTCATCAGCCGGCCCACCCACGCCGACGCATTGCGCCGCCGCGGGCTGGTCCTCGAAATCGGCGGCACCCGCCACCAGGTCTCCGTGACGGCCGCGACCGACGCACACGGCGTCGCCGGCGCTCGCGTCGTGTTCCTCTGCGTCAAGACGCTCGATACCGAAGTCGCGGCCCGGGCCATGGCCCCGCACCTTGCGGATGATGCGATCGTGGTGAGCCTCCAGAACGGCGTCGACAACGTCGAGCGGATCCGGTCCGCGGCGAACATCGACGCAATCGGGGCGGCAGTGTACGTGAGTGCCGAGATGACGGGACCCGGACAGGTCACCCACGCCGGCCGTGGCGACCTCAGGCTGGGGAGCCCCGGCCGGCTCGCGGGCGGCGCCTCCTCAGACCGGCGCCCGGCCGAGGTCGCGGCGCTGTTCACCCTCGCGGGGGTGCAATGCGAGGTGTCGAATGACATCGAGGCCGACCTCTGGAGCAAGCTCATCATGAACTGCGCCTACAACGCCATCTCCGCCCTGAGCCGGGCCCGGTACGGACAGATCGACAGCCACCCGCTCACCCGCGAGACGGTGCGCCTGGTGGTGGAGGAAGGCGCGAATGTCGCCCGGGCCGCGGGCATTGCCGTCCCGGCGGCTGGCCTGATCGAGGCCGCCGGCAAACTCGGCCGGGCGATTCCCGAGGCCATGTCGTCAACCGCGCAGGACATCGCCCGGGGCAAGCGAACCGAGATCGACGCGCTCAACGGATACATCGCTCGCCGCGGCGCCGGACTCGGAATCCCAACACCGGTCAACTCGACTCTGTACTCGCTGGTCAAATTGCTCGAGGAGCGAGGGAACGCATGACCATGCTCGGTCTGGTGGGCGGCCTCGGGCCCGAATCCACGATTGACTATTACCGCCGGATCCTCGAGGCCTGGCGGACCCACGACCCGACCACCGCTCCGGCCATCGTCATCGACAGCCTCGACGTTCAGCGGGGACTCCGCCTCGCCGCCACCGATCGCCCCGGCCTGATCGAGTATCTGGTCGACTCCGTGCGGCGGCTCGCCGCGGCCGGCGCCGGCCTCGCGGCGATCAGCGCCAACACGCCGCACCTGGTCTTCGACGAAGTCGCGGCCCGCTCACCGATGCCGTTGGTCAGCATCGTGGCAGCCTGCGCCGATGCCGCGCGACGAATGGGACTCGGCCGCCTGGCCCTGCTCGGCACCATGGTCACGATGGAAGCGCCGTTCTACCCCGCGGTGTTCGCCCGCCACGGGGCGACGATCGTCACCCCGGCCGAGTCGGATCGGACCTGGCTTCACGAACGCTACGTGAATGAGTTGCTGAAGGGCGATTTTCGCGACGATACCCGTGCCGGCGTCATCGCGCTCGTCGACCGGCTCCGCCGCGACGCCGGGGCCGACGGCGTCATCCTTGGCGGCACCGAACTGCCGCTTCTGATCGCGACACCGGTCATCGCCGGAATCCCGGCGCTCGACACGACGGCGCTGCACGTCGCCGCCATCGTCGAACGATTGCGGGGCGACGCCTAACGCGGCCGGTCCGCCTTGAAGAGCTGGCGCTGTTCCCGGATCAGGTAGGCGTGGATCGCCTGCACATCGGCCGCCGTCAGCACATCGGCAAAGCTCGCCATCCCGTTGGCCGCGTACTTCCCGCCCAGCACCACCGAATCGAAGATCGCGTGGGTGGCCGCTGGCAGCCGGTGGAGATCGGGATACGCCGACAGCTGTCCCTCGCCCTTCCCGCCGTGACACCGCGCGCACCGCTGGGCAAACAGCCCCGCGCCCCGCTCGGCCAGTGAATCGGCATACCACGCCACCGAGGGCGGCTCCGGTACCGGCAGGGCCACCCGCTTGGGCGGAAGCGGCGTCGGCCCGCCACCAATCTTGAACGCCAGAATCCGCCCGTAGTTCTCGTAGTGCGCCGCCGCCGTGGCCGGCGACAGCACCGGGTTCACCGCCCCGCCGAATCCCGCAATCACCGCCACGTACTGCGCCCCGTCGAGCTCGTAGCTGATCGGCGCCGCGATGATCCCGGTCCCCACCTCGATCTCGTGGAGCTTCTCCCCGGTGTCGGCCCGGTACACCACCAGCTTGCCCGATCCGGTGCCCTGAATGACCAGGTTCCCCGCCGTGGTGAGCACCCCGCCGCCGATCCACTCGAAATCGCTGATCGGCACCCGCCACCGTTCCTTCTGCGCCACCGGATCCCACGCCAGAAGGAACTCGTGCGTAGCCATCGACGGTTCACCCCTGGTCGTTGCCCTGAGCTGGGCCTCCAGTTCGGGCGACACCGTCATCGGCAGCTCCTGACTCGCCTTGAATTCCTTGGGCAGCTCGCCGAACACGGCGGCCGAGCCCATGTTCACGTCGCCGGGGACCCACTTGTAGGTCTTGTCCCCGAACATGATCATGCCCTCGTCACGGGCAGGGATGTAGACCAGCCCGGTCTGGGGATTGAACGCCATCGGCTGCCAGTTGTGCGCGCCCGATTGGGTCGGGAAGATCGCGGCCGGCCGGTCCTTGTATGTGGCCTTGCCCGTGATGACGGGCTTCCCCGTCGAATCGACCTTGCTCGCCCAGTTCACGTACACGAACGGCTCGGCGGAAATGAACTGACCCGTTTCCCGGTCGAGGACGTAATAGAATCCGTTTTTTGGGGCCTGCATGATGACCTTGCGCGTCTTTCCGCCGATCGGAAGGTCCGCCAGGATCATGTTCATTGTCGCAGTGTAGTCCCAGATCTCGCCCGGTGTGGTCTGGTAGTACCACTTCATCCGGCCGTCATCGGGATTGAGGGCAAGAATGGACGTCAGGAAGAGATTGTCCCCGCCCGAAGGACTCCGGAACCAGATCGGATACGGCGAACTGTTCCCGGTGCCGACGTAGAGCAGATTCAGCTCGGGGTCGTAGTTCATCTCGCCCCACACCGTCCCGCCCAGACCCGAGGCCCAATCCGATTTGGGATCCCACGTCTTCCGCGCCACCGACACCTCGGGATGTTCGTCAGGACCTTTGGCTGGATCGCCCGGCACGGTGTAGAACCGCCACTTCTGTCCACCGGTCACGAGATCGTACGCCGTGACGTACCCCCGGACCCCGAACTCCGCCCCGCTGTTCCCGACCACCACCACGTTCTTGGCCACGATCGGCGGGCCGGTGATGGTGTAGTAGCGCGAATCGCGATCGGTAAAGGTGTCCACCTTCCAGATCACCGTGCCCGTGGCGGCGTCGAGCGCAAACAGCCAGCCGTCGAGCGTCGCCACGTAGACCTTGCCGCCCCAGACCGACAGCCCTCGACTCACCACGTCACAGCAGGCCCGCCGCCCGTAGCTCCCGTCCACCGGCGGATCCCAGCGCCACTTCTCCCGCCCGGTCCTGGCATCCACCGCAAACGCCGTCCCCCACGGCCCCGAGACGTAGAGCACGCCATCCACCACGATCGGCGTCGCCTCCTGCCCGTGCTCGACGCGTCCGCGGTGCGACCTCGCCTGGTACTCCCAGGCAAAGCCGAGCTGTTTCGCGTTGTCGACGGTGAGACTCTTGAGCGGCGAGAACCGGTCCGCCTTGTAGGTCCGACCCAGACCAAGCCACTGGCCCGGCTCGGCGTCAGATTGCTTCCAGCGGTCCAGCGTGACGTTGCCCGGCCCGGACTGGCGGCAGGCGCCAACGGCGAGAACGGTCAGCAGGGGGAAAAGCCGGCGTACCATCGGGTCAACTCCATGGGAAACGAAAGAATCGGCCCGAAGGCTATCGACTGGACCGCATCCGGGGAAGGGATAACTTCTTCCGCCATGACCTGGCTTGCCACATTCTTCACCGGCCTGCTCACCGGCGCACTCGGCCTCCTCGTAAGCGGGTTCATCACCTCCCTGGCGGTCGACTGGTACCGGATCTCCTCGTTCGAGGGCGGCTCCGGCTATTTCATGGTCATCATGGCCCTGCTCGGCGGGGCGGCGGGCGGCGTGATCGGCCTGGTCGCCGCCCGGGCCATTGCCGGGAGCGCGAACCCGGGATTCCTGAAGGCGCTCGCGGTCGCCTTCGGCATCGTGCTGGTACTCGGGACCTCGATCGGCGGCGTAGCCAGGCTCCTGGCCGATGTCTCGCCGACAATCGAAGGCGAAACCCTCTTCGTCCTGGCGGAACTCCGCTGGCCCGCCGCCGACACCACCGACCCCGCCTCCTATCCCGGCCTCGGGTTCACCCGTTTCAGCACCGGCACGACGGGCCAAGTCGTGCGGAAGAGCGAGACCGGCCCGTTGTTCGTCGATCAGGCCCGGCGCGACGACGGCCGCTGGATCGTGACCGGCGTGGCCCCGATCTTCACCGAACGCGGCGACCGGATCCTCGACCTCGGGATCGGTGACAAGACCCTGGGCGGGTTCATCATTCCCCTGCCGGCGCGGCCCGGCGCCAAGGATCGCGAGTGGAGCGCCTGGATGCCCCGCGCCCGGCCAGGCGCACCGCCACTCGCGGACATGTTCACCGTCCGCTACCGGGTGGTCCGCCGCTCGGAAACCATCCGGACCGAGGCCATTGGGCCATTCGAGATCGCCACGGCGTCGGGCTACTTCTACCATGTGTCCGGCTCTTCCCGACTGGCGTCCCACTCGACTTTCAGGATCAGCCACAAAAACAAACCGGTGGCCGGGCTCGAGGACGCTACAGGCATAGCCCTGGTTCCCGGCGCCGTGCCCGCCCTGCTGGTCACCTCGGGCGAGCACTGTCAGTTCCTCACCGAGGACCAGGGCCGGCCGAAGCTCGAACCACTGACCTTCTGCAGCGAGCCGAGCAGCGCTCATCTTCTGACCAGCGACCCGGAGCAGTTCCGCGCCGCCCGCCAGGTGGAACCGGTCCCGGGATGGATCGATCGGTCCACCTTCGCCATCCGGGGCGTCTATCAACTCGGCAATGGCGTGTTCGACACTCGCACGCGGGGCCACGCCGCGACGACCTATCCCGACGACCCCAGCCCGATCAACGGGCTCCCGCCGATCAGCCTGTCACCCGACGGCCTGAGCTACGTCTGGTTCACGTTCCGGCACGGCTCCGAGGCCGACCCGATCCTCGGCATCACCGACTGGAAAACCGATACCCACTATTCGCTGCCGCTCGATCGCACCCGGATGCGGTACAGCGACTACCACAAGCTCGACCCGGCCTGGGTGGCCCATCACTTCACCTGGGTCCGCGGCGACAACGGCCACGACCGCCTGGTCGAACGCAAGGATTTCAAGCCCCTGCCCTATCGCGGTGAACTGACGCTCAACCAGGACGGAGAGTACCAGAACTACACCATCCGTCCCTGCGGCGAACCGATGCGAAAGGCGCTGGTCGAATTCCTCGTGAGCGACATGGGCGCGGAGCGGATGCCGCGCGATCCCAACAACGATTTCTACGTCGTGCTCAAGATCGAGGGTAAGCCGTTCAAGCTGGCGGTCGTGGACTCCGACGTAAGCTGGGTCTCGATCGACATGGACAAGGGCGACGGCGATCCCAGGCTCATGGCCCGACTGGCGGAGCGGATCGACGCCGCCTTCGCGACCGGGAAATACGACCGGCTCTTCGCCAAGACCGAATGACGTCGCCGGGCTAAAGCCGCGCCCGCCCCGGCCGATACCCGACGCATGCCTCTTCGGATTCTTTCCTGGCTGACCGAAGGCCGTTGGCGTGCCAAGCCGCCTCGGCCCCAGCCCTATCGCCCGGTTCCGGCCGCAACCTCCGTCTCGGAACGGGCCACCGTTTCGGCCCCGGTCGCCGAGCCGCTGCCGGCCCCGGCGGCCAGTGGCGCCAAGGCGGCGACCGCCGAAGCCCTCCGCAGCCACCTCGACTCCGAAATTGCCGACGCCTTGCACCATCTCGAGGCAACGCTGACTCCCGAGGAACTCGCGGGCGATCCCGGCGCCCTGCTGCAGAATCTCTGCGGCGACATCACCGGCGCGATTCGCCGACCGCCGCTCGCGGCCCAGCGGGCCCTCGCCGCCTGCCGCGACCCCAACACATCTCTCGGCCAGATCCTCGAGGCCTTTCATCAGGACCCGGCACTCACCCAGGCGCTCCTCAAGCACGCCAATTCCCCCTTTTATTCCACCGGCGAACCTCTGGCGTCCCTCGACGCCGCGGCGCAACGCGTGGGGTTGTCGGGACTGCACAGCGTCCTGATGAGCTCGATGGTGGATGGGTTGCTCTGTCGGCCCGGCGGCGAATATGGCACCATGGTCCAGCAGGTCTGGACCCACATGGTGCGGACCGCACCCGCCGCGCGGCGCATTGGCCAGGCGACCGGCGCCAATCCCGAGAAATGCTACACCCTGGGACTGCTCCATGACCTGGGCAAGTTGATCGTGTTCGACCGGCTGACCGCCATGCGGACCGCGGGACGGCAAACCCTGCGGATTCCCCGAACCTTCCTGCGCGACGTCCTCGGCCGGCTCCACGGGCCGATCGGCGGCGTCGCGGCCCTGCAGTGGAATCTCGACATCGAAAGCGCCCGCGCGATTGCGGCCCACCCGCGCGAGACCTATCGCCGCTACCAGGATTCCTGGTATGGCGACATCGGCTTCACCCTCGACGAGAGCGAAGGCGAAACCCTGAGCCAGGTCCTGGCCGTGGCGGAATGGTGGGACCTGACCACCGCCGTCCGGCGGGAACAGCCCGACTACGACACGTTCTGGGCTCGCACCGGACTGACGATCTCGATCGACGACTGCCGCCAGGCCCTCGAAGAGTCTCGTTAGCGAATTACCGGACCCGCGCTGACCTCCACCCGGGCCGGCGGCAACTCGGCCACCACGGCCCCCGCCCACTCACTCGGATCCTCATCGCCGGACGTCGCAACGGCGAAGGGGTCGCGGAGCTGGGATTCGAAATCGTCTTCACAACTGACGCAGATCACCACCAGGCCGGTGGTCTCGCGCGCGCCGGCCACCTGAACGCCTTTGCGGTCCACGACGCCGTCCGCCGAGGCCAGTTTGACATGCGATGGGATCGCCCGCGCCGCTATCCGGGAAAAGACCTTCGCCGGCGCCGCCAGGACGATCTCCACCGCCGGCGAGAGCGAGTTGCTCCGGAGCCAGCATGCAACGTTATGCACTTCCTGGTCGGAGATCGCAGTCAGCACGTAGCTCAACTGCGGTCTGATATCGCTGGTCTTCGGCATCCTGCCGTCCTCGGGTGGGGAGTCGGCGAATGAGAAGGCAAGGTGGGTGCCGAGGCGGCCGGCCCCGGCGAATCTCGTGCATTGTCAACGATCTGGAGCGGCGGCGTCACCGATGGGGGCGGGCCGGCCTAACGTCGGGGGCGGGCAATGAGCGAGATTTTCGGTCGCGACACGGTGGCGGCAAGTTGTTCCGCCCCGTCACCGGCGACTGCAATTCGTTGCGGGCCACGGCCCAGTCGAGAGGGCTAGATGATGTTGCCTGGGGCCAGGAGTCCGAGCGGATCCAGTTCCCGTTTCACTGCCCGCAGCATCCGCTGCTGGGTCGAATCGAACTGGAGCGGCAACCACTTGGCCTTGATCTTCCCGATCCCGTGTTCCGCCGCCACCGTCCCCCCCTGGCCGACCACGTCCCGCAGCGTCCGCTCCACCACCGCTTCGATCGTCCTGACCTCGGCGGCATCCCGGCCGATGTAGTTGCAGTGCGGATGCCCGTTGCCCGCATGGCCGAAGATCACTGGAGGGATCAGTTCCGCCTCCGCCGCGCGGGCCCGGACCTCGCTGATCACCGCCGCCAGGTTGGAATAGGGCACCGCCCAGTCAGTCGAGATCCGCCGACCGCCGGCCTCGCGATACCGTACCGCCCGCTCGTGCATCTGGGCCGGCACCGCATGACGAAGCCGCCGGGCCACGCCGAGCGAGCCGTCTCCCTCAAAGACGTTGACGGCGTCGGTCAGCGCGCCATGCGCCTCGGCCAGCGCGAGCCAGGCGTCGAGCGGCGGCTCATCGTTCCGGGCCTCCTCGACGTAGACCACGGCACCAACGTCCGCCGGCCACACGCTCGCACCTCCATCCCCGCGAGCGATCGCCGCCGCTTCCCCGTCCAGAAACTCAAGACACCGGGGCGACACCGCCGCCGATTCCCGCGCCGTCACGACGAATGCCAGCGCCTGCCGCTCATCGGCAAACGGGATCGCGAGACCGATTTCCACGGCGGGCTTCGACAACAGCGCCAGTTCAGCCGCCACCACCACGCCAAGGGTGCCTTCACTTCCGACGAACCAGTCGACCAGATCCTGAAGGGGCGGATACCCGACCGTGTTCTTCTCGAGCCGGGATCGCCGCACCTCGATCACCTGTCCGCCCAGGAGCGCCACCGTCAGGCCCTTCACGTGCACCCGGGTCGCGCCGTAGCGCAACGTCCGCGGCCCCGACGCATTGCACGCGATCGCGCCCCCGATGGTGCACTCCTGGTCACTGGTCGGGTCCGGGGCAAAGAAGAGACCGTGAGGCGCCAGCGCCCGCTGCAGATCGCCGATCAGCACCCCGGACTCGACCCGCGCCGTCCGGGCCCCGACGTCGATGTTGAGAATCCGGTCGAGCGCCCGGGTCGACAGCAGAATGCCGCGGTCGGTGATGCTGGCGGCCGTGGTGCTGGTCTGGCCCCCCGCCGGCGTGACTGGAGTTCTCTCGGCCCCGGCCTGACGGAGAACGTCGACAACCTCATCGACGCTCGACGGCCGGGCCACCGCGTCGGGCACCAGAATCAGCCCCGACGCGTCCGCCGAAAACCCGACGCGAACGTCGCGGTCGGTAACCAGTGCAATCATTCGACGGCGGGAAAGTGGATCACCGACGCGGATTGGACGTCAGGAATGTCGAGGAGTGTCCGCCGGAGATCGGCACCACCAGGGCCGTCCACCGAGATCACCGCCAGTGCCTCGCCCCCTTCCGCCAGCCGGGCCTGGTGGTACTCGGCGATGTTCACCCCGGCATCGCCGAGCGCGGTGCCAACGTGACCGATCACGCCGGGTACGTCACGGTTGGTCAGAACGATCAGCGTTTCCCGCGGCGCCACATCCACGTGGAACGGGCCCACTCTGGTGAGCCGTGGCGCAGCATCGATCGGCGCCACGCCGCCGATCCGCATCTCCTGCCCGTCCGCGACAATCCGCACTTCGATCGCCCGCGGATGGGCCTGCGCCGAGTCTTCGGCGATGCCCAGCGTGATGCCGCGCGACGTCGCGATGGCGCGGGCGTTGATCAGGTTGAGTCGCGACTCGTCGATCACCCCTTCGAGCGCCCCCAGCGCCGCGGCTGACAGCAGCGTGGTGCCGGCCGCGGCGAGATCAGCGCCGCGGGTGAGAGTCAACGACTGAATCGCCCGGGCGCCGTGATCGGCCAGCAGCGTCCGCGCCACTTCCGCCGCCCGCTGGGCCAGATCGACGACCGGCCGGAGCAGCGACCAGTCGCCCGCGGGCATCGTCACGTTGAGGGATCGCGACAGGTCGCCGCGCAGCAGGGCATCGCGCACCGCCTCGCACGCGTCCACGGCCACGTTGCGCTGCGCCTCCGCCGTCGAAGCCCCAATGTGCGGCGTCAGCACCACGTTCTCGATCCGGCGCCAGGCATGATCCCCTTTGACCGGCTCGGCGGCATACACGTCGAGCGCCGCCCCCCGTAGGTGCCCGGTCTCGAGCGCGACCCGAAGCGCGTTGTCGTCCACGATCCCGCCGCGCGCCAGATTGGCCACGATGGCCCCGGGCCGGAGTGAGGCCAGTTCCTTCACGCCGATCAGGCCGGTGGTTTCCGCGGTCAGCGGTGTGTGCACGGTCAGAATGTCGGCGACGGCGCAGAGCCCCGCGAGCGTCGCGACCCGCGCCACCCCCAAAGCCGTGAACCGATCCTCGGCAATGTAGGGGTCGTAGGCCGAGACCTTGATGCCGAATGCGCGAGCCCGCGTGGCGATTTCGCCGCCGATCCGGCCCAGACCCACGATCCCGAGCATCCGGCCCTTGAGCTCGGTGCCGAGAAGGTCCGACCGGTCCCAGCGGCCCTCCTGCATGGAGACGTTGGCCCGGGTGAGGTGTCGGACCAACGAAAGCATCACGCCAAACCAGAGTTCTGCCACCGCCACCGTGTTCCCGGCCGGCGCGTTGATGACCGCGATGCCCAGCCGGGTCGCGGCGTCGATCGCCACGTTGTCGACGCCCACCCCGGCCCGGCCCACCACCTTGAGGCGGGTCGCGGCCTTGAGCAGAGTCTCCGAAACCTTGGTGGCACTTCGGCCGATGATTGCGTCGTAGTCGGCGATCCGGGCCAGAAGCTGATCGGCGGGCAACGTGGGCACGTCGTCCACGATGAAATCGGGAACGGCCCGGAGCAGCTCAACGCCTTCGTTGTCGATGTCGTCCGTAACGAGAATGCGGAATCCCATCCCCAAATCTAACTACCCCGATTCCGAGCTATCTTGGAGACCATGATCGACTCCGCCATCGCGAAAATCGCCCTGGCCGACCTCGCCCGTCGGCCCAGCGCCGCACTCGGCCACTTCCCGACCCCGATTGACTCGATGAACCGGCTCGGCGCCGCGCTCGGGCTGTCTCAACGGCTCTTCATCAAGCGCGACGACGCGATTTCGTTCGGTTTCGGCGGGAACAAGGTGCGGAAGCTCCGGTACGTGATCCCGGATCTCATCGCCCAGGGCGTCGATACGGTGATCACCTGTGGCGGCGTCCAGTCGAATCACGCCCGGGCCACCGCCGCGGCCTGTGCCGCGTCCGGGCTGCACTGTCACATCGTCGTCAATGGCACCCCGCCGGAGCACCTCACCGGCAATGCCCTCCTGAACCAGCTCCTCGGCGCAACCTGCGAATACGTGACCGGCCGCCTGGATCGCAAACCGGGGATGGCCCAGGCCGTCGAACGCTACCGCGCCCAGGGGCGGCGACCCGCCATCGTGCCGCTCGGCGCGTCGACGCCAATGGGTGCCCTGGGCTTCGTGGCCGGCGTCGGCGAAATGCTCCACCAGGGGGCCCGGCCCGACGTCATCGTCCACGCCTGCTCGTCGGGCGGAACGTCGGCCGGCCTGGTCACCGGCGTCGCCCTTCACCGGCTCGACGCCCGCGTCATCGGGATCAGCGCCGACGATCCCCCAGCCGCCGTCGAGGCCGAAGTGCGGGCCATCGCCGCAGGCATCGGCGACCTCCTTGGCGTTGGTTCAACGGCCCTGGTGGACGCCCTCCGTATCGAAGTGGACGACGCCTTCGTCGGCCCCGGGTACGGCCAGCCGACCGATGCGTCTCGGGAGGCCCAGACGGCCGCTGCCCACCATGAGGCCGTCTTCGTGGATCACACCTACACCGCCAAGGCACTGGCTGGTCTGATCGCCTACTGCCGGGATGGCCGGATCCCCGCGGATGCTACCGTCCTGTTCTGGCATACCGGCGGCCAGGTGGCCCTTTTCGCCTGAGTCCCGTGGCCCCTGGAACCGGGCCCCGGCCCCAGGCGTAGTCCGGTAGAGGCCCCACGCTATCTTTAGACCCCGTTCCCCTTTTCGAGGATCCAATGCGCTCCATTCGCTCCATGCTCGTCGCCACGGCACTCGTCGCCGGCCTGGCCGGTGTCGCCGCCGCCCAACCGAAGCCGCCCGAGACCGCCCCGGCCAAGTTCCAGATGTCGAAGGAGTACCGCACCATCCAGCAGGCCGCGCTCAAGTCGCAGCGGAAGCTCCTCCTGAGCTTCGCGGACTCGATGCCGGAAAAGCTCTATCGCGACCGGGCCACCCCGCCCCAGCGGTCCTTTTCCGAACAGGTCCACCACATCGTCTCGGCCAACGCCTTTATCTCCAACATGTTCCTGAAGGGCCAGCCGGTCGGCCCCGCCGACACAGCCGCGGTCTTCAACAGCCGCGCCGGCCTCAAGAAGTACATCAACGACACCTACGATTCGCTCGACGCGATGATCGCCGCCCAGACCGACTCTGACCGCGACACCCAGGTCAAGTTCTTCGGCAACTTCATTCCGAAGTGGCAGGTCTGGGACGAACTGAACCAGCACTCGATGTGGACCGCCGGCCAGATCGTCGCCAACTTCCGGAAGAACGGCATGGCGCCGCCGAGTTTTCTGTTTTTTTAGTGAGTAGCAAGTAGAGAGTAGGGGCTTCGTTGCTCACAGAAGACGGAGCCCCTACTTACTACTTACTACCTATACCCCACCGCTTGCCGCACCAGTTGCTTCACCGCCGTGCGGCCGATCCGCGCCGGACGGAACCGGCTCTGCCCGATCGCCTTGACCGCACTCTCCCCGAACGCAGAATTGGTCGCCTCGAGCACCCTCACGGAACCCGGCTCGACCACACCCTCGGCGTTTACGACGTACTCCAGCACCACCCGTCCCGTCACCCCCATCGCCTCGAGGCCTCGCGGGTACACGGGCGGCCGTTGATCCAGCACCTCCACCGGCTGATCGACTGATGATTCCTCGAACACGACGGTGGAATCGAGGCCGATCCCGGAACAGGCTGCACAACCAGGCGGCAACGGAACCGCCCACAGCGATGCGGACCGGCCGCGTTCCGCAGGAGGGATGCTCGTCGGGATGTCCGCCGGCACCGTCACCACAACGGCGACCGGGGCCGGCGCCACAACGGTCAAGGCCAGGCCCCTGCGGTCGAGGTGCCGCACCGGAATCGGGATCGGTTCGCTCGCCGTGAACACGATCTGAGTGTCGACCACCGGACCCGATAGGACTGCCATCCCCTGCCGCGATGCCCCGATCACGCCGACCCCCAACGCAACGTGGAAGGCGAAGGACAGAAACCCGTCGGGGTTGGGCCGCCCGGGCCGCCGGCTCGATTCGATCAGCTGCGAAAACATTGGAACCCTCCGAGGATTGAGGACCATTCCAATGTCGGCACTGGCCATGACGACAGCCTCGCGCCCGGATGGCGATCCGATGACAAGCCCGTGAGGGCCCGCTATCGTTCCAGTGAAGGGGCGGGTAACCCACCGCCAACGCGACCCGTCATCCGGAGATCTGCCGTGCTGTTTCCTCTGTTTGCCCTGGCCCTGACCGGCACCGCCGCCCCGGCCGACCTGCTGGTATCCGCCGTTTGGGTCTCCCGCCACCGAACCGACGCCGCGGTGGTGATCCTCCACATTGCCCGGGAAAAAGAAGACTACGACAAGGGCCACGTCCCCGGCGCCCGATTCCTCCCGGCCCGGACCCTCTGGACGACGGCCGCCCCCGGCGTCGAGCTTCCGACCGTGGCCGTCATCGACTCGATTTTCGAATCGGCCGGCGTGTCGAGCAACTCCCGGATCA
The DNA here is from genome assembly GCA_025350665.1 of Gemmatimonadota bacterium. Lineage (GTDB taxonomy): Bacteria > Gemmatimonadota > Gemmatimonadetes > Gemmatimonadales > GWC2-71-9 > SHZU01. The sequence continues at coordinate 42,361 of JANXXJ010000089.1, read as the reverse complement.
TTCTCTATGGCGACGCGTGGACCACCCCGCGCGCATTTCTCGCGCTCGACCTGATCGGGCTCGGCGATCAGACCGCCATGCTCGACGGTGGCCTCTCAGCCTGGGCCGCCGCCGGACAGCCCCTGAGCACGGAACCGGCGCCGGCCGGACACGGTTCCATCGAACCCCGACCCCGATCGATCGTGGTCGACGCCGATTGGGTCAAGACCCACACCGATGACGCCGGCGTCACCCTGATCGATGCCCGGAGCCCGGCGGAGTACGCTGGCACGACCGAGGTCGAAATGCTGCCGCGCTACGGCCACATCCCCGGCGCCCACAACGTGAACTGGGTCGACACCTTCACCAACCGCGCTGCCGCCGACAGCGGGCGCTCGACGCTCCTCGTACCGCGGGCGCAACTGGAAAAGATGTTTGCCGCGGCGGGCGCCGCGAAGGATCGGCAGGTCGTGACCTACTGCACGGTGGGGTTCCGAGCCAGCCATATGTACTTCCTGGCCCGGCTCCTCGGCTATCAGCCGAAGATCTACGATGGATCGATGAGGGATTGGAGCGCCCGAACCGAGCTGCCGCTGGTGAAGTCCACCCAGCCCCGATGACCTGCTAGTCGATGGGGCCGGCGCGCTCGATGTAGCTGCGGATTTTCCAGTGCCGCCCGTCGAGATAGAGCACCATCACGAAGGTGCCGGACACGTCCACGCCGGCGCCATCCTGCCGATGATAACTCATCCGCCCGAGGTAGTAGGCCAAGCCGCCGCTGGCGGTGAAATCGATCAACGAGGAGTGGTAGGCCTGGATCCGGGGGATCCGGAGCCGCATCGAATCGACCAGCGCCGCGCGGCCCTGCACGTACCAGCCCTCGATCGGTGAGAACAGGCCATCATCGGTGAACAGCTTGCCAAGCTTCACGGCATCGTTCTTCTGGTGAAAGTCCTGCCAGTCCACCAGCAACTGCTTCACATCGGTGTACGTCCGGGACAGATACTCGCCCCGGGCCCGCGCCATCGAAGGCGGCAACTCATCGCCCGGGGTCTGGGCCTTGAGCGGGGTGGCCAGCGTCAAAACGGCGGCGGCGGCCGCGAACAGGGCAGTCGGTCGCATGTCGCTATTGGAGCCGGGAACTGAAACGATCGAGGAAGTCGCGTTCCGCCTGGCTCAGACTCGCAATCCCCGACCCGCCGATCTTGTCGAGAATTCGGTCGAGTTCGGCGCGGTTGACCTCGTGCAGATCGTCGCGTTTGATCTTCTGCCAGCGTTCGAGCGACCGCGTCGGCGCCTCCCGGCGCGGAACCGCTGGCCGCGCCGCCGATTGCCATTCACGGAGCGGAGCCTGTTGCTTGCCTTCCAGCCATCGGAGATAGAGGAACCCGCCAAGAAACCCACCCAGGTGAGCGAAGTGCGCCACCCCGCCCCCCGACCCGGTAATTCCCGAGAACAGCGAAATCGCCGTCATGATCACGACCAGCCACCGCGCTTCGATCGGCACGATGCCCCAAATGTAGATCGGCTGCCGAGGCCAGAAGTAGGCGAAGCCGAGCTGAACCCCGAACACACCACCCGAGGCCCCGATCAGCGCACCGATCCCGCCGAGCGGCAGGGCCGTGAAAATGAGCCAGCACAGCCCCCCGACCGCCCCGCTGATCAGAAACAGCCGCAAAAACCGGGGGCCGCCCAGCCGGGCCTCGAGAATGGGCCCGAAGAAATACAGGCCCAGCATGTTCCAGAAGATATGACTCAGGTTGGCGTGCAGGAACATGTACGTCACGAGCGTCCACGGCCGGTACACCAGGCCAACCGCCTGGAGCTCCAGGAGCTGCTCGATCCCCGGCAGCATCGTCTGCAGGAAGTACACGCCGACGTTGGCGATGACCAGGCGAAGAACCCAGGGTGTCACTTGGCGGGCCGATACTGGCTGGGATAGTCGACGATGTTCTCCCATTCACCCGCATCCGACCGGGCCACGACCGCCACGACCGGCTCGGTGTCGCTCAGATTGAAGACTTCGTGCGGCACGCCCGGCTCGATGAAGATGAAGTCGCCCGGACCGTTCTCGACCACCTGGGCCAGACCGTCCCCGTAGGCGTGCTTGACCCGTCCCTGGAGAATGTAGAGCATCACTTCGAAATCGACGTGGATGTGTGCGAACGCGATCGCCCCCGGCGGCACGGTCGCCACGTTCATCGACAACTGGCGGGATCCGACGTTCCGCCCGGCCAGCCCGGCCTTGTATTGAATCCCGTTCCACGCCCGGCAGATCGCGCTGGCACGAAGAACGTGAATGCCGTCGCCACGCTCGGCGTCGGGCACGGTGGGATTGGTCATGGTTGCCCCAGTAAGGTCTCGGCACAATCTAACCGGGGCTGCCCGGCGCGCCGACGGCGGCGGAAAGACGGTTTCCGGCCCGGCTACAACCGCTTCACCAGCCACTCTCCGACCCAGTAGCCCACCGCCGCGACGCCCAGGCCGACCACGAACATGTCGATGCCGCTGCGAAAGATTCCCCGGCCCGTAAACAGACTCCGGGCCGCGCCGACCAGGAAATGCGAGGCCATCGCGATCGCAAACGAGGTCCAGATGGCCCAGGGTGCGGTGCTGATCAGCAGGGGCGCCACCGGAATCAGGGCGCCGATCAGGGTCGCGACCCCGGTGATGAGGGCCTCCCGCATCGGAGACGCGCTGGCCTCGCCAATCTTGAGTTCTTCCCGAACCTTCTCTTCGAGCGCGCGCACCGGATCGGCCATGACCGACGCCGCCAGGGTGTCCGCCTGGGCCTCGGGGATGCCCTTCGCCTGATAGATCAGCGACAACTCTTCCTGCTCGAGCTCCGGCATCAGCCGGATCTCTTCCTTCTCCATGGCGATCTCGTGCTCGAACACCTCGCGCTCGCTCTTGGCCGCCAAGTACCCCGACGACCCCATCGACAGCGCATCGGCCATGGCGCCGGCCAGACCAGCCACCACGACGGCGTGGCCGGCCGATGCGATGCCGCCCTGAGCCCCGAGCATGCCCGCAACGAGCCCGAAATTGGCCGTCAAGCCATCATTGAAGCCATAGACGACATTGCGAAGGAAGCCGCCGGCCTCGGTCTTGTGCCACGGCTCAGCGCCGCGGCCGGCCATCGTCGCCAGGTGAGTGGCGTGCTGCTTGGAATCCCGGGCCAGCGTCAACGCCGCGGTGGCCGCCGGGCCCTCGGAGGACTGCTGATACAGCAGGAGGTAGTTCTTGACCTCCCGGCCCTCCTCCTCGAGCAGGCTCGGCAGGAGGAACCCGGGGCCGAACCGCCGGGCCAGCATCGCCATGATTCGGGGACGCCAACCGGGCTTTGGAACCGTCGGCTCAAATCCGGATTCCTTGAGGACCTTGACCCAGACTTGAACGTGGCGATCTTCGACCTTGGCCAGCTGATCGTAAATCTTTGCCTTGTCGGGATTTAGCTCGAGGCCAGCCAACTCCCGGTACAGGTAGGCCGCGTCGGCCTCGTCCTGGAGGTGGTGCAGCCAATCATGCGGTGGGGTTGCCATATCCATAATCTGCAACCATATCCCCATTTTAGGCATCTTTCGGGTCGTGCAGACAGGAACATTGACCATGGATTCGTACCGGCTCGCCAACGCCGAGGTGGTACTCCCCGGCCTCCGGGCAGGCGACCCGGCGGCGCAGGAGGCGCTCTACCGCGCCTTCGGGTCGCCGGTGTACAACCTGGCCCGCCGGATTTGCCGAACCACTGAAGATGCCGAAGATGTGATGCAGGAAGCTTTCATCGAAGTCTTCCGCAGCATTGGTCAGTTCCGGGGCGACGGTAGCCTCTGGGGTTGGGTTCGGACGGTCACCGCCAGCAAGGCGCTGATGCGCCTCCGCCGGAACAAGTACCGCGATACCGATGAGCTCCCTGAAGACATCCTGCCGTTCAAGAAGGAAGACACCGCCCTCCGCATGGACCTCGAAGCCGCGCTCGAACGGCTCTCCGAAACATCCCGCGCGGTGGTATGGCTCCACGACGTCGAAGGCTACACCCACGAAGAAATCGCGACGATGATGGACCGGACGGTGAGCTTCTCGAAGTCGCAATTGGCCCGGGCCCACACCCGGTTGCGGCGGTGGCTCGGGGAGGAGGCCAGGCAATGACCCATCTCTCCATGGAGCAGCTGCTCGCCATCCGTGAACCGGGACTCGAACCCCAGGTCCGTTCGTGGGGCGATCATCTCGAAACCTGCCCGGCCTGTCGGGCCGAGTCCGATCGGCTCGATCAGCGCACGGCTCAGCTCAAGGCGCTTCCGACACTCGCACCGGGCCGGGATCTGTTCCTGGCGGTGCGGGAAAAGGTCGCCCGGGAGCGGCGCCTGAAGCAGCTCCGACGGGTGGCGTTCGCCGGCTTGGCCGTCGCGGCCTCGGTCACCATCGCGTTCGTATCGCTCCGTCACCAGGCCTCCCAGGAACGGACGCTCGTCGCCGCCGACCCGGAACTGGCCGAAGTGATGAGCCAGTCGAAAGGTCTCGAGCGGGCGATCGAGGGCCTGGATCAGGATCGACAGGTCGTGGACGGCCGGACGGTCGCGGTCACGACGTCGCTCGAGGATCAGCTGGCCCGGGTGGATCGGCAGATCGAAGCGGTTGGCCTGATGGATCAGCAGGCTCGTCAGCAACAGATGCTCAAATTGTGGCGCGAGCGGGTCGGGCTGCTCGATGCCCTGGTGGATGTCCACCTTACTGGTGCCCGTTACGTGGGGTTCTGAACCCCAAGGAGTGATAGCAGGATGACTGGACGATATCTGGTGATACTGGCGATGACCGCGGCCTCGGCGATGCCGGCCCGCGCGCAGGAACGCACCCGCGAACGGGTCGCGGCGCCCAAAGCCCGAGTCTGGGTCAACGGCGAAGAGGCCTCGCCGCTCGAAATGGTGGCCAGCCACCTCGCCCGGATCGGCGTGCTGCTCGACATGCAGGCCACCAACAACGATTCGATCGGCGCCACCATCAGCTCGGTGACCCCGGGCGGACCCGCCTCCAAGGCCGGGATCCGGGCCGGGGACATCATCACGCGTGTCAACGGCCAGCGGCTTCTCCGCGCCGAGTCGAGCCGGGCCGACGAGGAGGACCAGTCGACGGCCGCGCTGCGGTTGGTCGAACTGGTCGCCAAACTCGAGCCCGGCGACACCGTCCGCCTCGAGTACCGCCGCGGCAAGGAATCCGGCAGCGTCAACGTCATCACCGCGGCCGAGCGCTCGTTCGCCAAACGCGAGTTTGGCGAGAGAAGCTTCAATTTCCAGGTCCCCGAAATGAACGGTCGCCTCGAAGCGCTCCGCGGCCAGCTCGACGGCTTGAACCATCCCAACATGCTGATGCGCCGCGGCGAACCGGGTGAGTTCGCCATGGCATTCGGCGGACCCTTCGCCGAGCTGGAGCTGGCGCCCATCAATCCCGAGCTGGGAGCCTATTTCGGCACCAGCGAGGGCGTGCTCGTCATCGACGCCCCCGAGAAGAGCAGCCTCGGCCTCAAGGGCGGCGACGTGATCCTGTCGGTCGATGGTCGAAAGGCCCGGGGCCCGTCGAGCCTGTTGCGGATTCTCCGCTCCTACGAGAACGGGGACGTCGTCAAGCTCGAAATCATGCGAAACAAGAGTCGCCAGACGGTGACCTCGAAAGTCGACAAGGACGAAGACTGATCTCGCCGGACGGACTGGAGCGGGGGTGGCATCAAGCCACCCCCGCTTTCGTCTGCCGACCGTAGCTTCCGCTTACCCCGGCCGGCATATTAGGGAGGTACTCTTCCCCGGAATCCCATGGTGCCAGCCTCGGCGCAAGGCGCCTCCGCATGAACACCGATCGTCGAGCGCCGCTGGCCCTGGCGGCGCTCGCGCTGGTGGCACTGGTGATATCCGGCCTGGCACCCTACGAGCGCGGCACCTGGTTGATGGAGGTGTTTCCAGTCCTCCTCGGTGTCCCGGTTCTCACGGCCACGGCCCGCCGCTTTCCGCTTACGCCGCTGGCCTATCGTCTCCTCTTCCTCCATGCGTTGATCCTGATCGTCGGGGGTCACTACACCTACGCCCGGGTTTCGCTGGGCACCTGGGCGCAAGCCGCATTCGGACTGGCCCGGAACAACTACGACCGCCTCGGTCACTTCGCCCAGGGATTCGTCCCGGCCATCGTGATGAGGGAGATCCTGCTCCGCCGCTCCCCTCTCCGCCCGGGACGCTGGCTGTTCTTCCTGGTCACCTGCGTCTGCCTCGCGATCAGTGCGTCCTATGAATTCATCGAGTGGTGGTCCGCCTTGATTGGCGGCGAATCCGCCACCGACTTCCTCGGGACCCAGGGCGACCCCTGGGATACCCAATGGGACATGTTCACGGCCCTGGTGGGAGCGGTCGCCGCTCAGCTGGCGCTCCGTCGGGCCCATGACCGGCAGCTGGCTCACATCACCAGCCGGTAGTTCGTTATTATCCGCGACCGGCGGCCCCCGCCGCCCGGAGCCGAATCTCCCATTCCTACACCGGACCACCGATGCGCCGACTCGTCCTGTCTGCTGTGCTCCTGGCCGGGGGACCATCCGGGCTGGCCTTTGCCCAGGGGCTCCCCCCTTATCAGGCGCTGAACCCGGTCCTCACCAGCCGGAGCGGGCTCCTGTTCCAGCCGTATGTCGACCCCGGCCACCGCTGGCAAACCCGACTCCAGCTCGACTACGGCAACGCCATCGAATTTTCCGAGCGCCCCAATGCCGCGTTCATCCTCGATGGTGAAATTCTGAGATTCGACGCCACGGTGATCCGGAACCTGGGCCGGGGGTTCGTGGGCGGCTCGGTGGCGCTGCAGGGCTCCTACAACGGCTTTCTCGACGGATTCCTGGACTGGTACCACAAGCTGACCGGACTCCAGGTGGCGGCCCGGTCGCTCCGGCCGAGGAATGAGTTCCTCTACTCGGCGAAGCTGCCTAACGGCGACTCGCTCCACTATCCCGCCAAATCGGCCTTCCCCGGTGATATCCGCCTCATGGGCGGCCTGCGGCACGGCCCTCACTGGCAGACCACGGTGTCCGTCACCCTCCCGACCGGGCCTGAGGGGTACGGCCGCAAGACCGTGTCGGTGTCGGCGTTCAGCACCGCACGCTTCCGGCTCGACGACCGCTGGACCACGGAAATGGGATTGGGTCTCGGGGTCACCCCCCGGACCGGGCAGCTCGCGGACTACGAGAAGACGGTGTTCGCGGCCGGCAACCTCGGATTCCGGTACCGGTTCGTCAAGCAGCAGGCCATGTTCGTGAATCTCTTCGTCCAGAGCCACAGTTACGACGGCACCGGGCTCCGCGCCCTCGACCAGCGCGAGGTGACGCTCGACTACGGCTTCCTGCTCAGGGCCAAGCGCGGCCCCGAGTGGTTCCTCGGCATGACCGAAGACCTCGAGCCCAGGGGGCCGGCCATCGATTTGTCGTTCAGGATTGGGGCGCGCTGGTAAACAGGAACTTGTCCAGCTCGGCGTAGAGCAGATCCTTCGACCGCGGTTCCCTGACGTTCAGGCCGTAGTGGTTGATCAACTGCTGCTGGAACTTGAGCCATTCGTTCCAGCAGACGTTGCAGATCTGATCCAGGACCCGTTGGCCCCGCTCGTTCGGAAACGGGCGGAAGGGGACCGAATCGCGGGTCTGATGACAGCGGGAACAGGTAACGGAGGTCATCCCCTAACTTAACGACCTCCAGCGCGGCCTTCAGTCGCCGCTGCGCAGGGCCTTCACGCCACTCGCCGTCCCCATCCCAACGCCGATGCCGACCATGGCCGCCGCGAATCCGGTGATCAACGGCAGCAGCGTGAGCGGCCAAGCCACCAGCGCCGCAATCCCGCCCGCGACGACCGGCGCCAAAGGCGACTTGACGGCATCCACGAACCGGAGCCGGCGCCGCACGAACCCGCGCGCAAAACCGAACGCGAACACCGCAGCCACCCCGGCAATGCACAGCCTGAGAATCTCGAACATTGGAACCCCCTGTCAGCCCAACTGTTAAGAGTGTGTTGCAGTACGCAACGCCCAATGAGGTGGTTTCACACCCTACATCCGGCGAGTCCGATGCCGATACTAACCCCAGGAACGGGAAAGCGCGAAAACACCCGCCGCATCCCGCATCGTAACTACCAGTCAGTCATTGGCTTATTGCCGCAGACCCTTGGTATTCCTGGGAGATGAAATGCCGAAACACCCCACGGTCGAGATCCCTAATATTGGCCTAATGGACCATGCGTGGGACGCCTTGGGCGAGTGGAGCGTCGACTTCGAGATCCCCTTCCATGAGGATCCGGTTTCGGGCGTGCTCCACATCCGCTCGTGGATGGACGCCGAACTCGAACTCGAGCCCTGGGGGGCGGCATCGACCGGCCTCCCCGAGAAGGTCTCGCTCGAACGGGCCAGTCGAGTCCACCTGACCGACGCCGGTGGCGGGGCACTGCAGTGGGTCTTCATGGCGCACGAGGATCGGTGGACGCTCCAGGCCACGATGTGGCCGGGTCAGCTGCATCTCTTCATCCAGAATGCAGACGACCCCGACGAACAGCTGTACCGCGCCGTCGCCTATCGGGGGCAAGACTACTACACCCAGAAGTATCCGATGATGGCCACCTCGTAGCAAACCGGGCGAGCCCTTACCACCGCATCACGACGCTGCCCCAGACAAACCCGGAACCGAACGCGGTCAAGGCCACCAGGTCGCCAGGGGCGACCCGGCCCGCCCTGACACATTCGTCGAGCGCAATCGGAATGGTCGCCGACGTGGTGTTGCCGTACCGTTCGATGTTGTTGTAGACCTGGCTGTCGGCCAGCCCCAGCTCCCGCTGTACCATCTCCGAGATCCGCATGTTGGCCTGATGCGGAATCAGCAGCGCAATCTCCGAGGGCGCCAGCCCGAGCCGGTCGAGGCAGGTACGGACTGACTCCGGCATCCGGTGGACCGCATGCCGGAAGACTTCCTTGCCGTCCATTTGCAGAAAGTAGGTCCCCGCCTCGTACCGATCGGCACTGATCGTCGGGTTGTGCAATGACCCCGGCTCCTCGACCCAGAGCTTCTCCGCGAAGGCGCCGTCGGAATGGAGGTCGAAGGCCAGGATCCCGCGGCCCGGCTCGTCGGTGGCGCCGAGAATGGCCGCCCCGGCGCCATCCGCAAACAGTACTGCCGTATGGCGTCCCTTCGGGCTCACGTCCATCCGGGTCGATTGAATTTCCTGGCCCACGACCAGGACCCGGCGGTACATGCCTCCCCGGATGAACGCATCGGCCACCGACAACGCGTACACGAAACCGGCGCACTGCATTCGAAGGTCGATCGCCGGAATCGGACCCAGCCCAAGCCGGGTCTGGAGATAGACGCCGTTGCCCGGCAGAAAATGATCGGGAGTGATCGTGGCGTAGATGATGGCATCGAGTTCGCCCGGCTGCATGCCGGCGGCGGCGAGTGCCTGGCGGGTCGCCTCGAGGCCGAGGTCGACACCCGTTTCACCCGGCGATATCCATCGGCGTTCCCGAATCCCGGTCCGGGTCCGAATCCATTCGTCCGAGGTATCCATCGACCCGGAGAACTCGTCATTGGTCACAACTCGGCCCGGCACGGCTCGGCCGGTGCCGAGGACGATCGAAGTCGGCATGGTGTCCCCCGAAAGTGGACCCGGCCGCCTACCGGCGGAACTGATAGGCAAGCTTCAGAAAGAATCCGTCGTCCTGCCTGACCAGACGCTGGAACGACAACGTGCGATCGCCGTCGAACCCGGCACCGTAGCCCAGGAAGGCCACGGTCCCCGGCGAGGGCTGGAACGACAGCAGGAAATCGGCGCGGAAGCGGTTGGTGTTCGTCGGCTCCGAGGCGACGCCGTCAAAATAGAGGACCTGGCCGGTTTCGGCACTCCGGAGAGCATCCCGCCGCTGTGATCGATACTCGGTGATGATCCGGAACAGATAGGTCCGGTTCGGCTGGATCTCGACCCGGATCCTCGGAATGATCGTCCGCCCGAACTCGCTCCCGTCCCGCGTCCGCACCAGGCGCGAGTAGACCAGGTTGCCCTCGACCCGGGCCCATTGGCGGGGTCGGACCTCGAAGCCCCCGGATGCCTGGAACTCGCGGGCCCGCGAGGCCTCCGAAAACAGTCCCACCGTTCGCCGCTGGACCCGGGCATTGATGCTGCCCCATGGCAGATTCGGCGAGCTGGCGTTGACCGAAACATCCGCCGCGTTCGTGAGACGCGCCGGGCCGGCGTAGGGAACGAACCCGGTGCCGGACGCCACCGCGGCGCCCAGGTAGTAGTCCGGATCGAAATCGACGAATGCGCTCCGGGCATTGATGCCGTAGCTCCATCCGCCCCGGATCCGCCCGAAGGCGCTGAGGCTCTGGTCTCCCTCAACGGCCCGGTCAGTCCCGAAACGCGAATACCGCCAGTACCGGTTCCCGCTCCCGAAGAAAGTGACACCCTCGAACAGCGCTCCGCGCCGGCCGAAGAGACTGAACCGATTGAAGGCCCGAAGGTTCACATCCCCGACCCGGGGCACGAAACCGACGGCGGCTTCAAACCCGGGATCGACGCCTTCCAGCGAGTAGCTGAACCCCCAGGCGCGGCCAGTCCGGTCGAACCCGACCGACCAGGCGGGCCCCGATTTGGTTTCGCCATCAAGGCGTTTCCACGAATGGCCCAGATTCCCGCTCACCGCATACACCTTGGCGAACAACAGCCGGGTGTCGGCCTGGACCAGCCGACTGAACCCGCCCGCCACCGAACGGTCGGTGACCGTGAAGCCGGCTAGCGAATTGGCCCCGAGGTCGGTCCGGATCCGGGTGACATTCACCACGGGATGCCGCTTCAAGGTCAGCGTCGTGTCGTACGGGTCGTATTCCTCGTCAACCGCCGTCAGGTGCGCCAGGCTCAGCCGGCCGAACTTGCCCGTGATCTTGCCGCCCGCCACCGGTGACCCGATCCGCCGGGTGTAAACGACCGATCCTGGACTCTGGAACAACTCGATCCCTTCGAGGAAAAACGGCCGCCGCTCCGGGAAGTAGATTGCGAACCGCTCGTTCAGCGTGACGGCCCCGGCGTCCGACTCGACCTGACTGAAATCAGGATTGACGGTCGCATCGATCGCCAGATTCGAGAAGCCGAGCCGGAGGTTCGCTCCGAGATCCGGCTTGAGCGATTCGCGGCCAAACACCCCGGTGACGGAATCGCGAACGCCAGAAGCGCTGGCGGTAATCACCGGCTGGAACTCGGTCACCACCCCGCGTTTGATGTCGGTCAGGCCGGCCAGCAACCCGCCCTGTGACAGGAAACTGGTCCCGCCTCGGCGGACGTCGGACCAGGTGTCCTCGAATCCGCTCCGCTGAGTGGCCCGTACCACGTTGAAGCCCCAGGTCATCGTCGTGCCCCCGGGCGAAATGCCGCCAATATCGCCAGGCGTCGCCCGGGATCCGGAGGCGTACCGGAGGCTCTTGAATGGAATCCGCATCTCGACCACGTATCCGCTGTCGGTTACCTGGCCCTTGGACTGGAAGAGATAGTCGGGGCTTCGATCGTAACTGACCGCACCGCCGCCCCCGCCACCACGTCCCCCGCCTCCGCCTCCACCGAAACCGCCCTCGGTTCGGACGCCATCCTCCTGAACCCCGAGCGGATTGGCACCGAAGACGAAGGCCCGGCGTCGGTCGTTGAAGGTGTCCAGGTAGACGATGACCCGGTCGTCGTCGAAGATCTTGTCCCGGTCGGCCAGTGTCGCCCGGATCGAGCCTGGGCTCCGGTCGTGAGCAATGATGCCGAAATAAAGGGCGCTGGGGCTGTACCAGACGAGGACTTCGGTCCGCTGCGCGGCGGCCTGGCCGTCGACCGGCCGGTACTGATGAAAGCCGTCAAGCTTGGCGGCCCGCCGCCACACCGGCTCATCGAGACGGCCGTCGACCGTGACGACGGTATCGATGCGAGGCGGGCGGACGACCGGGCGCTCCGAAGCCCCGGCCGCCGCCTGCAAGGCGAGCGACAAACCTGCCAACCACATTGGGAGGAACTAGACTCGAACCGCGGGCACTACTCGTACCGCAACGCGTCGATGGTGTTGAGGTTGGCGGCCCGACGCGCCGGCCAGAGGCCGAAGAACAACCCCACCAGGGCGCTGAACACGAACGCCACAATGACGGCGGTTGGCGAGATGAGGGTATTCCATCCCAGGAGCGTGGACATGAATCGGGCACTCAACATCCCGACCAGAACGCCGAACAGGCCGCCCATCAGGCACAAGACCACCGCCTCGACCAGGAACTGGCTCATGATGTTGAGTTTCGTGGCGCCCAGGGCTCGCCGGACGCCGATCTCTCGGGTTCGCTCGGTCACCGATACCAGCATGATGTTCATGATCCCGATGCCCCCGACGACCAGCGAGACCGCCGCGATGCTCGCGAGCAGCAGGCTGAACACTTCGGTCGCCTGCTGCTGCGTCGCCAGAATATCCTGCTGGTTCCGGATCTGGAAATCATTGTCCGCGCCGGGCCGGATCTTGTGCTCTCGCCGGAGCACCCGTTCGATATCGACCATGCCCTGCTCAAGCGGGACGTTGTCCCTGACCTTGAGACTCACCTGCCGGAGCCGGTCCGTCCCCATCACCCGGTAGCGGGCCGTGCTGAGCGGAATCAGGATTTGCTCATCCGGATTGAAGAATGACATCGCGGCGCCCTTCTTCTCGAGGACCCCGACGACATCGAACGTCTGGCCGCCGATGCTGATCTGCTGCTTGATCAGGGCCGCCGGGTTGACCCCCAGCATGTCCGGAATCGAGTTGCCAAGCACGGCGTACCGCTGCCGGGCTCCATCGTCGCCGACGGTGAACATCGACCCGTACTGGATGTGGAAGTTCTTGACCGAAAGAAAATTGGGCGTGGTTCCGACGACACTGACATTGAGATTCTTGTTGCTGTACCCGACGGTCAGGTTGCGGCTGAGCTCGGGCACCACATCGGCGATCAGCGGCGCGTCGCGGCGGAGGGCGTCGGCGTTGTCGACCGTGAGGCTGACCCGGTTGTCGGACGCCCGGCCGCCAAAGAATGACTGGCCCGGGTAGACCGACAGCACGTTAGCCCCGAGCGCGTTGATCCGGTCTTCGACCGCCTTCTGGGCCCCGGTGCCAAGGGCCACGACCGCAATCACCGCGCCGACGCCGATGACAACGCCGAGCATGGTGAGCGCCGCCCGGAGCTTATTGGCCCGGATACTCGACAAAGCCACCCGAAACGTTTCGCCGATGATCATGGGCGGCCCCCCGTCGCGGGGCGAGCCGCCGTGGACGGCGCGCTGGTCGATGAAGCCGACCGCATGCCCGGCACGGCCCCGCCCCCGGTCATGTTGGTCATGCGGTTCTTGAACTCTTGTTGCGATTGAACCAGGCTGGCACTTGGAAGGACCAGGACCGAGTCCGTCATCGACAAACCGCTGATCACTTCGCTGTAGTCGAGGTCCGTCAGGCCGGTCCGCACCATGATCGGGACCGGCTGGCCGTTCCGCCTGACGAAGACGATGTAGTTGCCGCCGAACTGGAAATCGTTGCCGTTCCGCGGCCGGCCAGCCCCTCGGCCCCCGCCGAAGTTCTGCATGACCTTCTGCATCGTCTGCTGTTCCTGCGGCGTCAGCGTTCCGCCGGAGAACCGCTTGCGGAAAAGCTCGCGGACCTGCGCTTCCGTGACGCCGGCCGGGAGCGGGATCGTCCGGCCGTCCGGGGTGGTCATGGTAGCGCCGGCCGGTTTGGCCCCGGCCTCCGGCTTGGGTGCGTCCTTCTTGGTCGTGTCCTTGGGCGCGTTCCTGGCCGCGAGATCCTTGAGTGAATCAGCCACCTTCTGGGCCGCAGCCATCATCGGCTGCAGCTGTTGCTCCGTGATGCCGAGAACCTGGGCGGCCGAACTCACGTCGCGGGTGGTGCGGAGAGCGGAGTTCGGCACCGCGAGGACGCTGTCCCGCCGGCCGATGTGGAGTTGGACGTCGGCGTTCATGCCGGGCCGCAACAAACCGTTGCGGTTGTCGATCCGGACCTGCACCGGAAACATCGTGACGTTCTGCACCGTCTCCGCCAGTGGCTCGATCTTGAGGACCTCGCCCTCGAAGGGCTGGTTCGGATAGGCATCCACCGTGACCGTCGCGCGGAGGCCCGGGCGGATCTTGCCGATGTCGGTCTCGTCAACCGAGGTTCGAACCTGGACCAGGTTCAGATCGGCCATCTTGAGCAGCACGCTGCCGCCGCCGACGTCCCGAGTCGGCGACGAAATGACCTGGCCGCGCTCGACACTCTTCGCGATGATCGTCCCTGAGATCGGGGCGAGGACGTCGGTATCCTCCATCGAGATTCGCGCGTTTTCGACCGCCACCTGCGCCCGGACCACCTCGGCCTTGGCGTTGGCCACCGCCAGGACAGCCGATTCATGCTCCTGCTCGGTGATCGACTGTGACTTGAACAGCTCGTCGGAGCGTCGCTTCTGGGCGTCGGCGTTCTGAAGCCTGGCCTTGACCACATCGAGGTCCGCCTCGGCCTGATTCAGGGTGTTCCGGGGGGTCCGCTGGTCGACCCGCACCAGCAGGGAACCTCGCTGGACCACGGCACCCGTCTCCGCGCGCATCTCGAGGATCTCCCCCGACGCCTTCGATTTCACCTCGACAACCGTGTCCGGCTGCACGGTCCCGGTGGCCCGCGCCGACACGATGATGTTCCGGCGTTCAACCGGCACCGCCTGATAGACGACGGTCGGGGCCTTGGCCTGGGTGCAGGCCATGGCGGCGAGTGCGGCGAACGGCAGCATGCGAACGATTCGGGACATGATCACTTCTTCTCCGTCTGGAAGTCGCGTTCGACCCGCCCGTCGCGCAGGTGGACCTGGCGGCGGGCGTGCGCGGCAATATCGAGTTCGTGGGTGACCAGCAAGATCGTCTGGCCTTCGAGGTGGAGCTGTTCGAACAAGGCGAGAATCTCCTCACTCGTCTTCGAGTCGAGGTTGCCCGTGGGTTCGTCCGCGAGAATCAGACTCGGCGTGTTCACCAGCGCCCGGGCGATCGCCACGCGCTGCCGCTGGCCGCCGGAGAGTTCGTTCGGCCGGTGCGACATCCGGTCGCCCAGACCGACCCGCCCGAGGGCCGCCTGCGCTGCGGCCCGGCGTTCCTTCGAGTTCACGCCGGCGTACACCATCGGGAGCTCGACGTTCTGCAGCGCCGTGGCGCGAGGGAGCAGGTTGAAGGTCTGGAAGACGAAACCGATTTCCTTGTTCCGGATCCGGGCCAGCTGATCGTCACCGAGTTCCGACACACGGTACCCATTGAGCCAGTACTCGCCGGTCGAGGGCGTGTCGAGACAGCCGATCAGGTTCATCAGCGTCGACTTGCCCGACCCCGACGGACCCATGATCGCCACGAACTCGTTGCGGCGAATGGTCAGGTCGACGCCCCGAAGCGCATGAACCGTCTCGCTCCCCATGACGTACTCGCGCTCGAGATGGCGGACCACGATTATCGCGTCGCGCGGCACATCGGGCGGCAACTGCGCCATCCGCTCGGCCGTCGTTTCGATCCCTTGGGTCGTCATAGCTGCCGTCCGATCAGTGCCTGGATTTGAGCCTTGGCCCGGAGATAGTCGAACCGCGCGTTGACGGCGTCCACCTCCGCCTGGGTAAGTGACTCCTGCGACGTCAGGACGTCCACGATGGTGGCGACGCCGATCCGGTAGCGCTCCTGCTGGACCCGGAGGTCTTCGTTCGCGGCCGCCAGGCTGGTCTGGGTGATCCCAATCCGGACCTGGGCCGCATCGAATTCGGCCAAGCGCGTGGTCAGGCTCGTGAGGACCTGGCGGCGGGCTTCCCGGGAGTTGGCCTCCGCGATGTCGGTCGCGGTCCGCTGGTTGGCGATATTTTGTTCCCGGGTAAACCGGTTGAACACCCCCCAGTTTACCGTGAGCGTGGCCTGCCGCTGCTGGAGGAACTTGTAGTCGTTCTGCTGGCTGCCGTTGATCGAGGCGTTGCCCCCGAGTGTCAGCGTCGGCCAGTATCCGGCGCGGGCGACGCCGATTGACGCGCGGGCGGACCGCTCGGCTGCCTCAGCCGTTCGAACCTGGGGCGAACGATCGAGCGCCTCGACCCGGAGGGCGACCGTGTCGAGCGGAGCGCCCAGCCGGTAGAAGGCCGAATCGTCGATGGCGGTAACCGGACCTTCGGTCCCGACCAGCCGGCCGAGATTGGCCTCGGCGGTGGTCAACTGGGTCTGGGCGTTGATGAGCTGGATCTGGGCATTGCCGAGGGTGACCAGTGAGCGGAGTGAATCGGACCGGATTGCGGCGCCAGCCCTGAGCCGCGCGATGGACACCTTGAGCTGCTCGTCGGCCCGCCGCACGCTGGCGCCCCGCACGCGCACCAGTTGGACCGCGGCGAGCACGTCGAAGAACTGATTCGTGGTGGTCAGCTGCTGCTGGAACCGGGCGTCGTCGAGACTCTCCATGGCCGACTCCCGGTTCGCGCCGGCGGCGCGGGATTCGGCACTGCGGCGAAAGCCGTCGAACAGCTCGATCGAGGTGGTGAGACTGCCGTTGATACTCGTGTTACTCGAGTTGCTCGCGACCAGCTGGCCGGTGCTCTGGTCGAGCCGCTGGCCCTCGGAGTAGAAGTTGGCGGCCGAACTCTGCACGTTGAAGTTCGGCAGATACGCCCCTCGGGCCGACCGAACCCGGGCGTCGGCGTTCTGCAGGGTCCCAGCCGCCTGGATCACCCGAGGCTGAGCCCGCTCGGCCCGTTCGATCGCGTCCGCCAGCGTCACCGCCGGCTTGGTCGATTGGGCCGAGGCATGACCGGCCATCAGCAGGATCCCGACGCCGTACACCCACGATCTACTTGCCATGTGCGGCGCCCCGGGCTCGGTGGATGCTGTCCCGCCGCGCGATCAGTCGGTCGTACTTCGCGGCCTGGTCCGGCTTCAGGACGGCCCGGACTTCCCGCCGAACCGCCTGTCGTTCGGCTTCGAACTGGGGCCGCACCATCTGCCAGATCGAATCCATGGCCGGCTCATGGCGTTTCAGAATTCCGCCGACGACCTGCTGCTCCTCGGCCGACAGGTCGAGCTCGGCCTTGAGCATATTCACGTATCCCTGCGGACCGCCTTCGCGAGGGCCTTCCGGATGGGCTCCCCGCTCGGCCAGCATCGTCGCGGCGCCGCCGGCCAGGCCACCCAGCGCGAACGCCAATGCCAGAAGCCGAAAAGCCGCCAATCGGGATTTCATCATCGTTCCTCCAACACGGTATAGATCACCTGCGTTTCCCCGAGCCGCGAGGCATCGAGCATCGCCACCGACACCGGGATCATGCCTGCCGGGGCGAGCGGCTCGCGCCAGTGCTGCCACAGCGCCATGCCGAGAATGAAGCCGGCCGCCAATGCCGCGACCAGCACACTGGGCCGCGCCCACTCCGCCAGGACATCCCAGGGCGACCGGCGGCTCGGCAGGCCCGCCAACGCCGATCCGAGTCGAGCGAGGTATCCGCTCGGATCAGGACCGTCCAGCACTTCAGCCATGAGATCACCCATCTCGGTATCACGTCCTGCATCGAATGCGGAATGCTCGGTCATGCCGGGGCCTCCACCAGAGAGACGAGCGCCTTCCGCAGCGCGCGCCGTGCGTGAAACACATACGAACGAACCGTGCCTTCCGGCACCTGCAGAATGGCCGCGATCTCGGCGTGACTGTATCCCTCACCATCAAAAAGCGTCACGGCTGTTCGCTGCCGCTCGGGCAGGAGCCGCATCGCTCCCGCAATCCTGCCCCGCAGCAACGCCCGATCCGTCATCGCCTCGGGGCTCGGCGTCAGGGTCGGCGTCATTTCGTCGAGCTCCTCGCCATCCCGGAGCTTGCGGCGCCGCAGTTGATCAAGGGACTGATTGGCCACGATCCGAATGAACCAGGGACGGAACGCCCGGGACGGATCGTATCGGTCAATCGCTTGCCAGGCGGCCAGCGACGCTTCCTGCACCGCGTCCTCGGCTTCATCCCAATTACCCAGGATTCCCTGGGCCACCCGACGGGCCACCAACGCGTAGCTCATGACCAGCCGGCCAAAAGCCTCCGCGTCGCCCTTCTGAGCCGCCGTTGCAAGATCGGGTTCGGTCACGAGGCTAGTACGCAGGGCAAAGGGGGACCGTTGAGGCGTTATCACGGTCTTCGATCCAGCAGGCCCCGGCGCCGGCGCAGCACTTCCGCGAAGCTGACCAGAGCGAGCCAAATGCTTATCACGCCGAAGATTACGCCCATCACGCTCGGGACAACGAAGAAGAGGACGCCGACCACGGCCAGGCCGAGCGCCAGAGGGCCGAACACGGCCAAACGGGCTCCGGCGACCAGGGTCCGGAGGGCCAGCACCGACCGACTGCGCCGCTCACCAAGCCACCGCCGATGGCGGGGGCCTGCGTCCTCCGGCCGCTCAAAGCCCAAGGCACCCGGAAGGACCCCACGGAATCGTGCGGGGGCCCGACGCGGACGGACCGTCACCTCGGCACTGTGGTCGAGGTCTCGCCGGAACTGGGCCTCCATCCGCTCGGCGAGGGTGGCGTCGTCGACCAGGACATCCAGTTCGTAGTTCCCCACCAGGCTCGAGTGGTTCAGGTTGCTCGAACCCACCCGAACCCACCGCCCGTCCGCCACCACCGTCTTGGCGTGAAGCATCGGGCCCTTCCACTCGTAGATTCGGACGCCCGACCGGAGCAGTTCACGGTAGCCGAATCGCGTCAGGTTGCGGATCAGCGGGAGGTCGCTGGTCCCCGGCACCAGTAGCCGGACGTCCACGCCTTCACGGGCGGCATCGACCAAGTATCGGAACAGCCGCCGCGGCGCCACGAGATAGGCGTCGGTGATCCAGACCCGGCTCGCCGCCGTGGCCAACAGGAGCTCCGAAGCCCGGTAGGCGCGTTCCTGGGCCGGCTCACCGGCAAGGACCCGCACCGCCGCCGACCCCGCTGCGGCAACATCGGCCGCCGACTCGTCGTCGGGCAGCGGGCTGCCGCCCATGGCCCACGTCCGCTGGAACGCTTGGTCCAGAGCGGCGGCGGCGGGGCCCGCCACCAGCACGGCCGTGTCCCGCCAGGGTAACCGGCCGCGAGCCGGATCTCCGGCCCACTCGTCGCCGATGCAGATGCCACCAATCACCGCCCGCTCGCCGTCGGCCACGACCAGTTTGCGGTGATTGCGGCTCAGGATTGTCGAGAAATCAAAGAGACCCGGCCGGTGAAAGTGCCGGACGGTCACGCCGGCCGCTTCCAGCCGAGCCCATAATCCGGCCGGCGTGCCCACGGAACCGAGCCAATCGCAGGAAACCCGCACGGCGACCCCGTCCCGGGCTCGGTCGATCAGGGCATCCGCGAACCGGAGCCCGGTTCGATCTTCCCGGACGATGTAATTGTCGAAATGAATCCAGCGCCGGGCTTTGGCGATGATGTCGAGCATGGCATCGAAGGCCATCGGCCCATCGAACAGAAGATCGACCTGATTCGCCGGAATCGGCCGGCTGCCGGCCGCGCGATCGATCGCCCGCTCGACGGCGTCGGCCGCCATCGGATGGAGGCGGCCGGGAAGAGTCACGGAGGCCCGAGACCCAGCTGACGCTCCTCGGGGCGGAGCGCCTCGAGGACGAACTGCACGTGCTGGTCAAGCGGCACACCCAGCTCCTCGATGCCCTTGTGGACATCCTCCCGGCTCACCCCGCGCGCGAAGGCCTTGTCCTTGAGCTTCTTCTTGACGCTCGACACTTCGAGATCGGCCAGGGAGCGCGACGGCCTGACCAGCGCGCAGGCCACCAGGAATCCAGACAACTCATCGACCGCAAACAGGGCTCGGGCCATGGGCGTGGTTCGCGGAACGCCGGTGAATTCAGCGTGGCCGAGGATCGCCTGTTGGACATCCTCGGGCACCCCGCGAGCGGCCAGAATTCGCACGCCCTCCGACGGATGTTCGTCGGTGGCGGAGCGATTCGGGTTCGGGAACCGCTCATAGTCGAAATCGTGGAGCAGGCCGGTGATGCCCCAGTAGTCCGGGTCGCCGCCAACTTGACCGGCCATCGCCCGCATGGCGATTTCGACGGCGTACATGTGCTTGCGAAGCGCGTCCGAGGCCGTGTACTCGTGCATGAGTTCGAGCGCTTCGGCGCGAGTCAGCATTGACGGGCTCCTAGTGAAGAGGACCGGCCGGGGCGGCCGGAATGACGGCGGCCGACAGCGGCACGTTCAGGACGCTGTCCCCCAGGGTGATCTCGAACGAATAGTTGCCGGGGCGCGGCAGCGGCACGTCGAACACCAGCACGGCGCCGGCCTCGACCTCGGTCACGCCCGCCGGCGGCTCGCCGAACTGGACCGTACCGTCGCCGCCCATCAGTTCCTGGCCCTGATCATCAATGAAGCGGATCCGGATGCGGTGTTCGCCAATCTCGGTTCGGCGGCCCCGGACCCGGAGCACCAGATGAGATCTGGGATGCACCGTCGGGAAATTCGCGACCCAGACATGCTGGAAGATGCCGAGCACCGAGAGCTTGCCCTGCTGATCGACCAGGGCGTAGTCGGCAATGACCGCGAAATCGACATGCACTGCCTTCACGCCACCCGGATCGACTTGATCAGGTCATTCTTGCGAATCGTATTCACGATCTCGAGGCCCTCCGTTACCTGCCCGAACACCGTGTGCTTAGCGTCGAGGTGCGCCTGCGGCGAATGGCAGACAAAGAACTGGCTCCCGCCGGTATCCTTCCCCGCATGGGCCATCGACAGGGTCCCGGCGACGTGTTTGTGGGTATTGAGACGGGTCTCGCACTTGATCGTGTATCCGGGCCCGCCCGTGCCAACGCGCGGGTTGTTGGGATCTTTGGATAGCGGGTCGCCGCCCTGGATCACGAAATCGGGAATGACCCGGTGGAACCGGGTACCGTCGTAGTAGCCCTCATTGGCCAGCTTCTCGAAGTTGGCCACGGTCAGGGGCGTCTCGGTATCGAAAAGCTCGGCTTTCATCGTACCGCGCTCGGTCTCGATCACAGCGGTCTTCACGGAAATTCCAGGGTGTGGGAGATGGGCAAACTAACGGTACCGCGCCCCCGCTGGCGAGGCGATCGAAACCCCGCCGGCGCCCGCCCCGTCGGGAGCCGGCAGGACCCCCGGGAGCCCTCGATGACCGACTATCTTGCGACCGCCATGGCCGAACTCGATCAGGCTCGTCAGCAGGCCGTTCGCCTGCTCTGTCAGGCCCACGCCGAAGAGCGGGTCAGTCCCGAAGCGTTCGAGTCACGGCTCGAACAGATCAGGCAGGCCCCCAACGAGGCGACCCTGGCCGCCATGCTCGCCGACCTCGACCAGGGCCACCTGCCCGTCCCCTACCACCAGCACCTGCCCGAAACCGAGCCAGCCGATCACACCGACGTCGCGCCCGTGTCACCGGCGGAGTATCTCCGGATCGCGTCCGTCTTCGGCTCGACCAAACGCGCTGGCTCGTGGACCGTTCCGCTGACGCTCGGTATCCGGGTGCTGCTGGGCGAGGTCACCATCGACCTCCGAGACGCCGTGTTCGGGTCGGATCTCGTCGAGATCGAAGTGGACGCGAAGTTCGGGTCCTTCACCCTGATCGTGCCGGCCGGGACCCAGGTCGAAAACGAAATCGAGGAGGTCCTGAGCTCGTCGACTCATTCCACCCGGAACGCCCGGGGTGTCGGACCGAACGGCCTGCTCATCCGGCTGCGCGGCCGTGCGGTCATTTCGTCGATCGAAGTGAAGGAGAAGCTGCCGACCAAGTCCGGCAAGGCCGACAGCCTGTTCGCCCGGCTCCTCGGCTCCGGCGACTAGCGCTTCTTCTTCGGCGCGGGCTTGACGGCCCTCTGCACCGAAGGACAGAGTTTCGCCAGGACGCAGGCGTCACACCGGGGCCGCCGGGCAATGCAAACCTGGCGTCCATGGTAGATCAGCAGGTGCGAGACCAGGGTCCAGTCATCCTGCGGAATCAGCGCCATCAGATCGCGTTCGATTTTTTCGGCGTCGGTCTGCCGCGTCAGGCCAAGCAACCCGGACAACCTCGTTACGTGGGTATCGACGACGACGCCGTCGTTCCGACCAAAGGCGTTCCCGAGTACCACATTCGCCGTCTTCCGCCCGACCCCCGGCAACACCCGAAGCTGGTCCATGTCGCGCGGCACCTCGCCTCCGTGCTGCTCCGACACCGCCGTGGCCATGCCGATCAGGCTCTTGGTCTTGTTGCGGAAGAACCCGGTCGAGCGAATCAGATCCTCCACGTCCTCGGGGCGGGCCGCGGCCAGATCCCGCGCGGTCGGATACTTCGTGAACAGCGCCGGCGTCACCATGTTGACCCGCACATCGGTGCACTGGGCCGAGAGAATCGTCGCGGCCAGCAGTTCGTACGGCGTCCGGTGATCGAGGGCGCAATGGGCGTCCGGATATGCCGCCTTCAGTTTGACGAGAATCCTGTTGGCCCGCTGACGGGTCTGGGTGGCGGTTTCCTTCATGCCTGCCTCCGACGCCTGGCAAAGGCGAGAAAATCTTCGACCGGCCTCGCGTTGAGAACATCCGCCGCCGTGAGCCAGCCTTTGCGGGCCATGGTCACGCCGTAGTTCACGTTGTCTAGCCCGGCGGCCGAGTGAGCGTCGGCGCCGATCGAAATCGTAACCCCGGCCTCCTTCGCCACGCGGACCAGGCGCCAGTCGAGATCGAGGCGCTGCGGGTCGGCGTTGATCTCGATCGCCACACCCGTCTGCGCCGCCTTGGCGAAGACCCGGTCGGTATCGAGCTGGTAGGGATCCCGGGACAGCAACAGCCGTCCGGTGAGGTGGCCTAGGATGGTCACCGCCGGATGGTCCATGACGCGCAGGATCCGTTCGGTCATCTGGTCCCGGTTCATCTCGAACCGGTTGTGGACCGAGGCGATCACGAAGTCGAAGCCATCGAGCAACGGATCCGAAAAGCCGAGCCACCCGTCGGCCAGGATGTCGGCCTCGATGCCCTTGAGCACCCGGGCCCCTGCGCCGGCGGCATTGGTGTCGTCGATATCGCGCCATTGAGCCCGAATATCGTCTTCCGTGAGTCCGCCGACATAGGCCGCCGTCCCGCTATGATCGGTGACCCCGACATAGCGATACCCGGCCTCACCACAGATTCTGGCCAGATCCCGGACCGAGGAACTCCCGTCGGAATAGCTGGTGTGGCAATGGATCAATCCCTGGAGATCATCCCGGACGATCAGGGCCGGCAATCGAGTTCGAGCCGCGTCGATCTCGCCCCGGCCTTCACGAAGTTCCGGCGGCACGGGCTCGAGCCCCAGGATCCGATACACCGTGGTTTCGTCCGGCGTCGGGACGAACTCGCTGCCTTTCCACAGGGCGGCCCCCGACAAGGTGTATCCGGCCGCGGCGGCCGTCTCGGCGAGGTCCTGCAGGTGAGCCGCGCTCCCCGTCGCCTGCAGCAGCACGACTCCGAGATTAGGTGGGGGAGTCACGATCACCTGGACGCTTTCCCCTCCGGCGAACCGCACCGTGGCACGCCGCTCATCGTGGCCGCCGAATTCGTCCACTCCGGGCAGCTTGGCGATGTCGCGCAACACGTCCTCAGCCGGCCTTTCGGCCACCAGGACCATGACCAGATCGCCGACCAGTTCGAGGCCGCGACGGACGTCGCCGGCAGGGATCGCCCGGGTGACGCCAACCAGGCGTTCGAAGCCTGCTGCCAACTGGTGGGCCTCGTCGGCGGCGTGATGCATGAGCCGAAAGGAGGTCGCCTGCCGAAGCCGCGCCACGCTCTTGAGCACGTTGTCCGCGGTCTTCGGGCCGAAGCCCGGAAGGGCAGCCAGGCGGCCGTCGCGGGCCGCAGCCTCGAGGTCCGGAATCGACTCGATTTGAAGGCGTTCGTGAATCTGCCGGACCTTCGCGACGCCCAGTCCGGAAATCCGGAGCATCTCGACCAGACCGGGCGGCACTTGCTCCCGCAGTTCGTCGAGCGCCGTGGAGCGACCGGCCAGGACGAGATCCCGGACCACAGCCTGGATCCCGGCTCCAATTCCCGAGATCTGGTCGAGCGTTCCCTCTTCGAGCCACTGACCAGGTTCGCCAGCCAGGCCGACGACGGTACGCGCACCCATGCGAAAGGCCCGTACCTTGAACGGATTGTCGCCCTTGAGTTCCAGATGCGACGCGATCTGATCGAGCACCCGGGCGACGGTGGCACGATCGACACTCATGCGTAGCTCACCGTCTGACGCCCCGGGATGACCCCGGACGTGGGCAGGAGGTCCAACGCCCGGTAGACCAGCTCGAGCAATTCCTCTTCGCCCGCCAATTCAGTCAAGCCGGCCGCCGGTCCGCCCTCGAATCGGGCCGAGAAGAGTGCGGTGGCGTCGAGCCGGGCAAGGGTGAGGCGCCGCGGACCGGACGCTGCCACCACCGTGAACCCGGGCCGGCCGGGTTGAACCCCGAACACCGCGACAACGCCTAGTTCACCCGCTCGTGGCACCACAAAACAGCCATCGAGCGGCTCGAGAGCGCCCTCCGGCCCCGCGGCGCCCCACACCCGCCCAACCGGCAGTTCCAGATAGAATGATCGCTCGAATAAACGGGACGCCGGTGGCAGCCCGCGCACCATCGCCGCCAGGCCGTCCCGGTCGACCGCCACGACGGCCTCTTCATCAAGCCAGTGGAGGTACGCGGCATGACAAAGGGCCACGAGCTCCGCGACACCGTCGCCCTCGGACTCTTCAGGCCGGAGCTCCCGCAACAGCTCGACCACTTCCTTCACCAGCACGAACTCGTCCCGATGTCGCGGGTTGCGCCCGGCCGTCGCCATACCGGCCCGAAGCTTGGGAAACCGCTCCACCGCAATCGGGCCGAACGCGAGGTCGTAGGGGGTCAGTCGCGAGTCCACGGCTGATCCGTGCGGGGAAGAAAAGGGTCGAGCGCGGCATGGAATGCGGCGGGGGCTTCGACGTATGGCACGTGGCCGCAATCCGGGATCCGGATCAGCGGGGCAGCGAGCAATCCGGCCGTGACGGCGGCGGTCTCGATCGGAATCGGATCGTCCTCGCCGTGCACGATGACCGCGGGCACGTCGAGACCGGCCAGCCGGCTCCGCAGGTCGAAATCCCCCAGGCTGTCCCAGACCGCCTGCTGGGTACGTCCGGTAATCCGAAAGGGAGTGAGCTTCGTTGCCAGCGCCGGATCGTGGAAATATCCCGCGACCGACAGCTCGAACATCCGTTGGCGGTAGAACGGGGCGTCAACCTCCCGAAGACCGCCGTCCTGAAGCCGCCGCCGCGCCTCCACGATTGCGGACGCGGCATTGCGCTCAGCCAGCCGGCGTTCGTATTCGTCTCTGGCCCCTCGCCAGACCGGCGCCGGTGACACCAGCGCCAATCGAGCGACCCGCCTGGGATGCTCGAGCGCATACAGGACAGCGAGAAGGCCGCCCCACGAATAGCCGGCCAGCACCAGGGTCTCCTGGCCCCAGAGCACCCGCAAGTCCTCGAGATCCGCCACCTGCTCCTGCCAGCCGCAGGGGACGTCACGCGCAACGGCGGAACGGCCACCGCCGCGCTGGTCGTAATAGACGAGCGTCCGCCCTCGAGCCAGGGTGTCAAAGCCCGGGAGCAGATAGTCGTGGTGGGCTCCCGGACCGCCGTGCAGCACGACCGTCGGCGGACCCTGCCCGGCCCGCCGTTCGAACAGTTCGACGCCGCGCACCTGCCGCGTCAGTGTCGCCTCAACCATAGCGTGCCAGCAGTTCCCGAACTGTGTTGCCGTGGATAGTCGCGATGTCGTCGAGGTCAGGAGCGTAGCCCCCGCCCAGCACCATCGTCACCGGGATGTCACGGGCCCGGCATTGGTCGAACACGCGTGCGTCCCGGACCCGGAGTCCGTCGAACGTGAGCTCGAGTCGGCCCAGCCGGTCACCATGGTAGGGGTCCGCTCCGGCAATGTACACGACCAGATCCGCTCCGGCACGGTCGAACACGGTACCGAGATGGCACTCCAGGAGATCCAGGTATTCGCGATCCCGGGTTCCGTCGGGCAATTCGACATCGAGCCGGCTGCGCTCCTTGTGAAACGGATAGTTGCGGGCACCGTGCATCGAAAACGTGAAGACGTCGTCGTCGTGTTCGAAGATGCTGGCCGTGCCGTTGCCCTGGTGGACGTCGAGATCGATGACCAGCGCCCGGGTGATCTTCCCGTCACGGCCCAGAGTTCGTATCGCCACGGCAACGTCGTTGAAGACGCAGTAGCCCTCACCGTGATCGGCGAAGGCATGGTGGGTACCGCCGGCCAGATTGATACCGGCGCCGTGTTCCAGCGCGTCGCGGCACGCTTCGATTGTCCCCTGCACGGTTCGGAGCGAGCGCTCCGCCAGCAGGGGACTCCAGGGAAATCCCAGCCGCCGCAGTTCGCCCGGCGACAGCGTCCCGTCGAGGACGGCCTCGATGTATCGGGCGCCGTGAACCAGGTTCAACGCATCGCGGGTCGCCCGTTCCGGCTCGTGAATCGCGGCGGCGGGAAGGACGCCGGCGTTGATTACCGCCGCACGAACCAGCTGATACTTGCCCATCGGGAAACGGTGCCCCTCGGGAAGGGGTACCGACCAGCGGGCGGGGGACCAGGCGCGAAGCCGGGGAATCGGCGGAATGGCGGGCGACTACAGGAGAACGGCGAGCGCGTCGGCCACCTTGCGGGTTTCCGCGTGCTCAGCCTGGGAGAAAGGTCCCGCCACGTCACTGTCGATGTCGATCTGGCCCAGGATCGTGGTTCCGCGCTGGATCAGCACCACCAGTTCGGACCGGGTGTCGAGGTTGCACGCGAGGTAGTTCCCGATGGCCCGGACGTCGCCGATGTTCTGATCCTGCCCGGTGGCCACCGCGGCACCACAGACCCCTTTTCCCACCGGAATCCTGGTATGGTCGGTTTGCCGGCCGCTGAACGCCTCGAGCACCAGCTCCTGGCCGTGCAACATGTAGAGGTAGGCCGAGGTGTAGGGCGGGCCAACCGCGCGGATCCGGTCGGCGGCCAGCTGAAGCAGTCCCTGACGGTCAACGTCGCGCGTAAACGCCCCCCGCAAAGCCGCCACGATCCTGTCACCATCGAGAACAGGCATCACGATCCTCCTCTTCGACCCAGCACGACGGCGGCGGAATCCATCGCGCCCGCCCGGCGGAACCTGACCATGACGGTATCACCTGGCTGATGATGACGAAGTGCGTCCGTCATGGCCTGAAGGTCGGTCACCTCGAACGCGCCGACCCCCAACAGGGTATCGCCTTCTTTGAGGCCGGCCTTGGCGGCCGGACTCTCGGGCCGGACCCCCGACAGCCGGACCCCTGAGCCACCGGAGCTCATGTCGGGAATCGAACCGAGATAGGCGCCGTAGCCGGAGGTCGGTTGGCCAGGCATGCCGGTCACCGGAGCCGGGGCCTTGAAGACGAACGTCAGCGGCGTGGTTCGATCGGCAATGCTCCGGACCACGGTCGCCGTGAAGTCGGCGACTTTGACCAGACCCGGGACATTGATCTTTTCCCAGTCGTCGGTCGGTCGGTGATAGTCCTCGTGCAGATCGGTGAAAACGTGAAGCACCGGCTTCTTCGCGACATAAAAGGACTCCTGGTCGCTCCGGCCAAACCCGTCGCCGGAATACTTGAGATCGAACTTCGAGGCCAGATTCAGGGAATCCAGCAGCGCCGGGAACTCGGTCGCCGTTTCCGATCCGAACACCAGGAGCCGGTCGTTCCGCAGCCGTCCCACCATGTCGAGGTTCACCATCGCGACCGTCTGGGCGAGCGGGGCAGCCGGTTCCCGCACATAGGCGGCGGAGCCCAGCAGCCCGAGCTCTTCCCCCGAGAACGCGACGAGAAGGACGGAGCGCCGAGCTGGATGACGAGCCAGTGCACGGGCAATGGCGACCAGCGCCACGGTCCCGGACGCGTTGTCGTCGGCGCCGTGGTAGATCTGCCCGGGTTCGCCCAACAGACTCGATTTCGCCTCTCCATGGCCCAGATGATCGTAATGGGCGCCGACGACCACATACTCTCGTTTGAGGTTGCGATCCCGACCCGGCACCACCGCGACGACGTTGACACCCTGCGACGGACGGGCCGGCGGATCGATCTGCTTGAGACCCGGCAGGTCGGACGCGATCGCGAAGGTCTGCAGCCATCCGGGCACGCCGGGCTTCGCCCCGACCTCCCGGAAGCGGTGAGTCAGATAGCGCGCTGCTTTGAGCGCGGCATCCGTTCCGGTAAAGCGCCCGCCAAGGGAGTCCGCTGCCAGGAACCGGATATCGGTCGCCGCCGCCGACTCGGCGGAAGAACGCGCGGCCTGGGCGGCAGCGATGGAGCCAACGCCGAGCATCAGCGTCGCGACCAGGAAATGGCGTCGGGTCATGGGATGAAGCTCGTCTCGCTGGTCACGCGCCGGGCGAAGGCGGCCAGCAGCGACGCGGCCCGGTCGAGGTCATCGAGCACCACCATCTCGTTGGGACTGTGCATGTACCGGTTCGGAACCGAGACGAGTCCCGTCGGCACGCCCTTGAGCGACGTGAAGATCGCGTCGGCATCGGTCGCGGTGAACTTCGGGGCGGCGTGCCAGGTGAATGGAATCCCCTCGGCCCCGGCGGTGTCGGCCAGGAGGTCGACCACCCTTGGGTTCACCACCGAGCCCCGAGACAACACCGGCCCCCCGCCCAGCTTGACCTCGCCATGACGGTTCTTCTCGACACCGGGCGTGTCGGTGGCGTGCGTCACGTCCACCACGATTGCCACGGTCGGCTCGATGCCGGCCGCCGAGGTCTTGGCACCGCCGCCGGTATAGCCGATCTCCTCCTGGGTCGTGGCCACGGCCGTCACGGTCGCCCGGGCTCGGTCCCGCGCCAGGTGCCGGAGCGCCTCGAGAACAACGTAGGCGCCGATTCGGTTGTCCAGGCTCCGGCTCACGATCCGGCCGTTCGGCATCGCCAGGAACTGGCTGTCGATCACGCCGGGGTCACCAACCCGGACGAGGGTCTCCGCTTCCGCTTTCGACACCGCGCCGATGTCGACCCAGAGGTCCTTCACCTTGCTGGGCTTCTCGCGATCCTCTTTCTCCATCAGATGAATCGCCTTCTTGCCGATCACGCCGCGGACCGGTCCGTCCCGCCCGAGGAGCACCACCCGCTGCCCGACGAAAACCTGGTCGTCCCAGCCACCGATGGTGTCGAACCAGCAGAAGCCCTGGTCATCGACGTGCACCACCATCAGGCCGATTTCGTCGACATGGCCGGCGAACATTACCGTCGGCTGGCCGGGCTCACCTCGCAATGTCGCGAACGAGTTGCCCATCACGTCGGCGCTAACCGTCTCGGCAAACCGCTTGGCCTCGTCACGCCAGATTCGGGCCGGCCCGCTCTCGAATCCGGATGGGCCGGGGGCGTTCAACAACGACTTGAGAAACTCGACCGACTTGTCGTTCATGATCCGTCCTCGAGGGAATTTCAACCACCGGCGCTGGAGCCAGGCCGGCGGAGTATTGACGCGACACGGAATTTATCGGGAAGCACGCCGGGAGGAACTACGGAACCGGTTTGGCCTCCTTCTCGACCCGCCAGCGACCGGCCACCGAGTCGGCCACGATCCGCCAGCCGGCCCGAAGGTCGAGGGTCCAACCCGGCCCGCTCCGCCGTCCGGCTCCGAAGTCCGGCGGAACCGGCACAAAGGCCTCCCGCCAGCCAGCTCCGATCCGGCCACCGCCCGGGGCATCCAGAACACCCCACTCGCCGGAAAGCTCCATCCTCCCGTAGTGGGTGCCGAGACTGTCGAGGCCCTCGACCTGGTTGGGGTCGAAGCTGATGCTGGACGAGGCCAGCGGCAGCACCAGCAGCCGGCCGGTGGCGAAACGCCCGACCAACCCGCGCCGTCGAACGGCTCGCAGCTCGGACCGCCGGGCCTCCTCGACTCGAATCATCGGCCCGCCCAGCCGCCCTTCTTCGAGCGCGAGCCGACGGATGTCGAACAGGGTCACGCCAACGGCCCGACGGGCGAGTGCGGCCGGACCAAGCCCTTGACGGAGTTCGAGCCGCCATCCCGGGCGAACCTCGTCGAGCAGGAAGCCGTAGGCCGGACCGGTCGCGTAGGCGAAGGACCGCGTCAGGTGTTCGGCGGACTCGAGATCGGTGAGCGCCTTGGTCACAATCTTCCGCTGGTCGGCGACCGAACCGCCGGCCATCCTGATCCCCGTGTACTCGGCCAGGCCTTCATGCCGCTCGATCAGCGCCTCCGTCGAGTCGGATCCGGGATAGCGGTGGTGCCGCTCATCGCGGAACGAGAGCGCGATCACCAGAGCCGTCGACCGATCTGCCCCCTTTGATGCCAGGGCCTTCACCAACGCCCGGCTCTCGAGACGGAGAAGAATCCGGCCCGGTTCGTCATCGACCTGTGGGTTCGGCGGGTCCCGGACCGGCAGGCCAATTGAATCCTGGATCCGGTGCCACAGTTCGTGGCCGAGCAGCTGGCGGCGGGACAACAGGTCGTCGGGCAGCGGCCACATCACCATCGTCCACCGCTCGCCGTCCAGGGTCACGGCGGTGTTGGCCGAACCCTGCTCATCGGGCAATCTCCCACTGAACACCTCACCCATCGGCGACCAGCGCGCGCGAAACCCGGGCTGGTTGGCGAACACCCGTTTCGTGGCCGGGTCGACCAGAAGCACCGGCCCGTCCAGCGATCGACCCCAAAGCCGGCCTCGATCCGCAGCGGCAATCCGCTTGACCAGGTCGAACACCTGGTGCGCCCCAGCCGAGTCGAAGGGCGGGGGAGATGGGGGAGCCTGGACGATGAGGGCGAGCACAACCAGGACCGGCGTCATTGATCCTTCGATGCCGGGAAGTGATGAGCCGTCGCGTTGCGGGTCGCGCCGGAGTCGTCCAGATTCCCTCCGTGTTCCGCCGCCTCGACCCCGCCCGCATCACCGACACCGCCCGCCGGCTGGCCCAGCGGGTGACGGAACGGTTCCCGGATTCGGGGCTCCGCGGAGTGGCCGACGATCTGATCGACGTCTGCGTACGGGCCGGAGCCGACCTCATCTGGGTCGGCCGGCCTCATTGGCTCCTGAGGCTGGCGGTCGGATGCTGCATCGGACTCCTCCTCATCGTGTTCGGCGCGACTACGCTGGTGGTGTTCCGACTCCCCACCGGCGTCAGTGTCACAGATGTGGTGCAGGCCATCGATGCCGGCGTGAACGAAGTGGTCTTCCTCGGCGCCGCGATCTTTTTCCTGGCCACGCTCGAGGTCCGGCGCAAGCGAAAGCGAGCCCTTCGGGCGATCCACGGACTCCGGTCGATGGCCCACATCATCGACATGCACCAGTTGACCAAGGATCCCGAGCGGGTGGCCAATCCCGAGGCCGGCGGCAACACGCCGTCGTCCCCCTCCCGGCGCCTTACCCCGTTCGCGCTATCCCGCTACCTCGACTACTGCAGCGAAATGCTGTCCCTGCTCAGCAAGTCCGCGGCCCTTTACGTCCAGGATTTCGACGACCCGATCACCATCTCTGCCGTCAACGAGGTTGAAAATCTGACCACCGGTCTGTCTGGAAAGATCTGGCAGAAGATCATGATTCTCGACCGCGAACTCGCCGAGCTCGGACCCACGCCCGCGGCCAGCTAGCGCGGCTTGCAGTCGACCCGGCGGCTGTCCGCCACCTGAGCGATCCGCCAGCCATCCGCCAGCTTCACCATGAAGAACGAGTCGTACCCGCAATGGCTGAGTTTCGGCCCGAGCCAGAGCTCGTAGTAGGTCCAGACATGGGCGATGTTGTCATCGACCTCGACACTCGGCGCGAACGTGCGTTCGTCGGGTCCAGGACCGGTGCCGCGTCCCACCGACCCGATCCACAGTCCCGGGTCGATCACTTCCAGTGCGGGCTTCCCGTCCTTCGCCGTCATCCCGAGCAGCCGGCCACCCTGCGGGACGAACGTCGATCGCATCAGCGCCGTGTCGCGCGTGCGCATCCCCCTGAAGACGGTACCAACCACCCCGAGGATCGCTTCCTTGTCGCTTTGGGCGGCGGCCGGACCGGCCGCGAGCAATCCCACCAACACCAGCCATCGAGCGTTCATCACGAGTCCCCTTGAAGTGAGTGTTGCTACATTCCTTGCCATGCTGCTGCATCATCCCGACGGCTATACCCTGACCGACGCGCCGGGACGCCTCGACCTCGACCTCATCCACGGATTCCTGACCGCCTCGTACTGGGCCCGGGGTATCAGCCGGGAGACCGTGGCGCGATCGATCCGCCACTCCATGGCGTTCGGCGTGTATCACGACGCCTCGGATACCCAGATCGGTTTCGCCCGGGTCGTCTCGGATCGGGCCACGTTCGGTTACCTCTCGGACGTGTTCGTCCTGGACCCTCACCGGCGCCGTGGGCTCGCCCGATGGCTGGTGCTCGGCATCCTGGCCCATCCCGAATTGCAGGGGATCCGGCGGTTCCTGCTCGCCACCCGCGACGCCCATGCAATTTACGCCAGCGTCGGGTTTGCGCCGCTTGCGGCACCGGAACGCTTCATGGAACATCGCTCCCCGTCACCCGCCCCATGATCACCATCACCGATCTGCATGTCTACCCGCTCAAGGGCGGGCGCGGCATCGTCCGCCCTGAACTCGTCCTCGGCCGACTTGGCCCCGACGCCGACCGACGCTGGATGGTGGTCGACGGCGCGGGCCATCTGGTCACCCAGCGGGAAATCGGCCGGCTTTGCCTGATTGGAGCCACACCCGGGAATGGACAACTCACCCTCGACGCGCCCGGGCAGGGGTCTCTCACCGTACCGACCGATCCCCAGGCCCCGCGCCGGCTGGCCCGGATCTGGAACGACTGGGTCGACTCGGCTGATCAGGGCGATCAGGCCGCGGCCTGGCTGTCCGATTTTCTCGGCGCGCCGGTGAGGCTCGTGTACTATCCCGACGATGTGACTCGTCGTACCGATCCGGACTACGATCCTGCCGGCTCCGCCGTCTCGTTCGCCGACGGCTATCCGCTGCTCCTCGTGGGCGAGGCATCACTCACGGAGCTCAATCGGCGGCTCGTGGAGCCGCTGCCGATGAATCGATTCCGGCCCAACATCGTGGTGCGCGGGTCGGAGGCGTTCGAGGAAGACCGGTGGCGGCGGTTCGGTATCGGTGGCCTGATCTTCGATGCTGTAAAGCCCTGTGCCAGGTGTACCGTCACGACCACCGATCAGGCCACCGGAATCCACGGGCAGGAACCGCTCCGGACGATGGCCACATTCCGGAAGCGGAGTGGTGGCGTGATGTTCGGCATGAACGTCGTCCACCGCGGTACGGGAATCATCCGGGTGGGTCAGGTCGTGGAGGTGCTTAGCGGCAGCTAGGGTTCCCGGCCCGGTTTGAGCGACGCCTTCGTCTCCTCGCCGGCACCGGACCGGTCGGACAGCAGCCGCTCCGCAAAGTCGACCCGCTCGTGCAGCTCGTTCACTTCGGTCCGCAGGGCGTACAGTTCGTCCATCAACTCCTGGGGCATGCCCGCCAGCTCGCCTTGCTCCGGATCCCATCGCGTGATCAGGAGCCCCTGGGCGTCTCGAAACGCACCGCTGGCAATCATGATGTTGTCAATGAGATACCAGATCCCCAACCCGCCGGCGGTGCAGAGCATCAGCAAGCCGGTGCCGATCTTGCCAACGTAGAAGCGGTGTCCTCCAAACATGCCGAGGACGAGTCCCAGCACCAGCGTTACCGCGCGACTCTTCTCTGATATTTTCGCCATCGTCGGCTCCCTGGTTCGATCCCGATCAACCCACTTTCAAACTACTCAGGCTACATTCTTGACGCACTGCCGACCTACGGAGATCCCATGCTGACCGTTTCGCTGCTCCTGCTCGCCACACTGGCCCGGCCGGTGTCCGGCCAGCCTCCCAAAACCGGCGAAGATGTGATCCGCGCCATGCACGCGCGGTACGCCGGCAAGTGGTACCGGACGCTCTCGTTCGTCCAGCGAGCCGTGTTCGCCGACGGCCGGCCGGAGGAGGAATGGTGGGAAGCCGCGGTCATTCCGGGCGGTCTCAGAATCGACGTCGCGCCCATCGACAGCGGCAAGGCCTTTCTCTACCGCGGCGATTCGACGTTCGGGTTCGACAAACGGAAGCTGGCCCGCGCCGCTGCCGGGCACAACATCCTCGAGATCCTCGCGTTCGATGTCTACAACCAGGCCCCCGAGCGGACCATCGAACTCGTCAAGGCAGAAAAATTCGACGCGGGCCGGCTCCGCGAAGACACCTGGAAAGGTGCCGCGATGTGGGTCATCGGCGCCCCGGGCTCGGAGCTCTGGGTCGAGAAGAACCGGCTGATCCTGTTGCGGGTGATCGAACCGGGCCAGAGCGGCTCGACGTCTGATATCAGCTTCGACAAGGTCGTCAAACTCGGCCAGGGATGGATTGGCACGGAGGTGCTCTTCCTCCGGGACGGCAAGCTGTTTTTCCACGAGATCTATCGCGACTGGAAGATCAATCCCGCGGTGACCATGGCCTTGTTTGAAACACCGGCCTGGAAACGGGCGGCCTGGATTCCCAAGCCCTAGTGGGCTCGCGGCGGCGCCGGGGACTCGACGCCGCCGGCCATCCGGGCCCGGTCCACCACGTAGGCCTCGATCACCCGGACCTGGTCGCTGGTGAGGTCGCTTGCGAACGAAGGCATCCCCAGCGCCCGCCGCACGCCGCCCCGCACGATCTGCTCGAACGCCGCGTGGGTCGCAGCCGTTGACCGCCGAAGATCGGGAATCGCCCCGCTCTTCACCAGATTCAGATCGGGACTGTGACACCGGTCGCAGAACAGGCTGAACAGCGCCCCACCCTCGATGATTTCCTTCGGCGAGGCGACGATCGTCACCGCGGGCGGCGGAATCGGCGTGTCGTGCCGCACGGCCGTGGGCAGCGTATCGGTCCCGCCCAGCCCGAACACCAGCAGACGGCCCGGCCCCGTCTTGGTATTCGGACCGGTCTTGACGTTGGGATCGGTAAACAGAAGCGGGGGAGCGGCCAGCACGGCCACGTACTGTTTCCCGTCCACCATGTAGGTCATCGGCGCCGCCGCGATCCCGACCCCGGCATCGAACTCCCAAAGTACCTGGCCGTCGGTCGCCCGGTACGCGACGAATTTGCCGTCGCCCCGCCCCTGGAAGACCAGGTTCCCGGCCGTGGCCAGCGTGCCGCCGCTCCGCGCCACCGGATGCTCGGCCTTCCATCGCACCGTCCCGGCCACCGGATCCCACGCCAGCAACCGGCCCGTCGGCCTGGCCGCTGCCAGTTTGTCCACCAGCGGCCCCTGATAGCGAGCATCGAATCCCACGGTCTGATCGTTGGGATCCGGCTTGAAGTCCGTGTCGACCGTGTGCAGCGCCGGTGCGTCGGTCGCGGCCAGGTAGACAAGCCCGGTCACCGGACTGAACGAGATCGGATGCCAGTTGTGGGCGCCGAGGTCGGAGGGAACCACCAGCGTGCCGGCCTTGGTCGGGCGGGCGGCGGGCGAGACGATCGGCCGTCCCGCCGAATCGATACCCGTCGCCCAGTTCATCGCCGCGAATGGCCGGGCCGAGATCAGGGTGCCGTCCTGACGGTCGATCACGTAGAAGAAGGCGTTCTTGTTGGCCTGCATCAGCACGCGTCGCAGCCGTCCTTCGATCGTCAGGTCGGCCAGGAGAATCGGCTGAGTCGCGTCGTAGTCCCAGCTGTCGCCCGGCGTGGCCTGGTAGTGCCAGACCTGCTCGCCCGTGCTGGCCCGAAGCGCCACGATCGACGCCGTGTAGAGATTGTCGCCCCCGGTGGTACCACGGAGCTCCGGATACCATGGCGAGGCGTTCCCGGTCCCGACGAACACGAGATCGAGCGCCGGATCGTAGACGATCGGATCCCACGGACTCCCCCCGCCGCCACCCTTCCACCACTCACCCGACCAGGTCGCCGCGGCCCGCTTCATCGCTACGGATTCGAACGGCCGCGACGGATCACCGGGAACCATGTAGGTTCGCCACGCGAGCGAGCCGGTCTCGGCATCGTACGCCGACACGAAACCACGAACGGTATACTCGGAGCCCGCGTTCCCGATGATGACCCTGCCCGCGGCGATCCGGGGCGCCCCCGTGATAGCGTACGGTTCGCCCCTTGGCGTGGTCTGAACATCCCAGACCGGCTGGCCGGTCTGTTGATCGATCGCGATCAGACGGCCGTCGATCGTCGCGACATAGACCCGGCCGTGATAAAGGGCGACGCCTCGATTCACCACGTCGCAGCAGGCGAACTTGCCGTGATCCTTCGGTACCTGCGGATCGAAACGCCAGAGCACCCGGCCCTCGCGGGCATCGATGGCGTAGACCACGCTCCAGGCGCTGCTGGTGTAGAGGATGCCGTCCTTGACCAGCGACGTCGCCTCGAGACCGTGCAGGGTGCCCATATCGAGCCACCAGGCGAGCCCGAGCCGGGTGACGCTCGCCTCGTCGATCTGGCGGAGGGGACTGAAGCGCTGTTCGGCGTAGGTCCGGCCGTGGCTGAGCCAGTTGGCCGAGTCGCCATCGGCG
Source organism: Gemmatimonadota bacterium (assembly GCA_025350665.1). Taxonomy (GTDB): domain Bacteria; phylum Gemmatimonadota; class Gemmatimonadetes; order Gemmatimonadales; family GWC2-71-9; genus SHZU01. Next base: position 5,780 of record JANXXJ010000089.1, on the reverse strand, counting down.
GCCCGGAGCATTGCATCGTCAACTTGCCGGGTCGAGCTACAGCCGGCGGCGATCCCAACGCCGACCGCCAGCGCGAGCAAGGCTCGCTGATCGAACCGAGTGATCCCGACGGGCATGGGGTTCCTCAAGAGGTGACGATACCAACGGGATTGTAGCCCCGGTTGCGGAATCCGGAAGGTCAAGCCCCGGCGGCCTCGCCGGAATATCTTTGGGAACCCCAGGGATCAGATAGGCACGCAACCATGTCAGACGGCGTCCCCACGCTTCTCGGCGTTCCATTCGACGCGGCGTCCTCGTTCGAACGGGGAGCGGCAGCGGCGCCCGGCGTCATCAGGGCGTCTCTGGCCCGGGCCTCGAGCAATCACTGGACTGAGGACGGGCTCGACACCACCTCGCCCGACGTCATGGACGACGCCGGCGATCTCGCCATTGGCCCTGACGCGAGCGCGGCGGAGGTCCTTGAGCCCATCACCCTGGGCGTCCGACGCCTGCTCGACCAGGGTCGGCGGCCGTTGGTGCTCGGCGGCGATCACTCAATCACCTACCCGGTCCTCCGCGCCATGCGGGAACGCTATCCTCGGCTCGCCATCCTCCACTTCGATGCTCACGGCGACTTGCATCACGAGTACGAAGGCGATCGACTGTCCCACGCCTGCCCCTTTGCCAGGATCATGGAGGACCAGCTGACTGATCGACTGGTGCAGGTCGGGATCCGGACACTGAACCGCCACCAGCGGGACCAGGTCGCGAGATACGGAGTCGAGGTCATCGAGATGCGGCGCTGGGAGGGCCCGCCTCGCCTTCGCTTCGATCAGCCGGTGTACATCTCGCTCGACGTAGACGTCCTCGACCCCGCGTTCGCGCCTGGCATTTCGCACCCCGAACCCGGCGGCCTGTCCGTCCGGGACGTCGTGGCCACGATCCAGCACCTCGATGCCCGGATCGTCGGCGCCGACGTGGTGGAATTGAACCCGGCCAACGATCGGTCGCCCCGATCCGGTATGGTCGCAGCCAAGTTCGTGAAGGAACTGGTTTCTGCGATGCATCGGAAGGCATGAACGTCATGATCCGTCGTCTGATGGCGCTGCTCGCACTCACAGCGCTTCCCCCCTCGAGCGCCGTCGCGCAGACCCCCCTCCGTGACCAGATTCGGCATTTCCGGGAACGAAACGAACGGGCGATCGTCAGGGAATTGGTGGACTTTCTCGCGCTGCCGAACGTCGCGTCTGACCTGGCGGACATCCGGCGGAATGCCACCGCCCTGGCCGCGATGATGACACGACGGGGCATCGCCGCGAAATTGCTTGAGGTCGACGGCGTGCCACCGGCTGTCTTCGGAGAGCTCAAGACGCCAGGGGCCGCTCGTACGATTGTGCTCTACGCCCACTACGACGGCCAACCGATCGATTTGCCGAAATGGGCGAGTGACCCGTTCAAGCCGGTCCTCCGGTCCGGTCCCATGGGGCCCGGCGTCCAGGCACTCCCGCTCGACCCACCGGGCGGGCGGTTTGACCCCGAGGCCCGCCTCTTTGCCCGATCAGCCAGCGACGACAAGTCGCCGATCGTCGCCATGCTGTGGGCGATCGACGCGCTCAGGGCGAGCGGAATCCCGCTGTCCGTGAACCTCAAATTCTTCTTTGAAGGTGAGGAGGAAGCCGGCTCCGCCGGTCTCGGTAAGTTGCTGACCCGCTACCGCGGCCTGCTCGACGCCGATTTCTGGATTTTCTGCGATGGCCCGGTACACCAGAGCCGGGCGGCCCAGGCGGTGTTCGGCGTGCGCGGCGTAATCGGCGCCAACCTGACGATATATGGACCTACCCGGCCGCTCCACAGCGGCCATTACGGTAACTGGGCCCCCAACCCCAACGCGATGATGGTCCACCTCCTGGCGTCGATGCGTGACATCGACGGCCGGATCACGATTCCCGGCTACTATGCCGACGTTGTTCCGGTGACGTCGGCGGAACGGGCGGCGATCAGGGCGATCCCCGCCGTCGAGGAACAACTCAAGGCGGAGCTGGGACTGGGACGTACGGAAAACGAGCCCGCCCTGCTCGGCGAACAACTGGCCCTTCCGGCTCTGAACGTAAGCGGCCTCTCCGGCGGTCGAGCCCACGGGGGCGGGGCCAACGTAATCGTGGCGGAATCGGAGGCCTATCTCGACTTCCGCCTGGTTCCCAAACAGACTCCGGCCAGGATTCAGGAGTTGGTCGAAGCCCATATCCGGCGGCTGGGCTACGCCATCGTGCGCACTGATCCGGATTCAATCACCCGGCGGGCCCGCTCGAAGCTGATCAAAGTGGTGTGGTCCGGTGGCTATGCGGCGGCCCGGACCCGCCTCGACTCGCCGGGAGCGGCCGCCCTGCTCCGTGCGGCAGATCAAGTGCTGGGCCGGCGGATCATCCGGCTGCCCACGTTGGGTGGAAGTCTCCCGCTGGCCGAATTCGTTACCGTGTTGAACATGCCATTCGCGATCCTGCCGATTGTCAACCATGACAACAACCAGCACGGAGAGAACGAAAACCTGCGGCTTCAAAACCTATGGGACGGCATGGAGCTTCTAGGCGGGATTCTGGCCCGCATGGGCCGGGAATGGCAAGCCGTTCCCTGAGCCTCGGAGGGCCGCGCCAACCCACCGCACCAGAACATCGTCCCCGACCGCCGAGACGGTTGTCTCCGCTTGGGTGGCGGCCACCGGCCCGGATACCGTCGCGGCAATCAAAGCGTCGATTGTGAAGCGTGCGAGGGCCGCTGGCGGGCCGGCCGGCTGTAGGTGGCCGGTCCGGATTCGCGTGGCAATGTAGGTCGTCAGCCGCTGATGCAGATCCACCCAGACCACCCGATCGAAGCTTTGGCCCAACTCCGGCCGATCCGCACGATTCCGTTCCGCCAAAGCAACGGCGCCGCGATAGCGCTTGAGCCATCGAACCATTTCCAGTAGTATTCCATCATACTCCTCTACCGCATCTGTCACACTACGGCGCTGATTCGCGACCCATAGCTGGGGGAAATGGGCCACCTCGTGGAGGCAGTCGTCGATCAATCGCAACCGGGCCCCGGGCGGCGATTTTCGATACGGCAAAGCCGGATTGGCGACCAGCGGACTCTCCAGGCTCCTCAGAAGGGAAAGCTCGAACAGAGCTTCCTTGTCCTCCACGTAGAGGTACAACGTTCCTGGACCCACGCCGGCCCGGTCGGCAATACGACTGATCCGAGCCCGGTCGAACCCGGCCGTCGCGAAGGCCCAGGTCGCCGCCAAGGCGATCTGATCGAGTTTCGAAGGGTCCCGTCGACGCGACATGGTAGCAATAATAACTGAATCGATCAGTATTGTCATTGGCTATTAGTCTGTGAAATAACAAGTTGCAAGTCAATTGGAGTGATATCGAACCATGCTTGGCCGGATTCTGCACTCAGGCCAATGCTGATTTCCGCCCGTCGAGGGACTTGCTCAGGTCATACGAACGTGCAACCCTTGAGACCGATTCCCTGTCATATCCGGTGTAACAGGCGCCACCCCGAACAATTCGGAGCCCGGTGACAGTCACCGACTTGGTGAGCCGCGTCCTGCGGGGTGATCCCCGCGCCGAACGCGAGCTGTACGACCAGAACGTGGACCGGGTTTTCCGGCTGGCATACCGGCTCACCGGGGAGGCGGCCATGGCCGCTGACTGCACCCAGGAGACGTTTATCCGGGTCTTCAACCGGCTCGAGACGTTTCGAGGCGACGCCGCCTTGTCCACCTGGATCACTAGCGTTGCCTACTCGGTGATCTACAACGGCCTCAGAAAGAATCGCCGGAACGAGTCCCGCGAGGTCGAGCTCGACGAGGCGGTGAACCGGCCGGCCGGCGGAGCCAAACCGGCCGAGCCCGACCTCAAGGCGGAGTTGAACCGGGCCGTTGACGGCCTGCCCGAGGGATATCGAACGGTGTTTCTGATGCATGATGTCGAGGGCTATACCCATGAGGAAATCGCCTCCTCCCTCGGCATCCAGGCGGGAACCTCGAAGGCCCAATTGAGCCGGGCGCGCGCCAAGTTGCGGAAATTGCTGGCGGTGTTCGCTGGAGAATGGGTGACCCAATGACGGACGACCAGGACGAAAAACTGGATGAACGGATGCGCGAGATCACGAGCGAATATCATCGCCCGCCCGCGACACCTCGCGACGAGATCTGGGCCGGGATCGAAGCGGCACGGCGACGCCGGGCCGGCGGAGGTGATGTCGTCGATCTCGCCTCCCGCCGGCGGAGCTGGATTCGCACCGGCCTGGCCCTCGCCGCCGTGCTGGTCATGGGCATCGCCATCGGACGGTGGGTCATGCCGGAATTCCGAACCAGGGGTGGCCAGGTGCCCGCCGCCGTGGTCGCCCGACGGGAGACCCCGGCGCAGGTGATACGGGGCGAATCGATGATCCGCTATTACGCCCTCGATCACCTGCGACGAGTGGATTATCTGCTCACCGACTACCAGACCGGCCACGTCACCGAGGAATTTACGGCCAGCACCAAGGGCCTCCTGTCGGAAACCCGCCAATTGCTCGAGTCGCCGCGACTCAAGGACGCCAAGATCCGGCGGCTGCTCGAAGATCTGGAAGTACTGCTGGCGCAGGTGGCGCAGCTCGCCCCGAACGGCCCGGGTGTCGAACGCGCGCTGATCGACGATAACATGGCCGAACGAGCGATCCGCCCGAGGCTTCGGAATGCAGTTCCGAGCGGCCCCACGGCGTAATCCATAGATCTCAAGGAGACCACACTGATGCGAACGACTCTTGCCGTCTTCATGCTCGCGACTGCCGCCGCCCTACCGCCCGACGCCGCCCGAGCCGACCAGGTGGCGGTGGGACGCCCAGTCCGCCAGGCCGAGCTGAGCCACCGCGCGGTAGCCGGCCCGGCCCGGCTCGAGCAGTTGGCTGCGCCCGGCCAGGCCACCGGGGCCCGGGTCGACGCGGCGCGGTCCGCACCGCCCGGCAGCTGGGATCAGCAGGATCCAGCGGACTCGCTCTACCGGGCCGCCCGTGGCGCGCTCAATCGGGCGAGCTACAGTCAGGCCGCCTACATGTTTCAGCAGATTTACGCCCGATTCCCCAAGTCCACCTACACGCCGGACGCGTACTACTGGGAGGCCCTGGCCCGTTATCGGACCGGATCGAGAGACGATCTCGCGGCGGCACGGTCCGCGCTGAGTCGACAGCGTGACACCTACCCCAAGGCCCGGACCCGGGATGACGCCGGCGACCTGCTGGCCCGGATCAATGCCCGCCTGGCGCAGCGGGGCGACGCTCAGGCGGCCGCCGAGGTTGAGTCCGTGGCGGTCGCCGCGAGCGAAGGCAGCCGAGGGGTCATCGCCCGCGGAATCGCCACCGGGCAAGGCATCGCCGCGGCGATCGGTCGATCCGGTCAGTGGGGCCGCCACGGAGCATGCAGCGACGGCAACGATGATGACGACGAGAAGATGGCGGCCCTGAACGCCCTGTTGCAAATGGACGAGGATCGCGCCCTCCCGATCCTCAAGAAGGTGATGGCGCGCCGCGACGCCGGATCAACCTGCCTCCGCCGGAAGGCGGTGTTTCTGATCTCGCAGCATCCGGGCACCGACGCGGAATCGATGCTGCTGTCGGCGGTGCGCACGGATCCCGACGGCGAGGTTCGTGAGCAAGCCGTCTTCTGGCTCGGTCAGGCCGGCGGCGAACGCGCGGCCGGGGCCCTCGATTCGATTCTCCGGGCTTCGGCCGATGAGGCCGTCCAGGAGAAGGCCATCTTCGCGCTATCGCAGAATGAT
>JANXXJ010000077.1 GCA_025350665.1 Gemmatimonadota bacterium | reverse complement strand
CGAGATCCACCGGGTCGTGCAGCGGATCGGCGCGCTCGCCCACATCTGGAGCACCTACGAGAGCGCCCTGACGCCGGGCGGCAAGCCATTCAGTCGCGGGGTCAACAGCATTCAGACCTACTGGGACGGCCACCGCTGGTGGATTCTCGGCTGGGTGTTCGACGACGAACGCGCCGGCAACCGCGTGCCGGCCGAGTTTCTCCCCCACTGAATCGAGCGGAGCCGACGATGCCCCAGGAGGATTGGACCGCCGCCATGGCGGCACACCAGAGCTCCCTCGATCGCTTCCTCGGAGCGGTGCGGGCCATCCCGGTGGCCGGGTGGGACATCCCGCTCGCGCCGGGCAAGTGGTCGCCGGCCCAGCAGGTCGAGCACGTTAGGCTGGTGTACGAAGTCCTTGGCCGGGAGCTGGCCGGCGGTCCGGGGCTCGCGATCCGGACCACGTGGTGGCAGCGCGCGGTGCTCAGGGTCAGGATCCTCCCCGGGATTCTCGCCCACGGGACGATTCCCGCCCGGGCCCCCGCCCCGCGCGAGGCGCGGCCCGGCCCCGGCCCGTTCGAACGGGAACCGTTGCTGGCCGCGACCCTCGCGGCCGCCACGGCCATGCAGCGAAGTCTGAACGAACGGAAAGATACGCCGCGCGCCGCCGTCACCCACCACATCTTCGGCCGGCTCAGCCTGCCCCAGATCGTCCGGTTCGGCACCGTGCATAACGATCATCACACCCGGCAGCTGCAGCGCCCATGATCTCGCCCCGCTATCGCCGCGAGGCGGCCTTCCATCGGGCCGAGCTGATTGAGGTTGCCATGACACCGGCGGGCGACCTGTCCGCGCTCCGCCACGCCCTCGCCCTCGTCGAGGCACCGGGGCCCGAGGGCCTCACGGCCGCGCTGGTCGACCGGGCCGCGCGCGAACTCCGCGATGGCCGCCGTTCCTTGACCGATACCTTCACCGTGCTGGCTCAGCTCCGCCGCGGTCTGACGCTGGCCCCCGAGCTCGAGGTCCGCCTCGCCCAGTTCGACAACGGCTACCTGTTGGCCCGTGCCGGCCTCGCCGGCGACGTCGCCGAAGTCGGCGCCGACCTCGAGGCCTGGCTCACCGGCTTCGCGGGCGCGGAGGCGGCCTACTTCGAAGGCCCGATCGACCACGCACTCGGACTCCCGGCCGACCAGGCGGGTGCCTTCCTCGCCGCGCTGTCCCGCTATCTAGCGTCACCGGCCACCCCATTCGCCGCCGATCCGGCCGAGGTCTGGTCCGAGCCGGACGGCACCACCGTTACCCTCTATCTCAACCGCGCGGCGTGGGACGCGGCCAGGGCAGCGTTCTCCCCGCTGCCCGCGGCCACCACATCGCCGGCCGATCGCCGGCCGGGCACCGCCCACCGGGTGCTCGACAGCCGGGACCGCCGCCCCCTCGGCCAGGATGAGGTGGCCCTGACCTGAGGACTCAGTTTCGGCCAGGGCCTGCCGATAACCGGCCACATGGCCCTAACCGACGTCTTCATCGCCCGGCAGCCCATCTTCAATCGAGCCAATGCCGTCCACGGCTACGAGCTGCTGTTTCGCTCCGGCCCCGAGAACTTCTTCGCTGCCCACGACATCGACCTCGCGGCCACCCAGGGCCTTGAGCGAAGCGTCATGAGCTTCGGCTTCGACGAACTCACCCAAGGGCGCCTCGCCTTCGTCAATCTCTCGAAGCGCGTCCTCCTGAACGAGTTGTACACCCTGCTTCCCCCGGACCGATCGGTCATCGAACTGCTCGAGACGGTTGAACCGGACGAGCAGGTGATGGCCGCTTGTCACCGGCTCAAGAGCTACGGCTACCAGCTGGCCCTCGATGATTTCGTCTATCGCCCCGAGTTCGATCCGCTGCTCGAACTCGCCGACATCGTGAAGGTCGATTTCCGGATTCCGGAGAGCCGGTCGGTCGAAGCCATCAACCGCCTCAAGAGCTACGACTGCAAACTGCTCGCCGAGAAAGTCGAGACCCAGGACGAGCGGGTCCAGGCCCAGCAACTCGGTTTCGACATGTTCCAGGGTTACTTCTTCTGTCGCCCCGAAATGCTGCGGCGCCGCGCTCCCGTGCCCGGCCGCACCAACTACCTGCAGCTGCTACGCGAAGTAGCGCAGGACGACGTCGAGTTCGAGCGGGTCGAGGGCATCATCCGGCAGGAAGTCGCGTTTTCGATCCGCCTGCTCCGCTATCTCAACTCCGCTGGCTTCGGCTGGCGCCATCAGGTCGAAACCATCAATCACGCCCTTCGCCTGCTCGGCGTGCGGCAACTCCGGAAATGGGTCTCGGCCGTGGCCACCGTGGGTTTGGCCGACGGCAAGCCGATCGAACTGGTGACCACGGCACTCCTGCGGGCCCGGCTCGCGGAATTGCTGGCCGGCCCCGCCGGCCTGGCCCGGTCCGACCTGGAATTGTTCTTCGGTGGACTGCTGTCGGTGATGGACGCCGTAATGGACGAGCCGCTCGACCGCGTCGTCGACTCGATGTCCGTGTCACCCGCTCTCGCGGCCGGGCTCCTTCGCCATGAGCCGCCGTTCGGGCCGGTCCTCGATCTCGCCATCGCCCAGGATCGCGGTGACTGGAATCAGATGGAAGCGCTCGCCGGGCAACTCGGAACCGCGCCCGGCCAGGTCCAGGAGGCGTACCTCACCGCCTCGAGCTGGGCGGCCGGTCTCGTCAAGGCCGCCTAGGCGAACGGCGCCTCGAGCGACGGACTCTGGGGCGTCATCAGCTCCGCCCCGTTCTCCGTGATGATCATATCGTCCTCGAGGCGGATCCCGAATTCTCCCGGAATGTAGATGCCGGGTTCGTCACTGAACGTCATCCCCGGCTCGAGCGGCAGCGGATTGTCCTTGACCAGGTACGGCCACTCGTGGCCGTCCATGCCCATCCCGTGCCCCACCCGGTGGCCGAAGTACTGGTAGCCCGGGCCAAACCCGCCGTCCTCGATCACCTTCCGCGCGGCCGCATCGACGGTGCCCGCCGCCACGCCGGGCCCCGCCGCCTTGAGCGCCGCCGTTTGGGCCCGATGCTCGATCTCGAACACCTGTTTCATCCGCCCCGTCGCCCTGCCTAACACAAACGTCCGGCTGATGTCAGAGGCATAGCCGCCCACCGTACAGCCGCCATCGATCAGCAAAATCGATCCCTCGCTGATCACTTGCGGTGTGATCGACCCGTGCGGAAGCGCTGAATACTTCCCGACCTGCACACCAGCCCCGCCGCTGAAGCCCAGCCGGTCGTGCGCCGTCCGCACCAGGCCGCCAAAATCATTCTGGGTCATCCCGGCCTTCATCGACCGGTAGGCCGCCTCGTAGGCCTTGAGCGTCACCTGCGCCGCGAGCCGCATCAGGGCCAGCTCCGCCGGGCTCTTCACCATCCGGCACCCGGCCGTCACCCCGGTGGCGCTGGTGAATCGGGCACTCGGCAAGGCGTTCGCAATGTTGTGGCTGAAGACGTACCGCACCGTCTCCTCGAATCCGATCGTGCCCGTGGCGCCGCGAGCTTTCAATCCGGCCCCGACCAGATCGAACGGGCTCTCATGCTCATCCCACGTCATCACTTCGGCGTCGTGGCCGAGAGGACTCGCCGCCACCTGTTCCATGGCGCGGTCCCGCTCAAAAGCCGGCGACACCAGGAAGGCGCCGCCCTTGGCCGGAATCACGACCGCCAGAAGCCGCTCGCTCAAACCCCACTCGATGTTGGTGAAGTAACGGAGCGACGTACCCCCGGTCAGGATGATCGCGTCGAGTCGCTGCGCCGCCATCAGCCGGCGGGCCTTTTCGATCCGGGCCAGCCGCTCCGCCCCGGCAATCGGCACCATCTGGTCTTTCATCGACTTGAGAGCGGCGATCGGGGCTGGCACCGGCCCGGGCTGCTGGCCCTCCGCCACCATCGGCAGCTCCGGCGACCACCCCGTTCCTGACCCGAAAACGGCTCCCGACGCGGCGATCGAACCCAGGAAATCCCGGCGTGACGGCATGGCGACATCCTCTAAGCGGGGTTGACAGAACCACTTCCAGACCGGAAAATGGCACATAGTTCGCTTCTTCGACAGTCGAATTCTTCGACGGTAGACCAGTGCAGAATTTGTCGCATCCGCGCCACAACCGTTCAACCCTCGCCAAGCGGCTCCGCCAACTCTCGTTTGCGGTCGTGGCCTTCGGGGGGTGCTCGGCCTTCTCGCCATCCGAGCCGGAGTTGCCGGCCGGGGCGGTCCCGCTGGGGGCCCAGCCATCCTATACGGCGTGGTTCGAACGGACCGAAGCCTGTAGCGGACTGGCGGGACAATTCAAGCAGATACAGTGGTTTGTGGTGCCGGACGCCGAGACGTTTCAGACCAGTGCCGGCCCCAAGGTCGGCATGTGGGAGAAGGTCGGCAACGTGGCGCGGATCATCATCGCCGGCAAGTACGTCGGCCACGAAATGGTGATCCGCCACGAGATGTTGCACCATCTTCTCGATCGTGAAGGTCACCCCCCCGAGTACTTCGTAACCCGGTGCCGCCTGACTTGGGAGAGCTGGTCGAGCGGAGTAGCCGACCGGTAGTCGGGCCGGCCCGACGGAGCGGCCGGCCCACAGATTGTGGCGCCGGCGCGGCGGTCGCGCCTAGGGAACGACGACCCCCGCCATCCGGACCACCTCGAAGTCCGACCCCCGCACTTGCTTCAGGCTATTGATCTCCCCGTCAATCCATCGGCCGTCCGCCACCCCGCTCACGAACCAGTCACTCCCGTTATCAGCCACCATCATGCCGTATTTCTTGAGGGCCGTGAGGACCACCTTCGCCGAGGCCGGAAAAGCGGAGATGTCGTAGCCGGCCTTGAGGCGAACCCGCATTCCCATCGGCGGCCGCAGCGCGGAGACGTCGCTGCTCGCCCAGTGGCGGGCCGGTGGCAGGTAGGCCCGGCGAGTCCGCGCTACGGTGAACCGGAGCGCGTGGGGAATGACGCCGGCCGCCACTTCGTCGTAACGCACCAGGCCAGGGAGAATCGGCAGCCCCGCCGCGTCCGCCGACGTCCAGCCGGCAGGCCGGGGCACATTGGAATTGAGGTCGAAGACCGCACCGGATCCGGCGTGCCAGGTCCCGTCCGGCTGCGGGTAGGCGGCGTAGAGTTCATAGAGTTTCCAGGCGTCGCGATCGATGATCAACACGTGCCGGTCACCCGATGACCCGGCACCTCCCTCGATCGGAGCCCCGACTGGAATCGGATACGGGCCTGGGTCGCTCTCGTCCGCATAGTCGAAGCTCACGGCGGCCTTGGCCTGCATAGCACCGACCACGACATACGGAATCCCGAACGGCCCGCCGTTGTAACTGGCACCGAAGTCCGGATGAAGCGCCTTGGCTGACCCAATGGCCGCCACAATCGCATCCGAGTTGGGATCAACCTGGGCGGTGTCGACGGGTTGGTTCCATGGATTGTCGGCCGGAAAGAGCCGGCGGGGCGCCAGGGCCGCGTTCAACCCCATCGGTCCGGTGGCTGGCGGTGGGGGCGGCCCGGGCGTCGCCGGGTCGGGATCCAACCCACCGGTTTCCGCTCGTTGGCACCCCGCGAACAGCATCCCCGCCACCCCTACAACCACCCACCCCGCCACCAGCCGAGTTCTCATACCTTGGAAGATAGGAATCCACACCAGTACCCACAAGCACAATAATGATACACTCAACTTATCCACACGCTGACCACAAATGTCGTATAGGCTTGTGTTTCAATATCTTATGTGGCATTACATCTACCTACGACTCACCACTAACTACCAACAACTATCCAACACTGTTGATATCCACGCTCGCAACTGGAACTCCGATCGTTCCGGGCGTAGATTATTCCGCCCGCATTGTCCGCTCGACCCGACTTGATCGCCCCGAGGTTCCCGTGCTCCGACCCGAGGTCCGTGCCGCTCTTGGCGCTGTGTCCACCGACCACGCCTGGTCCCTCATTCAACGGTTCTCCACCCTGAGGCGGGAGCACCCCCGTGACGTCGAAACCGCCGCGGGCGAGATCATCGGCCGACTGGAGAAGCTCGGGGTGCCGGTCACCGTCCATCGGCCGGAGTTATACCTGAGTCTGCCCGGGGTAGCTCGGATCGAGTCGGGGAACCGGACTTTCCGGGCCAAGCCGATGGCCATGAGCATGGCCACCCCAGGCCGGACCGCGCCCCTGCTCTACATCCCGAACACGCAGGACCCCAGCCTCGAGGAGTTCTTCCAGCGTCCGCCGGCGTCCAATCTGGATTCGATGGCCCGGGGCCGGATCGTGGTCACCGAGGGCTTCGGCATGCCGGGCAAGGTTGCCCACTACGAGGCGTTGGGTGCCGTGGGCATCATCGCCGTGAACCCGGGTCAGAATCCCCACTGGGGAATCTGCACCACCGTCTGGGGCACCCCCGACCTGTACGACTTGCCGAGGAAGCCGGCGATCCCGGTCGTGGCGGTCAACCATCCGGACGGCCAGGAGATCATCAAGGCGGCGGGCCGACACGAAGTCGGTACCATCGTCGCGGACCTCGAGGACGGCTGGTACGTCTCGCCCATCCCCGTCGTGAAGATCCCGGGCACCGACGAGGCCGAGCCGTTTGTCCTGCTGCATGGGCACTACGACTCGTGGGACGTGGGCGTCGGCGACAACGCGGTCGGCGATGGCACCATGCTCGAAATCGCCCGGGTCCTCTGGCAGAACCGGGCCTCCCTCAAACGCTCCGTCTGGATCGCCTGGTGGCCGGGCCACTCGACCGGCCGCTATGCCGGCAGCACCTGGTTCGCGGACCACTACGGACAGGACCTCTATCGGAACTGCATCGCCCAGGTGAACTGTGACTCACCGGGCTGCCGCTGGGCCACCGAGTACTACGACATCTCCTGGATGTCCGAGACCGAAGACTTCTGCAAGGATGTGATTCGCGAGATCGCCGGCAAGGAGGCCCGCGGCGAGCGGCCCTTCCAGGCCGGCGACTACTCCTTCAACAACATTGGGATCTCGAGCTATTTCATGCTCCTGTCCACCATGTCCGTGGAGGACCGGGCCCGGAAGGGTTACTACGCCGTCGGCGGGTGCGGCGCCAACATCGCCTGGCACACCGAAGACGACGTCATGGAGATCGCCGATCGAACGATCCTCGCCACCGACATCAAGATCTACCTGGCGGCCGTCATGGAGGCCGCCAATCGGACGGTGGCTCCATTCGACTTCGCCCGTACCCTGGCCGAGTTCAGCGGCACGCTGGACAAATATCAGAAGGCGGCCGGGACCGCGTTCTCGTTCGACCCGGCCCGAGCCGCGATCGCGTCGCTCGCCGAGGCGGTGACCCGCCTCAATACCCGGGGGGCGGCCCTCGCGGCCGCGCCGGTCGGAGATCCGGCCGTTCGCCGCCTGAACGCGGCCGTCCGTCGTCTTGCCCGCTACCTGGTCCCGGTGAACTTCACCACCCGGCCGGCCTTCTTCCACGACCACGCCGAGACGGTGTTGCCACTCCCCGACCTGGCCCCGGCCCTCGAACTCCCGAAGGCCACACCGTCGCGGACCGGCTTCATCCGGACCCATCTCACCCGGGGCCAGAACCGCTTCGTCGCGGTCCTCGGCGACGCCACGGCCGCGGTCGATTCGGCCCTGGCATGAGCCGTCGCATTCTCCTCGCGGCGGCGCTGCTGTCGCTCGCCGGGTGTCGTCGCTCCGGCCCGCCCAGCGACACGCTGCGGCTTGCGCTCATCAACGATCCGGTGATGAACGCGCCGCTGTCGCCGGACATCGGCTCGGTGCTCATCAACAAGGTGATCTTCCCCGGCCTGATGCGGCCGAGCGACTCGATCACTCCCGAGCCTGACCTGGCCACCGGCTATCGGATCTCCCCGGATGGCCGGCGCTACACGTTCACGCTCCGGTCCGGCGTCGTCTGGCACGATGGCAAGCCGTTCACGGCGACTGATGTGAAATTCACCTTCGACCGGATTCTCGATCCCAAATCCGGCACCCTGCAGTGGTCCGACTTTTCAGTGGTGGACTCCGTCACCATCGCCGATCCGCTGACGGTGGATTTCTGGCTCAAGTCCCCCTTCGCGCCCTTCCTGACCCTGCTGGGCCACAACGCCGGCATCATTCCGGCCCACGCCTTCACTGGGCCGATCGCGGATCAGGTCGATTTCAACCGGTCCCATCCGGTCGGCACCGGCCCCTATCAGGTAACGGAGTCGGTACCGGGGAGCTACATCGTGCTCACCGCAAACCCGAAGTACTATGGCGCTCCACCCCGGCTCTCACGAATCGTGTTCAAGATCGTGCCGGACGTAAACGCGCAGGTGGCCCAGCTCCGGGCCGGCGAACTGGACCTCGTGACGCTCGAGCCCGCCAACCTCCGCGGCCTCGCCGACGACCCTGACCTCAGGATCGATCAGGTCACCGTACCGCAGCACTACTACGTCGGGTTCAATCAGAGCCTGCCCCTGTTCAAGTCGCCGCTGGTGCGCCGCGCACTCACGCTCGCGGTCAACCGCCAGGCCATCATCGACGGGGTGATGCGAGGCTACGCCGACTACCCGCAGGGCACCATCCCCGTGGCGCTCCGCGAGTACTACGCCGACGGCCTGCCGACGATCCCCTACGACACGACCGCCGCGCTGGCGCTCCTCGCCCAGGCCGGTTGGCATCGGGGGCCTGGCGCCGTGCTCACGGATGCCGGCGGCCGGCCGTTCCAGTTCACGATGCTGGTGGACAAGGGCAATCCCAGCCGCGAACAGGCGGCCGTCGCGGTTCAGCAGGACTTCAAGCGGATCGGCGTCACGGCCCAGATCAAGACCATGGAATTCGCCTCGCTGGTGCGGGACTACGTCACCCCGCGCCGGCACGAGGCGTACCTCATCTGGTGGAACACCCCGCTCGACCCTGACCAGTTTTCGTATTATGGCACCGGCCAGTCCAACAACGACGTGCTCTATTCCAACCGCACGGCGGACAGCCTCCTCGCGGTGGGTCGCGCCACGCTCGATCCGGCCCGGCGGCGCGCCGCCTACCTCGCCTTCCAGGCGGTCGAAGCCGAAGACCCGCCCGTGCTGCTGCTGTACTACCCGAGGGAGGTGCAGGTCCGTCGGGCCCAGTTGATGGGCCTGCCCGCCCTGGGCATCCGCGACGCCCTCCGCCACGCCGAGAAGCTGTACTTCAGGGCCCGGTAGCGGCGGGATGGCCGGCTTTCTCGTCCGCCGCGTCCTCCAGGGTCTGCTGGTGCTCTGGCTGGTGACGACGGCCACGTTTCTGTTGATCCACGCCGCGCCCGGCGGACCGGCGGTACTCGCCGACCCCAAACTGAGCGCCGTGGAACGCCAAGCGATCGAGGCCCGGCTCGGCATCGACCAGCCCCTCGCCACCCAGTATCTCCGCTGGCATGCCCGGCTCCTCGAGGGCGACCTGGGCCGGAGCTTCCTCTATCAGACCCCGACGCTCTCGACGGTCCTCACCCGGCTCCCCAACACCCTCGCCCTGGTGGCGGCATCGCTGCTGCTGAGCCTCGTCATTGCCGTCCCGTTAGGCGTGGCCGTGGGCCTGGCGCCCGGCGGCCGGCTCGATCGGACTGTCGGCGTGATCAACTTCACCTCGCTCGCGATCCCGCCCTTCTGGTTCGGCATCGTGGCGATCCTGCTGGTGGCCGCCCGCTGGCACCTGCTGCCGGCCGGCGGGATGGTAACGCCCGGTCAGCACGATCTGGGCGACCGGCTCGCCCACCTGGCCCTGCCGATGGCGGTGCTGGCCCTGCCCCTGTCGGCCGAACTGATCCGGTTCCTCAGGGCCGCGGTCACCGGCACCGCCGCCGCGAGCCACGTCCGGCCCGCCGCCGCCAGAGGGTTGACCCGAGGCGCGGTCCTCCGGCGCCATGTCCTCAGGAACACCCTGGTGCCCCTGCTGACCGTCCTGGGCCTCCAGATCCCGATGCTGGTCGGCGGCGCCGCCGTCACCGAAACGGTGTTCGCCTGGCCCGGCATGGGCCGGCTCAGCGTCGAGGCGGCGTTAGGCAGGGACTACCCGCTCGTGATGGCGATCGCCCTGGTGGTGGCCGCCACCGTCGTGACCGCCAACTTCCTCCTCGACTTGGCCTACGGCTGGGCCGATCCCAGGATCCGGAGCCAGGCATGAATCCGGGTCGGCATGCGTACCACCGGGCCGCAGCCGGCATCGCCGCCCTGGCCCTCTTCGCGTTCCTGGGGCCGCTGCTCTACCGCGCCGATCCCACCCTGGTCGACCTGGCCCACACCACGGCGGCCATGTCGTGGGCCCATCCCCTCGGCACCGACGAAAGCGGACGCGACGTCCTGGCCCGGCTCATGTCGGGTGGGCGGGTCTCGCTGATCGTCGGCTGGTCGGCCGGGCTCGTGGCCCTCGTGGTCGGCACGCTGGCCGGCGCGTTGGCCGCGTCCCGGCCACGGTGGCTCGCCGCGACCGCAAGCCGGCTCCTCGACGCCGCCCTGGCCGTGCCCGCGTTTTTCGTCCTTCTGGTGATTGTCACGCTGTTCGGAGCCGGCACTGGAACGCTGATCGTCGCCATCGGCGCCACCGCCTGGATGGGGATCGGCCGCCTGGTCCGGGCCGAAACACTGACGCTCCGGGAACGCGACTATGTCGCGGTGGCGGTCGCCCTGGGCGAGTCACGCCCGCGGCTCTTTCTGCGCCACGTGCTGCCGCATCTGGTGCCGACCTTGACGGCCGCCGCAACCGTCGGGGTCGCCCAGGCCGTCCTGACGGAGTCGGCTCTGAGCTTCCTCGGCCTCGGCGTCGAACCGCCCCAGGCCAGTTGGGGCAACATGTTGACCGGAGCCCAGCAGAATCTGGGGGCGGCTCCCTGGCTCGCCCTGTATCCCGGCATTCTGATTGTGGCCACGGTTCTGGCCTGCAATGCCCTGAGCGAGGCCTTCCGGCGACGAGCCTGAAGTCTCGGGTTGCGGATCACGCCCTCCCAACCCAATTTCCTACCCCGTTGGAGCGGTGGCCGAGAGGCTGAAGGCGGCGGTTTGCTAAACCGTTATAGGGGTGAAAACCCTTATCGAGGGTTCGAATCCCTCCCGCTCCGTAGTCAGCACATGCAGGGCGACGGGGCCTGGACGATCCGGGCCTTTTTCGTTTCCGGCCCCGAGGGGTCCCCAGACCAATGTCCCAGCCCACCCCGCGCGTCCGCTTCGCCCCCTCGCCGACCGGGTACCTCCATGTCGGCGGAGCCCGGACGGCCCTCTTCAATTGGCTCTTCGCCCGGAAGACCGGCGGCACGTTCGTACTCCGGATCGAGGATACCGACCAGGCCCGAAGCACCGAGGCCCATACCCAGGTCATTCTGGACGGACTCCGCTGGCTCGGGCTGGCCTGGGACGAGGGCCCGGTCTTCCAGGGGGCCGAGGGCGCCCGCCATCGCGGCGACGCCGAGCGCTTGCTGGCCGAGGGCAAGGCGTACCGCTGTTTCTGCACCAAGGCGGAGCTCGAGGCGGCCAGGAAACTGAGCCCCAACGGTGGCGATGGCTTCAAGTACGACCGGCGCTGTCTCCACCTGCCGGCCGACGAGATCGCGCGCCGCATGGCGGCGGACCTGCCGTTCGTCATCCGCTTCCAGATGCCCGACGAAGAGATTGCCTGGGATGACGCCGTCCACGACCGGATCCGCTGGCACGGCCGGGACCTCGATGACCTGGTGATTCTCCGGAGCGACAAGACCCCGATCTACAATCTCGCCGTGGTCTCGGACGACATCGCGATGCGGATCACCCACGTCATCCGCGGCGACGATCACATCTCGAACACGCCGAAGCAGATCGCCCTCTACCGGGCGTTAGGCGCGCCGATCCCGGTGTTCGCCCACGTGCCGATGATCCTCGGCGCCGATGGGAAGAAGCTGTCCAAGCGCCACGGCGCCACCGCGGTCGGCGACTATCAGGACAAAGGCATTCTGCCCGCCGCCATGCGGAATTTCCTGGCGCTGCTCGGCTGGGCGCCGGGCGAGGACCGCGAAATTCTGGCCGAAGCCGACCTGATCGCGCTGTTCACGCTCGAGGCGATTCAGAAGAAGCCGGCGGTCTTCGACCCGACCAAGCTCGAGTGGATGAACGGCCAGTACATCTCCGCGATGGCCGCCACCGTCCTCGAGCCCGAGGTCAGACGCCACCTGTCGCGGCTCGGCGTCGACCCGGGCGACCGGTCGATCCTCGCCATCATCGACGCCGCCAAGCCCCGGGCCCGGACCACGTCCAATCTCGCCGAACGGGTCGCCGTACGACTCGATCCGACCCGCGCGGCGCTCGAACCCAAGGGCCAGGCGCTGATCGAGAAGATGGGGCCGGCCTATCGAGCCAGTCTCGAGCACGCCATCGCGGCGCTCGAACCGATTGGGGAGGCCGACTGGACACCGGAGCCGATCTTCGCCGCCCTCAAGGCCCGGGCCGACGCCCACGCTCTCAAGCTGGGCGACGCCATGCAGCCGATCCGGGTGGCCCTGACGGGCGATACGGTGTCGGAGCCGGTGAACGAATTGCTGGCGGTGGTAGGGAGAGCCGCGGCGCTCGCGACCTTGCGGCGCGCGGCGCGCGGCGAGTGACCGGCTAGAAGGCTTTCACATGAAGTTCCCGGGTCGAAACCGCCAGACCCGGTCGAGCAGCGCATCGAGATATCCCTCCGAGAGAAACGCACCGACGGCCCGCGCCGTGGCCGCGGCATCCATGCCCCACAACGCCACGCGGTTGGTCAAGTCCAGATCGGCCTGGAGGAAGGCGCGGTCTTCGTGTTGCCACCGCATCGGAAGGTCATCGACCAGCCGCTGGGACACCACATTGACGCCGGGCCCGCCAATCGCGATCGTCGGATGATGGTGAAGCTCCGGCCGTTCCACGAATTCGGCGTCGCCGATCAGGACGGCGCGGCGATAGGGCTGGCCGTTGGCGCGGGCGTCGATCGCCTGTTTGAGCTCGGCAGCCGCGGGACGGTCCCCGCTCATCCCGTCGCCGCCGACGACCACCATGATGGTTTCTTCCCGGTCGACGAGTTTCACGGCGTCTTGTTCTCCGTCGAGTCGGGCTTCTTGGGCGCGATCTTCTGGTTCTTCACGAACTCTCGTTCCCGTTCTCGCTGGGCCCGGAGTTCTCGAATCGCCCGCTTGAAGTCGTCCATCGTCTGGGCCCGCCGAGCCGCGATCTGGACATCCTCCCGCATCTGCTGAAGCGCCCGGTACCGGGTGTAGTCGCTCATCTCGGCGCTCGCCCCACCGGGCAGTGCGCCAAGAGCGTTCAGGATTCCGGCCACGAGCGCGGTCGGCACCTTGATCGGACCCAGGTAGATCCACTGGGCATCCAGGCCGAGGGTCTGATTGCCGACTTTGGTGGTCCATCGGGGCAGGAGTTCATTGGCGGGCGCCACCGACAGCACCGAGTCGATGTAGGCCTGCACGATAGCCGTCACCGCGCTGTCCACCAATTCCGCCGGGCTTCGAGCGACGATCCGCGCCAGATCCCTCGGGGGCAGCGGCAACGGCCGGACCCAGAGGTGGCCGTCGCCCCGCGCCGGCCCGACTCGTCCGGTCTCGGGACCGGGCCGCGGCCCGGCCGGCCCGCTCGTGGTATCCGGCGTTGCCTGGACCGCGACCGCGGCGGTGTCGGGCGGCACCGGGCGATCCGGCACCGGGCCGGTCACGTCCGTCGGCAGCTGCGAGATCCCCGAGGTCCTCGGCCGATGAGGAGCTCCCCCGCCCGATGGTTCACGAAAGGCCATCTCGACCGCGCGCGGTCCTTCCGTGCCTAACGGTACGAACTGAATCCGCTCGGCCACTTCGCGGCGCGGCGGGAGCCAGGCCCCGACCCGGACCGCCAGCAACAGCAGGTGGACCCCGAGGCTCACCGCGATGGCGAGCCGCGAGAGCCGGGGACCACCGGTCGGCAGGAAGTTACGCGGTTCCGACACGTTCGAGTTCGAAGGTTGCGAGCGCCTGACCCAGACGACCAATCGCTTCCGTGAGCCGTCCGGCACCCACCGTCAGCGCAATCCTGAAATAGCCCTCGCCCGCAGGGCCGAATCCGCTGCCCGGCAGCGTGACGACACCGTGGCGTTCCAGCGCGTGGCGGGTAAACGACGCCGATGGCATGCCCTCCGGCAGCGGCACCCAGAGGTACATCGCGGCCTTCGGCGAGGTCACGTCGAGCCCGATGGCCTCGAGCGCCGCCACGCCGGCATCGCGACGCCGGGTGAGTTCCGCCTTGATGGGCTCCACGAACTCTTCGGCCCGGTCGAGGGCCACGACGCCGGCCCGCTGAATGGCCAGGAAGGGGCCGGTATCAGTGTAGCTCTTGATCTTCGCGAGCGCGGCAATCAACTCCTTGTTTCCGGCGGCGAATCCGATCCGCCACCCGGTCATCGAGAAGCTCTTCGAGAGCGAAAAGAACTCGATCGCTACCTCACGGGCACCGGCAATGTCGAAGATACTCGGCGCCCGGTAGTCATCGAACACCAGGTCGCAATACGCGTTGTCGTACGCCAGCACGATCCCCCGGGCACGGCAGATCGCGACCGTGCGTTCCAGATATTCGAGCGGCGCCACGGCGGCCGTAGGATTGTTCGGATAGTTGATGAAGACGAGGCGGGTGCGATCGAGGACGGCCGCCGGAACCCGGTCGAGGTCCAGCAGAAAGCCGTCCCCCGCCGTCAGCGGGTAGACGTAGGGCTCGGCCCCCGACAGCATCGCCCCGCCGATATAGGCCTGATAGCCCGGCTCCGGCAGGATCACGACCTCCCCGGGGTTGACGAACGCAAACGGGAGATGGGCCAGACCGTCTTTCGACCCGATCAACGGCAGGATCTCCGTTGCCGGATCGAATCGGTGACCGAACCGGCGGGTCAGGTAGTCGGAAGCCGCCCGCCGGAAGCCGGCGTAGCCCTGCTGAAAGCCATACTTGCTCATCGCCGGGTCGGTCAGCGCCGCGGTCATTTCGCGCACGACATCGGCCGGCGGCGGCGCGTCGTTGTCGCCGGCTCCCAGGTCGATCACGTCGACTCCGGACGCAATCAGCCGCCGTTTGATCGATGGAATTTCCGCCAGGGGATACCCCGGCAGACGCTGCAGCCGGTCCGAGAGTCGGACGGTCACTCCGCAACCACGGGATTCCGGAGCACCCCGACACCCGGAATCTCCACCTCCACGGTGTCCCCGGGATTGAGCCGGCCCACGCCGGCCGGCGTCCCCGTCGCGATCAGGTCGCCCGGTTCCAGGGTCATCACGTGACTGATGTGCGAAAGCAGAAACGGAATTTCGAAGAGCATGTCGCGCGCCCTCCCGTGCTGGCGTACCTGGCCGTTGACCCGGCCGATGACTTCGAGATCCCGCCAGTCCAGACCCGCCACGACCGAATCCCCCACCGGGCAGAACGTGTCGAAGCCCTTGGCGCGGGCCCACTGCGACTCCCGCTTCTGCCAGTCGCGGGCGGTGACGTCGTTGAGACACACGAATCCGGCAATGCCCCGCATCGCCTCCGCCTCCGACACCTTGCGGAGCCGATCCTTGATCACGATGCCGATTTCCGCCTCGTGTTCGACGTGGGTCGACAACCGCGGCAGCACGATCGGCTGGCCCGGTGCGATGATGGCGCTGGAGGGTTTCAGGAACAGCAAGGGTTCGGGCGGGAGGTCGCCGCCCATTTCCTTGGCGTGATCGAGATAGTTCTTCCCAACGCAGACGATTTTGGACGGCTGGTGAATCACGGAGCATCCGGGAGTGAGGGCCGCCTCCAAAATAATGCTTGGAGGCCCCGAATGGTCGCCGAACCGGTTAGGTCTCGGCCCCGATCCCGTGGCGGGCAAAGAAGTCTTCGGCGGCTGTTCGGACCTGTCCCCAGGACCCGTCGATCCGTGACGCCCTCGGGAGTCCGCTCAGCAGCCAGGGACCGTAACGACGGTTGAGGACCCGGCTGTCGAGCAACACCACGACGCCGACGTCCGACCGGGACCGGATCAGCCGGCCGAAACCCTGCTTCAGCTTGAGCGCCGCATGCGGAAGGAGGTATTGGAAGAACCCGTCCGCGCCCTGCTCGGCCAGCCGTTCCAGTCGGGCCGCCGTCAGCGGCTCGGAAGGCACCTTGAACGGCAACTTGGACAGCACCAGAGATCGGAGCGCCCGGCCCGGCACGTCCACGCCCTCCCAGAACGAGTCGGTGCCCAGCAGAATTCCGTTCCCGGCCTCGCGAAACCGGCGCAGCAGAGCGTCACGACTGCCCTGCCCCTGGACCAGCAGCGGCCAGCGAGGGTCGAGCTGCCCCCGAAGCCGGTCCGCCGCCCGCCGGAGGGCGCCATGGCTCGTGAACAGGGCGAACATCCCGCCGTCCGAGGCGTACGCCAGATCGCGGATGATCTGAGCGACGGCCTCGTCGTGGGCCGCCTCATCCTCCCGGGGATCGGGAAGATCATTGGGAACCCCGAACAGACATTGGGATGGGTAGTCGAACGGCGACGGCAACATCTCGCGGACCGTGACCAGTGACGGCGACTGGTTCAGGCCCAGCCGCGACTCGAGGAAGTCGAACTCCCCGCCGGCGGCGAGCGTGGCGCTGGTCAGCACCACCGTCTTGTTCCGGTCGAACAGCAGCTCGCGGAGCAACGGCGCCAGATCCAGGGGCACGGCGGCCAGTGCGATGTTGGTGCCCCGGGCACCGGCCCGCTCGACCCATCGCACTACGGGTGGTCCGCCGCCGACCGGCCGGAGCGTCTGGTTGACCGCGTCGGTGGCGGAGTCGAAGCGGCGGACGACCGCCTTGAGTTCCTGCAGCAGCTGGGTCCGGCGGTCGCTCATGTCGCCCTGGCTCAACCGGTCGGCGACCGTGGCGACGTCATCGGCCAGCCGTCGGAAGGCGCCCAGAAGCGCCTCGACTTCGCGGGTCAGCCCTTCCGCCCAGACCGGATCCGTCGCGAAGTCGTCCGTCAGGCGGAGTGGCCCGCTTTCCGTGGCCAGGCGGCCATGCAGGCGATCGAACATCGCGTCCGCGCTGTGGCGGGCCTCGCCGATGGCCGGCATCAGCCGTTCATGGACCAGCTGGAGGCTGGCGCGGGACAGCACATCCGCGTCCCGCATCAGCTCCCGGACCAGCGTCGGCACCAGCCCCCGGCCGTTGCGCTCCATTCGGCCAAGCAGCCGCCGGACACCGACGCTCGAGAGCCGCTTGCCGAGATGGTTCGCCGCCACGTCCTCGAGATGGTGACCTTCGTCGAGGATGAGCCGCTGATACGGCGGCAGCACCGCCGCATCCTCCCAATTGTCCGACTGCTGCCGGACCGCCAGGTCGGCGGCGAGCAGGTGGTGATTCACCACGACGACATCGGCCTCCGCCGCCTTCCGCCGGGCCCGGAACAGAAAGCACCGATCGAAATGGGGACACTTGAGGCGGGGACAGAGGTCGGACTCGGCCGAGACTTCGTCCCACACTTCGGAGGACGGCGGCGTGGCGAGATCGCCGATCGTTCCGTCGGCCGTACGGGTGGCCCATTCGGCGACCGACATCAGTTCCGCCACCCGGCCATCCTCGAGCAGCGACTGCTGGCCCGCCGACGCCACCTCGAGCCGGGCCAGGCAGAGATAGTTGCGCCAGCCCTTGAGCAGCGCGAACGTCGGCTGGCGGGTGTCGTCGCCTAACGCTTGCCGGAGCAGCGGCAGATCCTTCCCGACCAGCTGCTCCTGCAGGTTGATCGTGTTGGTCGATACAATGGTCCGCTCGTCGTTCAGCCTGGCCCATTCCAGCGCCGGCACGAGATACGCAAACGACTTGCCGACCCCCGTGCCCGCCTCCAGCAGCAGGACGCCGCCGTCGTTGTACCCGTCGGCGATGTAGGCCGCCATGTCCCGCTGACTCGGCCGATCTTCGTATTGCCCCATCAGCCGGGCCACGGCCCCGCCCTCGCCCAGGTGCCCCACCACCGCCAGCGGATCGAGCGGGACCACGGCTCGGGCGGTCGGCACCTCAACCACCACGTACAGCGCCACCGCGTCATTGTCGATGATCCCGAACCCGATCCCCGCATCGTGGAACCGGGCGGCCACATTCAGATCGGCATGCGACGGCTCCAGGAGACCTGTCGGGTGATTGTGAATCACCATCTCACCCCGCCGCGCGATCCCCGGCAGCGCCAGCACCATGTCGGGCGTCCCGCGCGCCACCGCCCGCGCCTCGATCAGCCGCCCGTCCCTGGCGACCGACGCCACGAAACAGACCTCCCGCCCGCCGGCGTGATCGATTTCCTGGGCCAGATAGTCGCGAACGGCCGGGGATAACCGGTCGACGGGCGGAAGGGCGTTCATGCGCGAAAGATAGCGGAACCGCGGGGCCGAACGCGGCGCATTTCGCCGCAGTTGGCCCCCGACGATCAGGTCTTGAGTTCCTTCTTCTTGGCGGCCGGGAACAGCACGTTGTTGAGGATCAGGCGATAGCCCGGCGAGTGGGGATGAAGCGACAGATCCGTCGGGGCGTCGCCAATCTGATGCTGGGCGTCCTCCGGGTCATGGCCGCCGAAGAAGCACCAGGTGCCCTTCCCCCGGTCACCCCGGATGTATTTCGCCCACGGGGCCCCGGGTTCGTCCGCGAGAACCGTGATGCCCGGTTTGAGACGGTTCTTCATGAACGAGGTCGTGAGGCCATAGAAGTCGGGAATCACCTGGCGATGGTTCTGAACCAGCATGGCCGGCACGGGGTCGATTTTGGCGCTGAAGTTGAACAGCGTGAAGGTGCCCAGCGGCTGCCGCCGGTCGGGCGAGTTGACCTGATGACCGTCGATGTCGGAAAACAGGGCCAGGGAGGGACTTTGCTCGAGACGGGCACCCTGAAAGGCGAGCGCCCGGTCCCAGTTCATCTTGGCGCTGGCGTTCCCGTCCATCGGTGTACCGTCGGCGAAACTGGCGGCGATGTCCACCCCGTCACTCGCCAACGCCAGATCGAGCGTCTCGGTTGCGGTACACATCGCAAACAGGAACCCGCCGTTGTCCACGAACTGAAAGATCCCGTACGCCACCGCCCGCTTGTTCGCCGGGACGTCGCGAAACCCGAGTTTCCGGGCCATCCGTTCGTTCCGGTCGACCATTTCCTGTAGCCACGGCGCGCCGTTGTAGTTGAGGAAGAACTTGGAGTACTGGCCGGTGAAGTCCTCGTGATGGAGGTGAAGCCAGTCATACGTCTTGAGTTTGCCGCTGACGACCTCCTCATCCCAGATCTTGTCGAACTCGATCCCGGCATACTGCAGGACCATCGTCACCGCATCGTCCCACGGGGCGGCATTCGGCGGCGCGTACACCGCGACTTTGGGCGGCTTCTCGAGCGGGACCGCGTCCATGTTCGACTCTTTGATCTCGGCCCGGATCTGGAACACCGCGCTCTCATCGACCGGTTCAACGGTCACACCCGAAAGGGCCGCATCGCGGGCGGTCGCCCCGTCGCCCGGCAGCAGGAACGACCCGCCTCGATAGTTGAGGAACCACTCGGCTTTGCCGGTTCGGTTCAGCAGCCGGTAGGTCAGGCCGTACGCCTTGAGGTGATCGGCCTGGGCCTCATCCATCGGCACCAGCAGGTAGTCGGCGGCCCGGCGCGCGGCCATCCCCCCACGGGGCCACAGCACTGCGGCAACCGACCCCGCGCCGACTTCGACGAACGTTCGTCGCTTCATGACGGCGGAATCGCTCCCTTCGCCTGATCGATGATTCGTCGGGCCTGGGGCGCGACCGCGCTCATCGGATAGCTCACCAGCAGTTGCTCCAGCATCTCGATCGCCTGAGGCTTCCGTTCGGTGGCGACGAGGATCCGGGCCAGTTCGACCGTCGCCTGGGCCGCGCTCGCCGGCACCTTGAGGTCGCTGACCAGCCGGAACAGCCGTTCGGCCTCACTGCGGTTCCCCGCGCCGGCCTGGACCCGCCCGGCCAGCAACAGGACCTCGGCACCGCCGCGGTCGGGCGGGAGCGTGGCACCGACCCGGGCCAGGTCCTGGCCGGCGGTTACGCTGTCATGGCGCTCGAGCTTGAGCAGGGCGGAGCCTAACGGCGGCAGGCTGTCCTCATCGATCACCTGCAGCAGGGCCAGCGCCGTGGTCCGGGAGACCGACGCGTCCCGTGCCCCCGCGAACGGACCCGCCGCCCGCAGCAGTGTCGAAGCCTCGCCCAGGTCGCCGAGATACAGGCGGATCCGGCCCCGCACCGCGAGGCCGTCGACCGTACTGTCCTTGGCCATCACCTGATCGGCCCGATCGAGCTTCCCGGCCCGAACCCACCCCTCGGCCAGTCTGATCAGCAGCCCCTCTCGCTCTTCCTCGGCCAGCACCCCTTTGAGCTGGGCGAACTGTTTGGCAGCCTCGTCCATCTTGCCTTCGGCAATCAGCACAGAGACCAGAGTCGAGGTCGCCGACGCCGCCATGGTCGGCGAGGCCTTGGGATCGGCGGCCAGCTTCCCGAGCATCCGGCGGGCCGAGCCTTGATCACCCGCGTCGGCGTACGCCTGAGCCGACTCGAGCCAGTATCGGGTACTCTGAGCCGGGATCCGGGCGCCGAGGAGTTCGAGGCCGATCGCGCGCGCCATGCCGGCCTCCCGGCCCGACCCGCCCCGCACTTCGTCGAGGCCGTCCTGCAGGGCCTCGACCATGCCGTCTCCAATCACGGGCGCCGCCCGCTCCAGCCGCCGCAGGCCGCCGACCGGATCGCCCCAGCGGATCGTGAGGGTAGCGGCCACCCGCTCCGCCGCCGCGCTTCGGGCCGCCTCCAGATGCCGGAGCACCGCCGGCCGGCCGGTCACCGGGGCCTGCCCGAGCATCGAAACCGCGGCCGATCGGTACCCGGGAGTCCGGGCAATGGCCGCCAGCCATTCGCGCACCGCGGCCTCGTAGTCGCCTTCGATCGTCGCCAACTGGGCCAGTTCGCCGGCCAGCACGCTGTCCCCCAACCGCTGGCGGCCGAGCTGATAGGCGGCCTTCGCCTGGGCCCGGTCGCGGACGCCTAACGCCGCCGCCCCCCACTCCTGGTAGGGAGCCTCGGATTTGGGTTCGAGGGCAATCCAGCGGAGTACCAGCGACCGCGCCGTGTCCGCGACGCCCGCCGCCACGGCCACTCTCACCGCCAAGCCGTAAAATGCCGCCGAAGGCTGGCCCACGGTCAACGCCCGCCGCAACTCGGCCTGCATGTCGCCGAGCTTGTTCTGGGGGGCGAGAGATCGTTCCAGACCGAGGAGGGCGCCGAGGTCGCCGGGGCGGGCGGTCAGGATGCCCCGGTAGACTTCTGCGGCCGCCGCGTACTGGCCCCGCCGTTCGAGATCGAAGGCGCGGGTGGCCGGGTCAGGCGCCGGGTTCGCCTGGGCCGCCGAGCCGGCCGGCACCAGCACCGCCAGCGCCACCGCCGCCAGGAGCGCCCTCATCGGCCGTCCTTCGCCGTCAGTCGGCGGAAATAGTCCGTCACGATCCGGCGCTCTTCCGGACTGAGCCGTTGCAGATCCTCCCAGGTCGGGAATCGGATCTGACCCGACCGGTCGAGCAGCCGCCGGAGCGGAGCCGGCACGCTCAGGCTGTCCCCCTTCGCCGTTACGCTCTCGCGCTCTTTCTTATCGTCCTTCTCCTCGCCTTGCAAGGTCCGCCCGGCATCCAGCATCCGCTTGAACAGCCGTTCCTGCCGCTCCACGGTCTCGCGATCCAGACGGCCCGCCTCGAGCTTCCGCGCCAGCTCGCGCGCTTCCTCGGCCAGATCCCTGGCGCCGGGAACCTGATTCTGAGCCCGCATCCGTTCGAGCTGCTCGGCCATTTGGCGCTGCTTCCGGGCCAGGGCCTGCATCTGGCCCTGCATCTGCTGCTGGCCGGCCAGCATTGACAGGAGATTGTTGCCTTCCTGGCTCAGACTGCCCTGCTGCCCCGCCATCTGCTGCATCTTCTTCATGGCTTCGGCCACTCCGGACCCGGACGACGAACCAGACACCTCATCCCGGGCCCGCAGCATCTGGAAGGCCGCCACGTTGAGCGCGTCCACCGCCTCCCCGGACTGCTCCGTCGCCTCCCGAAGATTGGCCGACGCCGAGGAAATTGCGTCCCGGGCCCGGGCCATCTGGAGCCGGGCCGCCACGAGGGAGGCGCCAATCTGCGGTGACACCAGCGCGTTCTTTCCGCTCACGGCCAACACCTGCTCCACCAGCTTCTGCACCCCTTCCTCGATCACGGCCTGGTCCTGCCGCGACTGGGCCAGCGTGGTGCCCCGTCCGATCGTGGTGCTGAGTCCCAGCTGCCGCTGCGACAGTCGAGCCGTTTCGGCCAGCGCCCGGTCCAGCGCGTCCATGACTTCCTGCCGCCACTGCTGCTGCTGGTCTTCCTTCTGTTCCTTCACTTCCTTCTCGACCTGCTTCATCTTCTGCGCCGCGTTCTCACCCTGCTGCTTCGCCTCGCGCTGCTTTCCGCTCTTGGCAGCCTTCGACGCCTCCCGCATGTTCTGGGCGGCCTGCTTCGCCTCCTGCGCGCTCTGCTGCAGAGCCTGTTTCCGCTCCTCCTTGCTCACTTGCTTCGAGGCCTGCTCCAGTCCCTTGGCCACGGAGTCGGCCCGTTCCCCGAGTTGCTGCTCTTCCTTGGCCACGGCGCTGCTGTCGGCCTTGCCGACCTGATCGGTAAGGTCCTCCTGCTGCTTGGCGACGTCCTTCGCCTCCTGCTGCAGGCTCGACAGCTCGCCTTCGAGCGCCGCCCGCTTGAACAGATCCCGCGTTCGCTCCAGCGCCTCCTTCAGCTTCTCCTGCATCTCCGCCAGCTTCTTGAGCGACTCCTTGGCCGCCTGCGGATCGAGATTCTTGAGCGCCTGACGCAGTTCCTCGAGCTGTTTGCGCATCTCCGGAGACAACGCCTTGTCGAGTTGCTGCCGGATCTCGTCCATGCGCTGCCGAAACGCCGAATCGCCGATCCCGGCCTTCTCGCTGTTCTTCTCGAGTTGCTCCAGCTGGTCGTTGAGCTGATTGGCCCGGTCCATCAGCTCCTGCTGGTCGCGGGCCACCTGCTCGGCCCGTTTCTCCTCTTCAAAGGCCATCGACGGATCGCCCTTGTCGCCTTGCTGGGCTCTGGTCTGCTCGCGGCTCAGGTCTTCGGTCTGGCGCTGGAGCTTCTTGCTCTCGGCCACCAGCGAGTCGATCCGCTTGGCCGTTTGCTTCGTGGCGGACCGCTGTTCGGTCCGGGCCTCGGCGACGGTCGGCACGATCAGGACGAAGGTCCGCGACCGGCCGACGTTACCGTTAGGCGCGTTGTCCCGGGCCGTGGCCCAGTACTGGACGGTATCGCCGGCCGCCAGGCCAAAGTGGCTCAGGTCGAGACGGGTCGACAGGAAGGCCCGATCGTTGGCGCCGGCCGGGACCGGCAGCGCCGTCGTCACCACATGGCGGTCGCCACGGCTGAGCACCGCCGACAGGCCCACCGCGGCGATGCCGTGGTCGTCACGCACGTCGATCACCAACGCCACCTCCCGGCCCAGCACCGGCATCGTATCCTGACCGGGCACCGGCACCTCGACCACCGGCGGCAGATCCGGCACCACCGTGATCGGCAACCGGACCGGATCTCCGCCGACGAGCGCTCCGTCGCGGGTGGCCAGGACGAGCTCGATGCTGCCCGATTTCTTCGGCACGATCGCCCCGGAGAATTCCCGGCCGGCCACCGCCAGCGGCGTCGTGCCACCCTCGCCGCGCCATGACGCCGCGGCCAGATCCGCCGTGGCCTCACCCGTTGCCTTCAAGCGAGTCCCGGCCGGCACCAGAAGGGTGTCGCCACCGGTCGGGAGAACCTCGTCTTCCATTTTGAGATAGGGGGGATACACGGCGGTGAGGGTGAGCCGCCCGAGGAAGACCGGCATTCGAACGTGAATCGCCACGGTATCGGAGGTGCGGCCGCCGCTCTCCAGAAACGCGTACACATCGCCCTCGAGCGGCCCCGAACTCCGGGTCGCTCGCCCGGCCGAGTCGAGCGCCACGGTTTCCTGCCGCCAGGCCTCGCCCTTTCCCCGGAGCCAGAGCCGCGCGTCGACCCGGCCGGCGGCGCGGGCCGCGAACCGGACCGAATCGCCCCGATCGACCGTTGCCCGGTCGGCCCGGAGATCCACCGGGGCCCGGAACAGGGCCCACGCCTCCGCCGGCGACCAGAGTTGCGCCACCGGTCCGCTGAACGGACGCACCAGCGCCAGCAGGATCACCGCGATGAGGGCCGAGCCCGCGCCCAGCGCCCGGCGCCGCTCGGTGGTCGCCCGGACACCGGCCAGCGCCTCGGGTCCGTGATCCGCCAGGCGGGCCGCGCACGCCTCGTCCGCGGCGGCCAACAGGTCCTCACTCGTCCCGGCCGAGACCGGCTCGAGCAGACTGGTGACCGCCCCGCGGCGCCAGCCCGGCGCCGCCTCAACCGTCGATGCCAACCGGTTCGGGGCCAGACCGCGCTGACGCCACCGCGCCGCCACCGTGGCCACGATCACCGCCACGATCGCCAGCCCCCAGGCCCCGATCACCCAGAGCGGCGAGCGGACCGCGCCGATCCGCACCAGCCACGACGGCACCGCCAGCGCCAGGCCGCCGGCTGCCAGCGCCGCGAGCCCGCCGGCCGCCGCTCCCGCCCTGCGAAGGGGCTGCCCCAGACGCGCCAGGGCCTCCGGCGTGCGGCTCGGCGTCACGCCTAACGGCTCCCCACGGCATACAGAAACAGGTTGACCCCCATCCGAAGGGCGGCCTCGTGTTTTTCCGGTGGATCGTGGTGGACGTCAGGGTCCTCCCAGCCGTCACCAAGGTCGCTCTGGTAGCTGTAGTAGAGCACCAGCCGGCCCTCCTCGAAGATGCCGAAGCCCTGGGCCGGCTTGCCGTCGTGTTCGTGGATCTTGGGAATGCCCTTGGGAAAGTCGTACACCAACCGGTAGATCGGGTGCGTCCACGGCACTTCGACGAGTGGCCGGTCCGGAAACAGCCGCCCAATCTCCTTGCGGATCGACTCATCCATGCCGTAGTTGTCGTCGATGTGAAGAAACCCGCCCTGGCCGAGATAGGACCGCAGCGTCACCAGGTCGGCCTCGCTCCACTTCACATTGCCATGGCCGGTCATGTAGATGTACGGCACACCCCACAGGTCGTCCTCACCCAGGCGCACCACCCGTTCCCGAGGGGCCATCCGCAGCGAGGTTCGGTCCCCGATCGCCTTGAGCAGGTTGGGCAGGCTGGACGGGTTGGCATACCAGTCCCCGCCCCCGTCGTAATGGAGGCGGCCAACCGTCATGGTCTCCTGGGCCACTGCCACCCGGGCCAGGCCCGCCAGAGCCGCCAGCAAGAACGCACCGCGCACTAATCCTCCATCGCCAGCTTGTAGCTCTCGTTCCGTGGTACGCCAAAGACCTCGGTAACGACCCGCGCCACCCGACTGCGCTCCAGGCCCGCTTCACCCAGCGCCCGGACCAGGGCGGCAACCTGGGACTTCTCCGGTGCGAGCCGTTCACCGGCCCCGGCCTCGATGACCAGCGTCACCTCACCGCGCATGTCGTGCTCGGCCGCCCAGCCCAGCAATTCGTCGATCGTCCCGGCCCGGTACTCCTCGAACCGCTTGGTCATCTCACGCCCAACCATCGCCCGACGGCCGGCGCCGATCGTGACGGCCAGGGCCCCGAGCAGGGCAACCAGCCGGCCCGGCGCCTCGAAGCAAACGACCGTGCAGTCCGCATCCCGGATCCGCTCAAGCCACTCGGTCCGATCTCCTCCCTTGCGAGGCGCGAAGCCGAGAAACAGGTATCGATCCCCTGAGAGCCCGGATGCCATCAGGGCGGTCGCCACCGCGGACGGCCCCGGCACCGGCACGATGAGATGCCCGGCGGCCCGCGCGGCCGAGACCATCAGAGGCCCCGGGTCACTCACCCCGGGTGTCCCGGCGTCGGTCACCAGCGCCACATCCCGTCCCTCGGCCAGCACCGCCAGGAACCGGTCCGTCTGGGCCTCGGTCGAATGGGCATGCCAACTCACCAGCCGCGCCTCTGACCCGACGTGGGACACCAGCTTCCGGGTTTCCCGGGTGTCTTCGGCGGCGATCACGGCGACCTGGCGCAACACCTCCGCGGCCCGCGGAGACAGGTCCCCGAGGTGCCCAATCGGCGTCGCAACGACGTACAGGGTTCCGGCCATGTCAGAAAGAAAGGCCGGACCTTTGCCGCTGCAAAGGTCCGGCCCGTTCCAGTCTGCGGTGGCGCTTATGCCGCGTGTGCCGCGTGCTTGTTGATCCGTTCCTGGAGCGCGGTCTTCTGGGTCAGGCCGATGACCGAGTCGACCAGCTTCCCGTCCTTGAAGAACAGCAGGGTCGGAATCGACCGGACATTGAATCTCATCCCCGTCCGTTGGTTGGCATCGACGTCCAGCTTGGCGATCTGAACCCTGCCTTCGTTGCTCTTGGCCAGATCCTCGAGAATCGGCGCAATCGCCCGGCATGGCCCGCACCATTCCGCCCAGAAATCGACCAGCACCAGGCCGGTCGCCTGCTCCACCGCGGCGGCAAACGAATCGTCCGTCACATGATTGATCATCGCACTCATCGTCCAACCCTCTTTCCGATCCTGTTAGTTTCAAAGCACCAAGCGCTGAATGTTTTCGTTCCGGAGGCCCAAGGTGTTGCCCCAAGCCCGCATTGCCCATATCGGTGTGGCCGTCGAGAGTGTCGAGGCCAGCCTTGCGTTCTATCGCGACGTCCTCGGTCTGACCCCGCACCATGGGCCCGAGACCAAGGACGGGGCCACCATCGTGTCGCTGCCGTTCGGCGAGTCCGAGGTCGAACTCCTCGAGCCCGCGACCCCCAATGGCCCGATCGCCAAGTTCCTCGCCAAACGGGGCCCCGGCATCCACCACGTGTGCTACCAGGTGGCCGACCTCGACCAGGCCCTCGCGCGGTGCCGCCAGAACGGTTATCGCTTGATCGACGAGGTCCCCCGCCTGGGCGCTGGCGGCAAGCGGATCGCCTTCATGCACCCCAAATCCACCAACGGTATCCTCATCGAGTTGACCGAATAGCGCAACTATTCGAACGCTACCACTCAGTTCGAGGTTCCCGATGGATTCGATTGACAGGACTTGCCCGGAACGCCGGCCGCGTTGAGATCAATGGCGTTGACGACCCAGGACCCCTGCTTGGTGAGGACCATGGTAAAAGGTACGGTCTTGACGCAGCTGCCCCGGGTCAGTTCCACCAGGATCTCCCGGCGGCCTTCCTTGGCGCTGGCGATGTTCTCGCCCATCACCCGGGACTTGCCGCCGCGCAGATACGCCTGGATGACCCCGACGCGCTGGACCCAGTTGGCCGGCGTATTCGTGGTCGAGGCCGGTCCCTTGGCCGTCCCCCATAGTTCGCCCATGTGGGGCAGGTTGCTGTCCGCGACGGCCTGCATGAAGGCCGCGGCAACCGCCGCCGGCGCCGCAGCCGAGACCGGCGCCACCGCGACCGGCTGGACCTTGGTGGTACAACCCGCCACCACCGCAATCGCCGCCAGGGTGCCGAACACTGTTCGCCGAAACTCCAATGCGCCGTGCCGAGCCGTGTTGGGCAATTGCTGCTCCCTGAAGAAGAAGGCGCGCGAAAGTAAACCGACCCGGAGTTCCTGAGCAATGCGTCCACTGCGCCTCTATATCAACATTGATCACGTCGCCACCGTCCGAGAAGCCCGGAAGACCGACGAGCCCGATCCGGTCGAAGCGGCCCGCATCGCCGAGACCGCCGGTGCCCATGGCATCACCGTGCACCTCCGGGAGGATCGCCGCCACATCCAGAACCACGATCTCGACCGCCTGGCGCCGGTGGTCCGGACGGTCCTGAACTGCGAACTGGCCCTGGCACCGGACGTCGTCGCCCGGGTGGTCCGTCTGGCGCCCTACCAGGCCACCCTGGTGCCCGAGCGAAGACAGGAAGTCACGACCGAAGGTGGGCTCGACCTGTCCGGTGATTCCGGCCGTCTTGAGGAGGTCATTGCGACCCTGACCGCCGCCGGAAGCCGCGTCAGTCTGTTCATCGACCCTGACCTGGCCACCATCGACCGGGCCCGGGCCCTCGGGGTCCCCGCCGTGGAGCTGCACACCGGGCGGTACGCCCACACCTGGCGCCAGAACGGCGGTGCCCTCGCCCAGCTGGCCCGGGCGTCCGAGCACGCGGCGTCGATCGGACTCGCCGTCCACGCGGGGCATGGGCTCACTTACGTCAATGTCGCCCCGGTCGCCGCCATCGAACCGATCGAGGAACTGAATATCGGCCACAGCGTCGTCAGCCGTTCCGTCATGACCGGCCTGTACGGCGCCGTGACGGAAATGCAAAGAATCGTCCAGTCCGCCCGCCACGCGCGTTGACCTGACCGACGGAAACGACCTAGACTTCAGTCATGGCACTGCCAGCCGGCCGGCTTCAGTTCTTCGTCCTCGAGGCGACGGATTACCTCGATCGCCTCGCGGTGATCGCTGATCGCCCGTCCCCCCCGGAGGGCGACGACCTGGTCCGCCTCACCCGGGCCTTGCGGGGCGCGGCTCTGATGGCCGGCCTCGAGTCATTCGCCCAGGCCGCCGGAGCGCTCGAACAAACGGCCAAGGCCCACCGAGATCGACCCCGCGGCTGGACCGACGAGCGCAGCACGCTGGTCGCGGCCGCGATCCGTGAACTGAAACGCCTGACCGCCCGCGCGGCGGAGTGGAACGATGCCGACGACCAGGCCGCTCGCGACCTGGCCCGGCATGTGGCTACCGCGGCCGGTGGAGCGCCGGTTCCCCCAAAGGCACCCGCCCCGGCCGAGGATGAACACCTCAAGGCCAGCGTGCGTGAATTCATTGGACGGGAAGGGTCCGTGATTGCCGGCACGCTCGAACATGCGGCGCAATCGCTCGAACTCGGACAGCCCGGCCGCGCGGCCGAGCTCGTCCTCGTCAAACTGCAACCACTCCGGGGCTTGGCGTCACTGCCGCGGCTCTCGCCCCTCCCGGAATTCCTCGATGCCATCGAACTGACGATCCGCCAGA
Organism: Gemmatimonadota bacterium; assembly: GCA_025350665.1. Lineage (GTDB taxonomy): Bacteria > Gemmatimonadota > Gemmatimonadetes > Gemmatimonadales > GWC2-71-9 > SHZU01. The sequence goes on along the minus strand of JANXXJ010000077.1, from coordinate 21,216 downwards.
TCCAGGACGCTTCCGCGCCGCCCGGCGGCGCCGTCGCGCTGCGCCGGGCCGCGGCCGCCGTCTCCCGGCTCGCCCGGGAGATCGCCGACCGGGGCGAGGCCAACGCCGACACACCGGAAATCGCCATCGGCGCCGTCAGTCTGCTGGAATCGTTCGGGAGCGAACTCGACGTCGTCCCGATCGAATCCCTGTTTCAGACCGGCGATGGCGCCCCGATCGTGGTCCAGGGCAACGCCCATCTCAACGACACCCCGCCCCCGGATCCGACGCTCGAGTTGGTGAGCCTGGCGGACCGTCTCCGCCAGGCCGCGGATCAACTGACCCTCCCGGCCAGCTCGGCCGGGCGGACCCTCAATCTCTATGGTCTGGTCGTCCAGCTCCGCCCGCTCGGTCAGCGGGCCCGCGATGAGCGGCCTCACCTGGCGGGCCTGTTGTCGGCCGTGGCCGACGCGATCGGGAGCGGACGGGCCCTCAAGGCTCCCCGAGACTTCGCCGCCGCGCTCCGCGATGCGGCCGACCTGGTCGGCCGGGCCGCCGAGGCCCGGAACGCGATCTTTCTCGCGGACGAACTCGCCCCGGTCGTCCGGGCCATAGCCGGCCTCCAGATCACCGCGCCGATCCCCCTGGACGACGAGTCGGACGTGGTCTCGATCGAGTCCCTGGCCCCCGACCCGGTGCCCGCCGTCGAGCTCGAACCAGTGCCGATTGCGTCACTCGCGCCGGATCTGCCCCCGGCGGTACCGTCGGCGTTCGAGCGCAGTTTTTCGACCTACCACCAGCGACTCCACCCCCCCATCGCCGGACCCGTCGCCACCGACACCGACGTCGTGCCGATCGATGATCTCTTGTACCGCGGCCGACGGGCCCTCGAGCGCGCGGACGCCGTCCGGCGCGAGCTGTCCGAAGCCCTCAGGTTTTCGAACGCCTACCTCGACATCGAACCCCTGGTCAGCGAACTGATCGATCTCGTTCCGCTCGCACTGACGGATTGATTCCGTGAAGAACCGGATCCTCGCCGCGCTGGGCGTGCTCGTGTCGGTCGCCCTGCTGGCCTGGGTCCTCAAAGACGTCTCGCTGACCGACCTGTGGCAACAGGCCCGGAACGCGAGCCTCGGCCTCATCGTGGCCTCGGCCTTGACCTCAACGGTGATGTTCGCGCTCCGCGTGGTTCGTTGGCGGTTGATCCTCGAGCCGGATCGCGGCGGACGAATTGCGGCCGGCCCGCTCTGGCACTCGATCACGATCGGGTTCCTCGCCAACAACGTGCTGCCCTTTCGGGCCGGCGAACTGATTCGTGGCCTCTGCGTCAACCGGCTCGCCCCGGTCAAACTTTCGGCCGCCCTGTCCTCGCTGGTCGTCGAGCGGCTCTTTGACGGAATCGCCATCATCGTGCTGCTGTTCGTCGGCCTCCTCACTGCCGGCCTCCCGGTTTCGGCCGAAGTCGCCGGCATCCGTGTCACCGCCCTCGCCACCCGCCTGTCCCTCTTCCTGGCGGTGATCCTGCTGGCCTGCGCGGTAATGCTCGCCTGGCCGGGCCTCGCCCATCGGTTGATCCGGACCGTCATCCCCAACCGTGCCCTCGCGGAGCGAGCCGAAAACCTGTTCGTCGGGATCCGGGCCGGCCTCAGCAGCCTGGCGTCGCCGGTCCGGATCCTGGCGGTCCTGTTCTGGTCGGTCCTGATGTGGGCCATCAACGGCGTGTCGTTCTACCTCGGCTACCTGGCCTTCGGCATCCCGGTCGGACTGGGCGGGGCCTTGTTGCAGCAGAGCGTGCTCGCCGTGGGCATCGCCGCTCCGTCAAGCCCCGGCTACGTCGGCGTGTTCGAAGGGGCGATCAAGGCCGTCCTGGCGCTCTTCGGGGTCGAGAGTTCGAAGGCCGTCGCCTTCGCCCTCACCTACCACATTTCGACCTTCATCCCTCTCGCCATCCTCGGCGGGTGGTCCCTGTTCCGGACCGGGATGAGCCTGCAATCGGCTCGGGAGGCCGCCCGTGAACGCTGACCCGGGCGACCGGCTGTCGGGCCAGGCCCCCGCCAAGGTCAATCTGTTTCTCCGGGTGCTCGCCCGCGAGGCGTCGGGCTACCACGGTATCGAAACCCTGTTGTGCGGAATTACCCTTGCCGACGATCTGGTGGTCCAGCGAACCGACCGGGCCGCCGGGGTGTCGCTCGACGTGACCGGCACCGATACCGGGCCCGTCGAGGAGAACCTGGCCTACCGCGCGGCCCGGATGGTGGTTGATGCCACCGGCCGCCGCTTCGGCGTCCACCTCTCGCTCGCGAAACGGATTCCGGTGGGCGCGGGGCTCGGCGGGGGATCCGCCGACGCTGCCCTGACGCTCGATCTGGTGAACCAGCTCGCCGGCAACGCAATACCGCGATTCGAACTGGCCAACTTCGCCGTCAGGCTCGGCGCGGACGTGGCGTTCCTGCTTTCCCGGGCGCCGCTCGCCCTTGCCTGGGGTCACGGCGAACGGCTCTTCCGCCTGCCGCCGTTACCCCGGGCGCCGGTCTTGCTGCTCGTCCCGCCCGTCGCGGTCCGGACCGCCGATGCGTACCGCTGGGTCGACGAAGCGCGTGCCGGCACCACGCCCCGAGGGGCGCTGCTGCTCGACGCCGCCAGCGTCAGCCGCTGGAGTGACGTGGCCCGCATGGCGGGCAATGATTTCGAGTCGCCGGTGTTTGCCCGGGAGCCCGCGGTCCGAGCGGGGTTCGAGGCCCTTGCTCGCACCCACCCGCTCCTGTGCCGGATGAGCGGATCGGGCTCGACGGTATTTGCGGTCTATCGGAGCGCCGCGGAACGCGACGACGCCCGGCAGATGCTCAGCCGGAAACTCGGCGTCGCCATCCCGGCCGAGACCGCCTGACGCCTAACGGCGCCGGGCCGCCGGCGTCACCTCGATCCGCCATTCCGGCCCCCGCCCGATGTGGAACCGCTGGGCGAAATTTGCCTGATTGAGCGCGACCGCCAGGTTGAGGAGACTGTTGAGGTATCCGAGCGGATGATCGCGGGCCACGTCACCGAAACTCTTCGCCCACGGCGCCCGGCCCCGGTAGCGAACGACGGCACCCTGCCGGATCGTGATGTCGAGCGAGTCACCCACGTTGATCCCCGCCTGATCGATCAGATCTGATGGGATGTTGGTCCAGGCGTTCCCGAACGGCAGGTCCAGCGTCATGACCGTCCCCGTCAGGGTCCGGCCGTTCCAGGCCGCCTCCGTATGCGGCAGCGCGACGACCGCTGTCCCGCGCTCGGGCCCGACGCCGGAAAAATCGATCACTCCCGCCGCCAGACGCGCCCCCGTGTAGGCGAAGATGTCCCGCCCGTGGAACGTATGCGACCGGTCCGAGCCGGCCAGACGATTCACCTGTTCGTCGATTTCCCGAACCGCCTCCACACCGAACGCCCGGGCCACGAAGGTGAACGTGCCGTTGTCGGGCCCGACGAAGAACTGCCCGGTCCGGGTCTTTACCACGACGGCCTTCCGTTCGGTCCCGACGCCCGGATCGACGATTGACACGAAGACGGTCCCGGCCGGCCAATACCCGGCCGTCTGTTGCAGCCGGATCGCCGCCTCCCAGATATCGTAGGGTGGAATCAGGTGGGTGAGGTCGAACACCCGGATCCCCGGGTCCACCGAGAACGCCACCCCTTTCATCTCGGCGATCGCCCCTTCGGCCAGTCCGAAATCGGTCTGCAATACCAGCGCCCGCTGGGCGGCAAGCCCCGCCGGGACCGAGGCCAGCGCCGCGGCCGCAAGGACAATTCCGCCGACCGTCCCGACCCACCGATGCTTTCGTCGCATGGGGCGATTCTAGCGCCTCGGCGCCTGCCCGACAATCGGGCCTTTGACTAACCGCTTTTACCGGTTGAGATTACGCCCGCAGGCGGTGGCCCCTCGTCCAACGGCAGGACAGCAGACTTTGGATCTGCGAATGGTGGTTCGAATCCACCGGGGCCAACTGAGCGATATTGCCCCAACCCCAATCGCCGGCTATACTTAGGGGCTATGCCTCTGCCGAACCAGTCTCTTGTCCTGAGCCCGATGATGCTGATCTCGGGCACTGGCAACCGTGCCCTCGCTGAAGAGGTCGCGGGTGAACTGGAACAGACCCTCTGCAAGGCAACGATTCGGCGGTTTGCCGACGGCGAGATTTTCGTCAAGATCGACGAGAACGTTCGTGGTCGCGACGTCTACATCATTCAGCCGACCAATCCGCCCGGCGACAATCTCCTTGAGCTGCTGCTGCTGATGGATGCCGCTCGCCGGGCCAGCGCCGCGCGCATCACGGCGGTGATTCCCTACTTCGGGTATGCCCGCCAGGACCGCAAGGATCAGCCGCGGGTCGCCATCAGTGCCAAGCTCATGGCGAACATGGTGTCGGTGGCCGGTGCGGATCGGGTCCTCGCGATCGACTTCCACCAGCACCAGATGCAGGGGTTCTTCGACCTGCCGGTCGACCACCTCTACGCGGCCCCTGTGTTCACGAACCACTACCGGCAGAAGGACCTCAAGGACCTCGTGGTCGTGGCCTCCGACGCCGGCGGCGCCAAGATGGCCCGGGGATTTGCCAAGCGCCTGAACGCCACCTTCGCCATCATCGACAAGCGCCGCACCGCGGCCAACGTTGCCGAAGTGGTGAACGTCGTCGGCGACGTGGACGGGAAGGACTGCCTGATCCCGGACGACATGATCGATACCGGCGGCACCATGACGGAGGCGATCGCCGCATTGAAGCGCCTCGGCGCCCGCGACATTTACGTCTGCGCCACCCACGCGCTGCTCAGCGGCCCGGCGGTGGAACGACTCATGAACTCCCCGGTCAAGGAAGTCGCCGTCACCAATTCGATCGCGATTCCCGACCACAAGCGGTTCGACAAGCTCAAGATCCTCTCGATCGCGGGATTGCTCGCGAAAGCGATCGGCTACACCCACAGCGACCAATCCGTGAGTTCGCTGTTCGATTGACCTGGAAGGACTGGACCACATGGCTACAGCAGCGCTCAGCGCGAACACCCGAAACGCCGTCGGCAAGGGCGCCGCGCGTTCCCTCCGTCGTCAGGGCAAGGTCCCGGCCGTCGTGTACGGCCGGGGTCGCACCCCCGAATCCCTCGAACTCGACGCGGTGGCGTTCGAACGGCTGCTGACCAAGGTCCGCGCCGGTACCACCGTCCTCGACGTCACCGTTGCCGACCGGACACCGATCAAGGCGCTGATCCGCGAAATCCAGCGGAACCCGGTTCGCCCGATCGAAATTGTCCACGTCGACCTCTACGAGGTCCATGCGGACGAGGAGATCGCCGTCGAAGTCCCGATCAGGTTCGTCGGGACCGCCGAGGGTGTCCGGAACAGCGGGGGGGTTCTCGAGGTCGTCCTCCACGAACTCCAGATCCGTTGCCTGCCCGGCGACATTCCGGAGCAAATCGAGGTCGACATCAACAACCTCGGTCTCGGCCAGTCGGTCCACGTCTCCGACCTCAAACTGGAGAAAGGTTCATTCCTGACCGACAGCGGCGTGACGCTCTGCACGATCGTCGCCGCGAAGGTCGAGGAAGCCGCCGCCACGCCGGTCGAAGCCGTGGTCGGCGCCGAGCCCGAACTCATTCGCAAGCCCAAGCCTTCCGACGAAGCCGAGGGCGAGAAGAAGGACTGACCTCTGCGGACCCTCGTGGGGCTGGGGAACCCCGGCCCGGAGTACGCGGACACACGTCACAACGCCGGGTTCATGCTTGTGGACCATCTCGCGGTGCGCTGGCGCTTCGGCTCCTTCCATCGCGACGGTCCGGCCCGGGTCGCCCGCGGGATGTTTCACCGCCGCGAGGTCCAGCTCGTCAAACCCCAGACATTCATGAACCGGAGCGGGAACATGTTGGGCCCGCTCCGGACCGACCGGGCCTTCGATCTCCAGCAGGACCTGCTGATCGTCGTCGACGAGGTTCAACTCGACCTGGGCCGGTTTCGGCTGCGGTCCAAGGGATCGGCCGGGGGCCACAACGGCCTCAAGAGCATTGAAGGCGTTCTCGGCCACACGGATTACGCTCGGCTCCGCATCGGTGTCGGGCCCGTCCCGGCGAACTACCCCGACATGGCGGACTTCGTTCTTGATCCCTTTCGACGCGACGAACGGGCGGTGATCGAGGACCTGTTGGAGCCCATGGCCGAGGCGGTCGAGACCTGGGTTACCGATGGTATCGACATCGCCATGACGCGTCACAACAAGAAGCCGCCCACTCCGGAGTCGGAGGGCGCCTGAACCATCGGGACCCGAACGGTCCCCTCACAGGCTGGACCGAACCATGCTGCGACTCGGAATCGTCGGACTCCCCAACGTCGGGAAATCAACGCTCTTCAACGCCCTGACATCCGCCAAGGCGCTCGTGGCGAACTACCCGTTCGCCACCATCGAGCCCAACACCGGCGTCGTCGAAGTGCCTGACCCCCGCCTCGGCCGGATTGCCGAGTTCGTCAAACCCGAGCGGATCGTCCCGGCCACCGTCGAGTTCGTCGACATTGCCGGGCTCGTCAAAGGGGCCAGCCAGGGCGAAGGCCTCGGCAATCAATTCCTCGCCAACATCCGGGAAGTCGATGCCATCGTTCACGTCGTCCGCTGTTTCGATGACGACGACATCCAGCATGTCATGGGCTCCGTTGACCCGGCCCGGGACCGCGACGTTATCAACCTCGAACTGGCCCTCGCGGACCTGGCCGCCGTCGAAAAGCGGTTCGACAAGAGCGTCCGCGCCGCCAAATCGGGCGATGCCCAGGCCAAGCTCGAAAGCCGTCTCCTCGATGCGCTCAAGACCGCGCTCTCCGAAGGCCGGCCGGCCCGCAGCGTCGTACCAACCGCCGAAGAGGCGCCGACGTATCGCCAGTTCAACCTCCTGACCGCCAAGCCGGTGCTGTACGCCACCAACGTGGCCGAGGCCGACATCAACACCGGCAACGCTCACGTGGCGGCGCTGCAGGCCGCCCTCGCAGCGTCGACCGAGGAGTCCGAGGTCGTCCTGTTCTCCGCCCAGGTGGAAATGGAATTGGCCGAGCTTCCCGTCGAGGATCGGAAGGACTTCCTGGATTCCCTCGGGGTGACCGAATCCGGACTCGACCGGTTGGCGCGGGCCGCCTACCATCTTCTCGGCCTCAGGAGCTACTTCACCGCCGGCGAGAAGGAGGTCCGTGCCTGGACCATCCATAACGGCGACAAGGCCCCCCAGGCCGCCGCGGTAATCCACACCGATTTCGAGCGCGGATTCATTCGCGCGGAGACGGTGGCGTTCGAGGATTTCGTCCGGGTCGGAGGCTGGAAGCCGGCCCGTGAACAGGGTTTGGTGCGGTCTGAAGGCAAGGAGTACGTCGTGCAGGACGGTGACGTCCTGCTCTTCCGGTTCAACGTCTAGCCGTTCAGCGGCGAACCGGCGATCTTCGCCCGCCAATCCGTCAACAAGGCGGGACAGGCCGCAAGCAACCGGGCTTCGGCGGGCGCGCGGCTCCGATCCCGCTTCACTTGGGCGGCGCGACTGATCGGCCACTGCGGATACGGGCGATCGAGCAGCTGAATCACCAGCCCCGGCTCAAGCCAGCCTTCATGCTGGACCCGAGCATACCACCCTGACCGGTCGTTGCCGACCACCTGTTCGATCAGACCCGGGCGGCGATGCCGGCGGGCGAGCGTCGCGCAGGGCTCCCGCGGCCCGGAAACCTCCAGCCGGACGTCCCCGACCTGCAGCACATCGCCGACACAGACCGAGTGCTCGGCGAGTCCCGACACGGTCAGGTTCTCGCCGAATCCTCCGGGCCCGAGTTCCCGAATTCCCCATTCGGCTCGCCATCTCGGGTAGTGCTCGGCTGGGTAGAGAAGGAGGGCCCGTTCGGGCCCGCCATGACTGGGCCGGTGGACCTGGGCGTCGCCGCTCAGGCCCTCGCTGCCGGCCCAAACCCGGCCCCCGACCGGCTCCTTCCAGATGGCACTGGTCCATGGCGTCTCCGAACTCTCCGGACTGGCTGGTCGACCCGTGGTCTTGGGCTGGCCCGTTTGAATCGATTCCACGCGCATCCCTGTAAGGTAGCAGGAGCTCCAAGGCAATACCGCGCAATGACATGCGGATCATCGGGGGTTGAGCCAGGTGCCGCCCGAGGTTAGATTCGGTGGCGTTTCACAATCATCCTCCCCCGCCTTCCTGCACCCAAGGCGGAGGCTCACGACCAAAGGAAGGTGTGCATGGCCCGTCCGTATGAGGTGGTCTACATTTTCGATCCGGCCCTGGACGAAGAGACCATCAACTCCAAGCTCACGCATTTCCATTCGCTGTTGCCGAGTGCCACCGGCGAAGCGGCCCAGTTCAACCACTGGGGTCGGCGTACGCTGGCCTACCAGATCAAGAAGCGCGACACTGGCTACTACGTGATCGCCACCTTCTCCGCCGAGCCGACCCAGCTACCCGAATTCGAACGCGCCATCAAGCTCGAGGATGCGGTCATGCGGCACCTGGTCGTTCTGAACGAGGAGCCCCCGACGCCGCCGAATTACGCCGCGGTCAAGCCGGCGGAGACTGAAGAGGAGGACGACGAATGAGCCGCCATAAGAAGGGTGATCCGCTCGCCGAACTGCGAATCCGGATCGTCGACTACAAGGACGAGAAGCTCCTGTCCCGGTTCCTGACCGAGCGAGGCAAGATCCTTCCGCGGCGCTTGAGCGGGGTCACGGCGCGCCACCAGCGCCAACTGGCCATCGCGATCAAACGGGCCCGGTACCTGGCCCTGCTCCCGTACATCAAGGGATACTCGGGCTGATGACTTCGCCCGCGGCGCCCCAGGACCTGGGGCGTCGCTCCGCATTGGCCGTTGCGCTCGCGGTGGTGGCGTTCCTGTTCCTGGCGCCACCACTTTTTCTGCTCGCCCCGTTGGCCCTGCTGCTGCTGTTCTCGCGCCCGTCGACCGTTCGCGAATGGCTCTGGCTCGCCCTCGCCGGACTGGCCGCCTCGAAAATCATCCTCGACCTCGACGGCGCCCCGGCCCCGGCCCGACTGCTCGGCGCGATGGGGGTGATCATGGCCGGCGCCTTCGTCGTCCTGGTTCATGCGGCCCCTCGGCTTGGGGGCCTCGGCCGGGCTGCGATCCCGGTCGGCGTCGGCGTTCTCGGCGTGATCGCCTGGGGTCACCAGGCCGGCCTGGAGCTTTCCGCGATCGACGCCTCGGTCGGCGCCGACCTCAAGCGCTCGCTCGAGATTCTGCTTGAGGGTGCCTCGCCGGACCAGGTTCAGTCCGCCCTGGCGTCAGTCCCGGCTGTGGCCCGCGCCTTCCCCGCCATTGCCGCATTGCAGGCGCTGCTCGGACTGATCCTGGCCTGGTCATGGTACCATCGGCTCGCCAGCCATCCCATCGGCGAGCCCCCCGGTCCGTTAAGCGGGTTTCGATTCAACGATCACATGATCTGGGGTGCTATCTTAACGCTGGGCTTGGCCCTGATTCCGCTGGGAGATACCTTCGGCCGGGTCACCACCAACGGTCTCGTGGTGTGGGTTGGGCTCTATGGTGCGCGAGGTCTGGCCGTGGCCGGACACGGAGCCCGTCGGTGGCCCATCCCGGGCCGAATTCTCGTAGTGGTGATGTCATTCTTGGCGGCGCCGATTGCCCTCGGGACACTCCTTGCCCTCGGCCTCGCTGACACCTGGATCGATTTCCGGAACCGGACGGTTCCGGCTGGAGGCAGCAATGCAGATGGAAGTGATTCTCCGTGAGGACGTAAAGGACCTTGGCAGGGCCGGTGCGCTGGTGAAGGTAAAACCAGGCTACGCCCGCAACTTCCTGTTTCCGAACAGTCTCGCCTTCGAGGCGACGCCCGGCAACAAGAAGCGGATTGAGAACGAGCAGAAGGCCAAAGCGTCACGGGCCCAGACGGAAACCGCCGAAGCCACCGCATTGGCCGCTCGCCTGGCGGCGGTGCAGCTGACGCTGACGGCCAAGGCGGGCGAAGGGGACAAGCTCTTCGGATCCATCACGACCGGTGACCTGGCCGACGCCCTGGCGGCCAAGGGGTTCGTGATCGACAAGCGGAAGATCGAACTCGACCACCCGATCAAGCAGCTCGGGTTCCACTCGGTCTCGGTCCGGCTTCATCCGGATGTCCATGCCGAGATCAAGGTGACCGTGGAGCAGGCTTAGCCTCATGGGGATCGGAATCGCGTACGTGGACGGGCCGCGCCTGACCCGTTCCATGTACGCGGCGGCCGATTGGGTTCACGCAGGCCGCGACGAGATCAACCGACTCAACGTCTTCCCAGTCCCCGACGGGGACACCGGCACCAACTTCACCATGACACTGCGAGCGGTCGCTGACGCCCTCCAGGCGCTCGGCGACGCTCCGCTCGGCAAAACCGCTCAGACGGCGGCACGGGCAGCGGTGCTCGGGGCTCGGGGCAACTCGGGCATGATGCTGGCCCATTTTCTTCTGGGTTTCGCCGAAGCGCTGGGGAACCGCGAGACCGCCGAGGCCCCGGAGATCGCCGCCGCGATCCGGCGGGGCGCCGACACGCTCTACGCCTCGCTCGATGAACCTCGAGAAGGCACCATCCTGACCGTCGCCCGGGACACCGCCACCGCCGCCGAACAGGCCGCGCTCGCCTCCCGCGACATCGCCGAATTCATGCGGCTGATGCTGGCCCAGGGTGAGATAGCGCTGGCCCGCACCCCGACCCTTCTGGCCGTCCTCCGCGAGGCCGGTGTCGTGGACGCCGGGGGCATGGGCTTCGTCCGGATGCTCGAAGGCGTCGTTCGCCTGATTCAGGGCGACCCGATACTCGCGGCCGCGCCCGGGACCAACAACGCCGAGTTCAACGCGGCGGCCGACTTCATGGTCTCGGCCGAGCGCGATTACCAATTCTGTACCGAATGCCTCGTGCGGGGCGACCAGCTCCCCCCTTCCAACGAGGTCCGGTCGGCGTTGCACCAGTTCGGCGGCTCGGTGGTGGTCGCCCAGGTCAGCGACATCCTCAAGATCCATGTCCACACCGACACGCCGGAGGCGGTGTTCGCCCTCGCGGAACGCTGGGGATCGGTCACGGTCCGAAAGGCCGACGACATGCGGGCCCAGCACCGGGCCCTCGGCCACGACATCAGCCGCCGGCCGGTCGCGATCGTGGCGGACTCGTCGGCCGACCTTCCCGACGACGTGCTGGACCGCCATCACATCGCCCTGGTCCCGCTGCAGGTCACGTTCGGCGACGTCACCTACCGGGATCGAATCGGCCTTAAGCCGGCGGATTTCTACCGCCTGCTCCGGGAAGCCAAGGCCCTGCCGACGACGTCGCAGCCTACCCCGGGCGAGTTCGTCAAGGCCTTTCGCTCCGCCACCGCCGAGGCGGACGAGGTGGTGGCCGTGCTCCTCTCCGGAGCCCTCTCCGGTACGTTCCAGGCGGGGAACGCGGCGGCCAGAGCCGCGAATCTGGGCCAGGTCCACCTTTTCGACAGCAAGAGCGCGTCCCTGGGCCTCGGAATGCTGGCGCTCCGGGCGGCCGAGCTGGCCGAGTCAGGGTGGGACGCGAAAACGATTGTCATCGAACTTGAACGGGTCCGGCGCCAATCAGGGTTGTTCCTGACGGTCGACACCTACGAAAACCTTCTGCGGTCGGGTCGCGTGTCCCGGGGAAAAGCATGGCTCGCTGGAATGCTCGACGTCAAACCGATCCTCGCGCTCGACGCCAACGGGCGGGTGGTTCCCGTTGACCGCGTCCGAGGCCGAGACCACCTGGTGGCCCGGGTTCTCAGCCTCGTGGAGCGGGCCCTCACCCCGCGGCCGACAGCCCTCCGGTTCGGCATCGCCCACGCCGACGCCCCCGAGATTGCCGAACGGATTCGGACCGCGCTGCTGGCCGCGTACCGGCCGCGCGACTGTTTCGTGTCCCTCGCAACCGGCGTACTCGGCACCCACGCGGGCATCGGGGCCTGGGCCGTCTGCTATCAGATCGAGGACGGGACCCCGCCCCGTCCGGAGCGAACCGCCGGTGAATGACACGGCCCGCGCGATCACGCTGCCCACCCAGGTCCGCGAGGCCCTTGAAGCCGCCGACGATCGCAAGGCCCGCGACCTCGTGGCGCTCGACCTGCGGGGGCTGACCGACGCCACGGATTTCTTCATCGTCGCCTCGGGCACCTCGGACGCCCACGTTCGAGGCGTGGCCGATTCGGTCATCGAACGAATGCGCCGGCTCGGACTTCACGCGCATCATGTTGAGGGACTCCAGACCGGTCGCTGGGCCCTGCTCGATTTTGTCGATTTCGTGGTCCACGTCTTCCACCCGGAAGCGCGGGCTTTCTACCAGATCGAACGCCTCTGGAATGACGCACCGGTCGTGGCCTTTGTGCCGACGCCAGAACGAAAGGCTTGAGATGCGCCGCCTGCTCCTTGCCATCGCCACGTTGACGCTGCTGCCTGGCGTCCTGGCCGCCCAATACTTCGGCCGGAACCGGGTTCAATATGGCCGGTTCGACTTCAAGATCATCCAGACCGAACACTTCGACGTCTACTACTACTCGGGGGAGCGTCCGGCGGCGCTGGACATCGGACGGATGGCGGAGCGGTCCTACGCCCGGCTGTCCCGCGTGCTGAACCACCAGTTTGAAGATCGAAAGCCGATCATCCTGTACGCCTCCCACTCCGACTTCCAGCAGACCAATCTCGGCGGCGGCGGTGTCGACGAAGGGACCCAGGGCTTTACCGACTACCTGAGGCACCGCAACACCTTCCCCTTCCAGGGAGCGTACGCAGACAACGAGCACGTCCTGACCCACGAAATGGTCCACCAGTTTCAGTTCGACATCTGGTCGAGGGGACGGGGTGGAGCCGGGATTCAGGGCATCATGTCGGCGAACGCCCCGCTCTGGTTCGGCGAGGGCATGGCGGAGTACTTCTCGCTTGGGCCGACCGACAGCAAGACCGCCATGTGGCTCCGCGACGGGGCCCTCGAAGGGAAATTGCCGACCGCGAGCGACTTCCTCCAGGTGTTCCCCTATCAGTTCGGCCACGCCCTGATCACCTACATCGGCCAGCGTTGGGGTGACGAAGCGGTCGGGGCCATTACCAAGAACGCCGTGGGCGGCGGACTCGAACTGTCCCTCAGGCGTGTCCTCGGCATGAACTTCGAACAGCTCGTCGGGCAGTGGAAGGACGCAGTGACGAAACAGTACCTGCCGGAGATCGGCAACCGGGTCAAGGCTCGGGCTATCGCGCAGCCCCTCCTGACCCAGAAGATTTCCGAAGGCACCTGGCACCTGGCCCCCGCGCTCTCGTCCGACGGATCGCGGGTGGCGTATTTCAGCGAGAAGAATTTCTTCTTCATCGACCTCTGGCTCGGCGACGGCAATACCGGCAAGCCGATCAAGCGGCTCCTCTCGTCGAGTTTCTCGGGCAACTACGAGAGCTTCCGCTACCTGGCCTCTTCGGCCGCGTGGTCCGAGGACGGCTCGATGCTCGCGTTCGCCGCGAAACGAGGCGGCAAGGACGACATCGTCATCGTAGACCCGAAGACCAATCACGAGCTTCGCCGGGTCACCGTGCCGATCTCGGGCGTTTCGACCCCGGCCTTCAGCCCCGATGGGAAACGACTCGTCTTCACCGGCCTCGATGGTGGCATCTCGGACCTGTACACGATCAACGTGGACGGCAGCGACCTGCGCCGGCTCACCAACGACAAGTTTGCCGACCTCCACCCGGTCTGGTCGCCGGACGGGAGGACGATCGCGTTCTCGTCGGACCGGGGCCCGGAAACCAACTTCTCCACGCTCAAGTGGAGCGAGTTGGGAATCGCCCTGTACCACGTCGATGACGGCCGGATTGAAATGCTGCCCGGAATGGAGCACGGACGCAATTCGAACCCGCAATGGGCGCCGGACGGCAAATCGATCGCCTTCGTGTCCGACCGCGACAACGTCGCCAATCTGTTCCTCTACGACTTTGCCGACCGCGAGGTTTACCAGCTGACCGATTTCTACACCGGCATTCAGGGCATCACGCCGCTGTCGCCGGTGCTGTCGTGGGCCCGCGGCGCCGACCGGATCGCGTTCGTCTATTTCGAGCAGGGCAAGTACGACGTCTACGCGCTGGCCAATCCCCGCGCCCTCAAGAAAGCGCCCTGGCGGCCCGGAACCACGGTCACGCAGGTCCTGGTCCAGGCCCAGCCGTTACCGCCGTTCCAATTGTCCCCCTCGGACACCGCACAAGCGATCAAGTCGCCGCAGGCGCTGCAATCAGTGTCGATCTACCGCGGCGTGACCGGCTTCCGCCGGACCGATTCCCTGGGACCGATTCCGGATTCACTTAAGGGTCCCGAGCCCATTACGATCGCCAAGCTGCTCGACTCGGTCGACATCAAGGCGCCCGACACGACCGACTTCATCTCGCGCCCTTACAAGGTCAAGTTCGAACCCGAGTATGTCGCCCGGCCCACGATCGGCTACGTCCGCGACAACTTCGGCCGCGGCGTGACCGGGTCGGCCACGATCGTCCTCGGCGACATGCTGTCCAACCAGCAACTGATCTTCGGGGCGTCGTTGAACGGGCGCCTGCCGGAGACCCAGTTCATCGCCCAATACATCAATCTGAGCCGTCGTTTCAACTGGGCGTTCGGCATTCAGCAGCAGCCGTACTTCTTCTACGACTATACGTCATTGGAGCCGGGGCCGACCTCGTCAGAGCAGACCCTGGTGACCAACATCCGCCGCCTCGTCATGCGCGACATCGCGGCCCAGGGCTACTACCCCTTCAGTCGCTTCTCGCGGGTCGAAGGCGGGGTCTCACTCGCCAACATCCACGACGACCTCCTTCAGATCCGCGAACCCTACGACGCCTTTTCAGGGGTGCCGACCAGGGAGCCGACACTCAAGACCACGAACCTGCAGAGCATCACATACCTGCAGCCGACCCTGGCCTACGTATTCGACAACTCGCTGTCGGCCTATGTGGGACCATTCCTTGGTCGCCGAGCTCGATTCGACATCAGCCAGAACCTCGAAGTGTTCGGTACCGGCTGGAAGTTCACCTCCGCCACGGCCGATATCCGACGCTACGATCGGGTCGTCGGCAACGTCGTTCTCGCCACCCGGGCGATGATGTTCGGTCGATTCGGGCGGGACGAGGCCCGGTTCCGGTTCTACGGCGGCAGCACCGAGTTGATCCGGGGCTACACGGCCGGGTCCTTCCGCAAGAATGAATGTCTCCAGGCCAACGACCAGCAGTCGTTGAGCGGTTGCTCCGCCTTCGACGCCTTGATCGGTACCCGCGCCGCGGTCTTCAACGCCGAGCTCAGGTTCCCGCTGATTGCGGCGGGCCTCGGCTTCATCCCGCTCCGGGGATTCCCCGGGGCGATCGAAGGTGCCCTGTTCTATGACGCCGGCGTATTCTGGGAGCAAGGCATGACCGTCAGCCTCAAGCGGAGCGAGGCGACCCCCTCGTGCTCGATCGACCCGCAGACCGCCAAGGTCACCGGCACCTGCGTCCGTACGCCGCTGCAGAGCTACGGCTTCTCGATCCGGGCCAACCTTCTTAACTTCGTCATCCTTCGTCTGGATTATGCCCGTCCCCTGCAACGAACCGGCCTAGGTGGAGTGTGGACGATCAGTCTGGGACCGACATTCTAGACGCCTCCGACGGGTTCCGAAGGCCCGCGACCAGCCTTTGTGTGCTGGTCGCGGGCCTTCTTGCGTTGGTAGGCTGCCCAAGGGCAAACGGGGGTCTCCCACCGGACCTGCCGGCGGTGGGAGGGCAGGTCTCCCTGATCAGAGTACCGCGCGCTGGCGGTACCGTGGAAGCCTACCGGCCCGACAGCCTGGGCGAACCGATCTGGACTTCCAGTACCGACATCCCGGCAGTTCGGGAGATTGTGGGAGTCGACAACGAGTCCCGACGGCTGATGGTCGTGGATACGCTGAAAAACCTCCTGGCTATCGACCTCGAATCCCGGGGCGTTCGCACGGTCGGTTCGGGCGCGGACCAGGCGATCATGGCGCCCGATGGCACCGTGGTCATCGTCACCGCGGCAAGGAAGGTGATCCGCTTTGAAGCCGGGCTTCCGGTCCAGTACAAGACCAGCCTCCAGGTCACGCCCCTGTTCCAGGCCGGGACGCTGGGCGGGCGGTACGTCGCCGTTCTCGGGACCAAGCCGAGGCAGTTGCTCGTCCTGAACCCCGACCGACAGCTCCATGTCACTGACGTCCCGGACGGCTCCCCGGCCGCGACCTACTGGGGTGAGTTGGTCGCGGTCGGTGGAACGGGACCCGAACTGTCGCTGATCCAGACCGCCGAGCCGTTCGCAACTCGGACCTTGGAAGTCGACGGACCGGCGCGCCAGGTCCTGTTCAGCCCGTCAGGCCATCGGCTTTATGTCTCGCACCAGAGCCGCCGAATTGAAGTATTCGACCGTTTTTCGCTGGACCGGACCGGGACCATCACCCTGCCGGGCATCCCCGACCGGCTTCGGACGGACGGCTCCGGTCGCTGGCTCCTGGCCCGGCCGGCGGGCGCCGACAGCGCCTGGGTGGTGGATCTTGCCACCGGAACGTTGACCGCGTCGGTCGCCACCGACTGGAGCAACGACCTCCCTACCGTCGCCGGCGCCGCCAACCTGCTGGCTCGCCGGAACGGCGATGTGATCAGCCTGGACATGGCCAAGCCGGGCTCCCCAGAAGCCGGCCGGATCCCGGGCGGGTCGATCGATCTGTGGGTCGTCACCAACTGGCTCCCGAAGGAGCGCTTGTCCCGGGCCGCGATCGTGGCGGAGGCCGCCCTCGTAGCCCAGGACAGCGCCCTGGCCCCGGACTCGCAGGCCGTGGCGCCGGCAGACCGGCTGTACCTCCAGATCTCCAGTTCCCAGAATGCGGACTGGTCCAAGGAGTTCGCCAAGCAGCTCAACGACGCCGGCTACCCTGCCCGAGTCCTCGATCCGACCACCCCGGACGAGGGCTACCGAGTGGTGGTCGGCCCGTTCGGGACCCGGGAGGCGGCGGAAGAGACCGGCCGGAAGCTGGCCCGACCCTACTTCGTCCTGACCAATCCCCCGATCAAGCAGTAGCCGGGTACCCTTCTCCCGGCTATTTTTTGCCCGTCCCGCGGGGCGCTCCCCGCGTCGGTACCGAACGTTCCTCCCGGATACGCCATGAAACTGCTCAAGCTGGAACTCTCCGGCTTCAAGTCCTTCGCTGATACCGTTACTCTCGAATTCGATCACGGCGTAACCGCCATCGTCGGCCCCAACGGCTGCGGCAAGTCCAACGTCTCGGACGCCGTGCGTTGGGTGCTCGGAGAGACCTCGGCCCGGCTGCTCCGCGGCGGCAAGATGGAAGATGTGATCTTCCAGGGCTCGGTCAGTCGGCGGCCGGTCAACGTGACCGAGGTGTCCCTTTACCTCGACAACGAAGACGGCGGCCTGCCGATTGCCTACCGGGAGGTCGTGATCACCCGCCGTCTTACCCGGTCCGGCCAGAGCGAATATTTCATCAACAAGAGTTCGGTCCGGCTCCGCGACGTCAACGATCTGCTGCGCGGTACCGGTCTGGGCAGCGACGCCGGCGTCGTGATGGAAGCGAAGATGATCGACCTGCTCCTCTCGGACCGGGCCGACGAGCGTCGATCGTTGTTTGAGGAGGCCGCGGGCATCGGCCTGTACCGAGACCGAAAGCACTCCACCGAACGGCGCCTCGAGGAAACCGCGACCGATCTTCAGCGGCTAGAGGACCTGCTCGCGGAGGTCCAGTCACAGATCCGGAGTCTCGCCCGTCAGAAAGGCAAGGCGGAGCGGCACGGCAAACTGACGGAAGAGAAATTCTCCGTCCAGCTTACCCTCGCCCGTCGCCTTCTCGACGAGCTCATGGAGCGCGCCAGCGGGATGGAGGCCCGCCACGAGCACCTCAAGGCTGCCCTTCCGGATCTCCGCGAACGACTCGTGCTCGCCAGTCAGGCCCAGGAAAGCGCCGGCCGCGACCGGCTGAATGCCGAAGAGCATCGCGCCATCGTGGCCCGGGAGCTGGCGGCCGTCCAGGTGGCGCTGGGCAAGCTCGACGGCGACCTCGCCGTGGCCGCGGAACGGTTGACCCACGCGCGAGCCCGGCGGGAACGGGACGAGGAGGAGCGCCAGCAGGTTGAATTGCGAACCCACCAGGCCGCGCTCGAGCGCGATCAGGCCGCCGCCGACCGGACCCTCGCCGAAGGCGAGCACCTCCAGATCCAGGACAACCTCGTGACCCGGGCACAGGTCGAGGACGAAGTCCGCCTCCGGCTGTCCAGCCACCGGGACGAGGTCCGCCGCCTCGAAGAGGCAGTCCACGCGCAAGCCCAGTCACTTCGGGCTCTGGAAGGCGAGCGAAGCGCGCTCGAGGGCGATCTCGCCTCGCTCCGCGAGGCCCTGGCCCAGCAACAGGCCCATTGCGCCGGCTTGGCCCAGCACTATGCCGAGGCTGAAACCCGGGCCCAGGCGGCCGAGCAGGACGCCCTGGACCGAAGCCACGACACCATCGCCGCCACCGCCGCCGCCGACCGGGCCCGCCACCTCGTCGCGGAAACCCGCGAACGCGAGGCCAAGGAGCGTGACGAACGCCGGATCGCCGAGGAAGGACTCGCGCAACTGACCGCGCGACGCCATGCCCTCGAGGAACTCGAACGCGACCGGGTTGGCCTCGCCCCGGCCGCGCAGGCACTGCTCGCCGCCCGGCAGCGGTTCGGTGGCGCGGTCCTCGGCCCCCTCAGTGATTTCCTCAGCACCAATCGCGAAGACGCCGAACTGGCCGAACGGCTTCTCGGCGAATGGATGCACGCGATCCTCGTCAAGGACTGGACGACGGTCAACGAGATCCACAGCTGGTACGAGGACGCTCAACCCGGCTCCCTGGTACTTCTGCCGGTCGAACCGGGCCCGACGACGGAAGGCCATGGCGTGCATCCGCTCGCCGATCGACTGTCGTCGGAAGGCCCGGCAACGGGCTGGATCAATGCCTTGCTCGGCGGATCAGAGGTGCTCCATCCGTCCGGCCGGATCCTCAAGCGGCCAACGGGCGCGGTCCTGCTTAGCGGCGCGGCCGCCCCGTCCGGGTCGATCCGGCGCCGGGCCGATCTCGTTGCTCTGGGGCAGGAGATCGAGGTCCAGGACGGCCAACTCAAGGCGATCGTCGATCGCCTCACTTCGACCCGGGAGCGCCTCGGCGAGGTCGAGCGAAGCGCTGCGCACGCCCAGTCCGTCATGGAACAGGCCCGCGAAAGCGAACGCCAGGCCACGGTTGCCCGCGACGACGGCAACCGCCTGCTCGTGTCGCTCGCCCGGGAACGGAATGATGCCGAGCACCAGCTCGGCCGCCTCAACGAGCGCATCGCGAAATCGGCGAGCCGGCTCACCGAAGTCGGCACCGCCCTCCGCGATGGCGACCTCGCCCGGGCTCGCCAGGATGAGGCCCTCGGTGCCGCCCGATCCACCTTGGCCGCACTCGAAACCGAACAGGAAGCCGCCCGAGAAGGACGGGTGCACTGGCAGGTCCAGGAGGCCCACGTCGCCGCCCGGCTTCGCGCGACGAACGACCGCCTCGACCGGGCCCATCAGACCATCGAACTCGCCCGGCAGGCCGCCGAGACGCTGCAACACGAGATCGCCCAACTGGAGCAGGAGTCCATCGCCCTCTCGGCGCAACACGGCCGGTGGCTCGAACAACGCCAGGACCGACTGCTTGCACTGACCGAACTCGAGGTGGCCACCGCCAACGCCGAAGGCGCCCTGGCGGGCTCGAACGCGACGCTCGCACTCGCCGAACAGGGTGTCCTGGGTCTCCGCGCCGACGTCGACAGCGCCAGCGAGGAATTCCATCATCTCGAACTCGAACTCACCGAGGTCGCCGGAGTCCGGCGTACCATCATCGACCGGGTGGAAACCGAGTGGCGCTCCCCGTTCGACGACCTGATGTGCCGGGTGCAGTTCCTCGAACTGGATCGGGAAACGCTCGAAACCGAACTGTCGCGAATCGTCCAGAGCCTCGAAGCCATCGGGCCGGTCAATCCGCTCGCGGTCGAGGAACACGCCGAAGAGACCAAGCGTCTTGAATTCCTGACCGCCCAGCGCGACGATCTCGTGGCCGCGCGCCAGTCCCTGCTCCAGGCGATCAAGGAGATCGACGGGACGGCCAGGACGCTGTTCCTCGACACCTTTATGGCCGTGCAGGCCAACTTTCACAAGGTGTTCCAGACCCTCTTCGGCGGCGGCGAGTGCGACCTCCGGCTCTCCAACGTCGACGACCCGCTCGAGGCCGAAATCGAAATCCACGCCGCGCCGCGTGGCAAGAAGACCCAGCGGATTCACCTCCTCAGTTCCGGCGAGCGAACGCTGGTGGCGGTATCGCTGCTGTTCAGCATTTACCTCACCAAGCCGAGCCCCTTCTGCCTGATGGACGAGGTCGATGCGCCGCTGGACGACTCCAACGTGGGGCGGTTCACCAACCTGCTCCACGAGTTCAAGGAGCAGACCCAGTTCGTCGTCATCACCCACAATCCGCGAACCATGCAGGCGGCTGACGCGGTCTTCGGCGTGACCATGCAGGAGCCGGGAGTGTCCACGATCGTCGGCGTCCGACTCGGCGAACAGGACCGGGCCGCGGCCTGACGTCATGCTGATCGTCCTCAGGTCGGATGCGTCGGCCACCGATCTCGAGCGGGTGGTCGCACTGATTGAGGAACTGGGATTCGGCGCCACGCCGATTCCCAGTCTCCGGCGCAAGGCGGTGGCGGTCACCGGCAATGATGGCAGGATCGACGGCGCCCGGTTCGCGGCGCTGCCGGGCGTCGAAGAGATCGTCCACCTCAGCAAGCCGTTTCGGATGGTGGCGCGCGATTGGCGCCCCGATCCGACCGTGATCCGCCTTCCCGGCGGACGGTCGATCGGCGGCTCCGACCTGTTCGTCATCGCCGGCCCCTGCTCGGTCGAGAGCGCCGAACAGATCTTCGCCACGGCCGCCGTGGTTCAGAAGGCCGGGGCGGTGGCCCTTCGGGCCGGTGCCTTCAAACCGCGGACCTCGCCGTACGCCTTCCAGGGTATGGGAGAAGCCGGCCTCGACCTGCTCGATCAAGTCCGCCAGCGAACCGGCCTGCTGATCGTCACCGAGGCGATGGACGATGAGGGCATCGACCGGATCGCGGCCGTCGCCGATATCATCCAGATTGGCGCCCGCAACATGCAGAATTTCAGCCTGCTCAAACG
>JANXXJ010000017.1 GCA_025350665.1 Gemmatimonadota bacterium | reverse complement strand
GGTTTGGGAAGAAATCAAGATAGCCGGTTCGCCTCGGGGTGCTATCTTCGGACGGCCTTCATCGGGAGGATGCGTTGGTGCGTTCCGGTTTTTGGATGGCTTGGTCACTGCTCGGCCTGGTGGGGTTCCCCGGCGATCTCGTGTCGCAGGACACGTTTCCCGCGGTCGAGCGGATCGTTGCGGTGGGCGACGTCCACGGCGATTTCGGCCAATTCGTCACGGTGCTGCGGCAGACCGGCGTCATCGACGAGAAGAACCACTGGGCCGGCGGCCGAACGAATCTGGTCCAGACCGGCGATGTGCCCGACCGCGGTCCCGATACCCGCAAGATTCTCGAATTCCTGATGGAGCTCGGCCCCCAGGCGGAGAAGGCCGGGGGTCAGGTCCATGCCCTGATCGGCAACCACGAGGCGATGAATATCGTCGGCGACCTCCGGTATGTCACCCCGGGGGAGTACGCCGCGTTCCGGTCCCCCAATGCGGAGGCCCTGCAACAGCGGGCGTTCAAGGCGCTGGCGGACTCCACCCGCAAGAACGACGCAGCGTATCGCGACCAGTGGCTGGCGGAGCACCCGCTTGGCTGGGTCGAGCAGCGCCTGGGCTATGAGGGGAACGGGCGGTACGGCACCTGGATTCGAGGGCACAACGCGGTACTCAGGATCGGCGACTACCTGTTCCTGCACGGCGGGATCGGGCCGAAGTACGCCGAACAAACGTTGGCCGATATCAATGCCGCGGTCCGGCACAGTCTCGAGCCCGGGGCGGATGGAGCGGCGGCCATGGATCCCGAGGGGCCGTTGTGGTACCGCGGCCTGACCGGAGGCGATGACGCGCCGCTCGCGGCCGACGTCGATCGCACCTTGGCCAGGTTTGGCGTCAAGCACATGGTGATCGGCCACACGGTCACGGCGGGCGCGGTGATGACCCGCTATGACGGCAAGGTGATCATGATCGACGTCGGGCTCTCGGCCGTGTACGGCGGACCGCCGGCCTGTCTGGTGATCGAAAAGGGCGTGCCCTACGCGCTCCATCGGGGGCAGAAGCTGGCCCTGCCGATGGGCGGCGATCCGCTGCCGTATCTCCGCGCCGCCGCCGCGCTCGACCCGCCGCCGTCCAGGCTCCAGAAGCTGATCGACCAGCTCGGCGGTGCGGTGCGGCAGCCCTGACGGTCAGTGGCCGGGCGGTGGCGCCTTCCGGTTGCTGATGACCGGGGCCACCGGCAAGCTGCCGAGGTCCACCACCTTCCCGTCCTTGATGACTGACCGGATCGAGCGGTAGTTGCGGGCGCCGGCGAGCGGGTCGGCGTCGAGGATGACCAGGTCGGCGCGCTTGCCGGGCTCCAGGGTGCGGATGTCGTCCTTCTTGTAGGGAGGTGATCTCGGCGATGGACCGGGCGCGGAGGGCAGGGGTGGAGGTGATCGCCGTGGCGCCTCGCTAGATTCCCAGTGCCTCTTCGTTCGACCCTCATCCTTACACGAGGTCCGGCTCTGATGACGTCGGTCAAGGACGCCTTCGACTCCAAGGCCTGGGGGCCGGCTCCCGAATCGGCGGGGCCGGCCTACGACTGGCTCGACCGTCATGGGCGCCGGTTCGGCCACTTCATCGCCGGGGAGCTCACCCAGGCGGGGCCGGACACGCTCATCACGACCAACCCCGCCACTGGCGTCCAGCTCGCGGTGGTGACCCAGGGGACAGCGGCAGACATCGACGGTGCCGTGCGGGCGGCCCGGGCGGCGCAGCCGGGCTGGCAATCGTTAGGCGGGGCGGGCCGGGCGCGCCATCTCTATGCCATCGCGCGCCAAGTCCAGAAGCAGAGCCGGCTCCTCGCCGTGCTGGAAAGCCTGGACAACGGGAAGCCGATCCGGGAATCCCGCGACATCGACATCCCGCTGGTCGCCCGCCATTTCTACCATCATGCGGGCTGGGCGAGCCTGATGGAGACGGAACTGGCCCACATGGCGCCGCTCGGCGTGGTGGGGCAGATCATCCCGTGGAACTTCCCATTGTTGATGCTGGCCTGGAAGATCGCGCCGGCGCTCGCGATGGGAAACACGGTCGTGCTCAAGCCGGCGGAGTACACGCCGCTCACCGCGCTCCTGTTCGCCGAGATGTGCGCGGAGGCGGGTTTACCTCCCGGAGTGGTCAACATCGTGACCGGCGATGGCCGGACCGGAGACGCGCTGGTCCGCCACGAGGACGTCGACAAGATTGCCTTTACGGGTTCGACCGAGGTTGGGCGGGCGATTCGGGTGGCCACGGCCGGATGCGGCAAGAAGCTCTCGCTCGAACTGGGCGGGATATCGCCGTTCATCGTGTTCGACGACGCCGACCTTGACAGCGTCGTCGACGGTGTGGTGGACGCGATCTGGTTCAATCAGGGGCAGGTCTGCTGCGCGGGATCCAGGATTCTGGTGCAGGAGCCGGTGGCCGAGGCGCTCTACGCCAAGCTCAGGGCCAGGATGGAGACGCTCCGCGTCGGGGACCCCCTCGACAAAAGCATCGACATCGGCGCGATCGTGGCCCCGGTGCAGCTCGAGCGGATCAGGGCGCTGGTGGCGGAGGGCGTGAAGGATGGCGCCGCGATGTGGCAGCCGTCGTGGCGCTGCCCCACGGAAGGACTGTTCTACCCGCCGACCCTCTTTGCCGGCGTGGCGCCGGCCTCGACCATCGCGCAGGTCGAAATTTTTGGCCCGGTGGTCGTGGCGATGACGTTTCGGACCCCGGCTGAGGCAGTCGAGCTCGCCAACAACACCCGGTACGGGCTCGCGGCGAGCGTCTGGACCGAGAACGTCAACACGGCACTCGACGTGGCGCCGCAGATCAAGGCCGGCACGGTGTGGGTCAACTGCACCAATGTATTCGACGCGGCGAGCGGGTTCGGTGGGTATCGGGAGAGCGGGTTCGGGCGGGAGGGGGGGAAGGAAGGACTGTGGGAGTACGTCAAGGCAGTCCCGGCCAAGGTGAGTGGGGCCATCGCCGCGGCGCCGACCGCGACATCGAGCCCCGCCGAGGCCGGCTCGATTGACCGGACCTACAAGCTGTATATAGGAAGGAAGCAGGCCCGGCCGGACTCAGAGTACAGTCTGCCGATCGTGAACGCCGCGGGCGTCCCGGTGGCCCTGGTGGCCCAGGGGAGCCGGAAGGACATTCGGAACGCGGTCGAGGCCGCGCGCGCGGCGGTGGGGTGGGGCAGGGCGACCTCGCATCTGAGGGCGCAGGTGCTCTACTACATCGGAGAAAATCTGTCGGTGCGGCGGGCGGAGTTCGCCCGGGGGATCGCCGCGCTCACTGGGGTCACCGCCGCCACCGCCCGGCGCGAGGTCGATCAATCGGTCGAGCGGCTGTTCTGCTACGCCGCCTGGGCCGACAAGTTCGACGGCCAGGTGCACGCGACGCCGTTCCGCAACATCACGTTCGCGATGAACGAGCCGCTCGGCGTCGTCGGGGTGGTGGCGCCGGAGGTGCCCTCGCTGCTGGGGTTCCTCTCGGTCGTGGCCCCCGTCGTGGCAATGGGCAATGCGGTCGTGGCGGTTCCGTCGGAGCGGTGGCCGCTGGCGGCGCTCGACCTGGCGCAGATCTTCGACACCTCGGATGTGCCGGCTGGCGTCGTCAACATCGTGACGGGCAAACGCGCCGAACTGGCGCCGGTGCTGGCGGGGCACGACGATGTCGATGCCATGTGGTCCTTCGGCTCGGCGGCCGAGAGCGCCGAGGTCGAACGGCTCTCGGCCGGTAACCTCAAGCGGACGTGGGTGAGCGACGGTGAGCCGCGGGACTGGGTCCGGAGCGGCGCCGGGCCCGAGTTTCTCCGTCAGGCGACCCAGGTCAAGAACATCTGGGTGCCATATGGGGCCTGATCTCGCCGGACTACCGCGAGGCGCCGATTGTTCCGGCCGGAAACGGTGATCCAATAATCGGTGTGAGGGCCCCGGTGCCGGGGTCGATGGCATACCCCGTCACGCTGTTGGACCGGTCATTCCCGAGGTAGGCGAACCGACCCGTGCCCGGCCGCGACGCCAGCCCTCGTCGTGAGGGCCCGCCGAAATGGCCACACGACCGCCCCGGAGCGCGATCCGATCAACCGGGCCCTCGCGGTTCGCCGATATCACACTGAGGAGGCGATCGCAGGCCCGAGGTCACGGGTCGACCGGGTCTGTCGGGATCCTTGAGTCCATCGCCCATCCAGCCAGCGGTTGCCAGGTGCGCGGCGTATATTCGGTCGTTCCGTTCGACCCAATCCAAGGATTCGGCAATGACTCTCCGATCGGCGGCCCGAGCGGCCCGGGCGGCGCTCGCGCTCGTGGCGGTCTCCACAAGGGCCACCTCGTCATCCGCGCAGCAGGTTTCCGTCGAGACCCGCGATCCCAATCAGAAACAGGATCCCACGTTCGCGAAGAACTACCGGGAGTGGCTTCCCAATCCACGGCTCGGAAGCCCGCTGGTGGACCACCTGCCGGTGGTGCCGGGCATCCCGACGCCGAAGGACGTGCTAGGCTACCACATCGGGGCGCCGAAGAAGCTCACCTACTACGCGGATCAGCTGAGGTACTATCGGGCGCTCGCCGCGGCAACGCCGAGAGTCCGGGTCGAGACCGTGGGCCGCTCCGACGAGGGACGGGAGCTGGTCGTCGTCTGGGTGTCCTCCGACGAGAACATGAAGTCGCTCGAGCAGAACCGGCGGAAGCTCGCCCGACTCGCCGATCCGCGCGGCCGGAGCGAGGGCGAAATCGCCGAGCTGATCCGGACCTCCAGGCCCCACTATCACCTGATGGGCGGCCTGCACAGCGGCGAGACCGGGCCGTCCGAGATGCTCATGGAACTGGTCTATCGTCTGGCAACCGAAACGTCACCGGTCGTCACCCAGATCCGGAACAACCTCTACGTGTCGGTGACCCCGGTGGCGGACGCGGACGGCCGGGATCGCAACGTTGACTGGTTCTACCGCAACCTCGAAGCCGGGCTGGTCACCCCGCCCGGCCCGCGGGACACCACCAAGAATGCGCCCAACCGGACCATTCCGGGGGTGCCGTACTGGGGCAAGTACGCCTACCACGACAACAACCGCGACATCAATCTGGCCTTGATTCAGATGCGGGCGATCGTCGACTGGTACTTCACCGCCTATCCGCCGATCATGCACGATCTGCACGAGGCGCTGCCCCTGATGTACACCTACAGCGGCGGCCCGCCGCAGAATCCCAACCTCGATCCGCTCCTGTTCGCCGAGCTGCCCTGGTTTTCGAACTGGGAACTGGCCCAGATGACCAAGTACGGGATGCCCGGCGTGTTCACTCACGCCTTCATGGACGGATGGTCGCCGGGATATCTCGGGTCGGTGGCGTACAACCACAACGGACTGATGAAGATGTACGAGACCCAGTCCGGCACGGACCTCGCCGACGCCGTCACGACCCCGAAGACCGACTCGGCCAAAACCAGGAGTGATTCGGCCCGGGTGAAGGCCGATTCGGCCAAGGCCTGGAGTGATTCGACCAAGGCAAAGCCGGACTCGGCCAAACGGAGTGAGCCGCGCGCCGCCAGTATCATCGCACCAAGCGGCGGCCCGGTCCCCACGGGCCGAGGCGGGTCCCAGGAGCGGGAGTGGTTCAGGGGGATTCCGATCGCGCCGGAGGACTCGGCCAAGTTCACCCGCCGGGCCAACGCCAACTACATGGAGACCGGCGTCCTCTCGGCGCTGCAACTCGCGTCGATGTTCCCGGCCACGGTCCTCGAGAATTTCTATGTGAAAACCCGGAACGCCATCGAGGACGGACGGAGCAAGGCGCCCTACGGCTATGTCATTCCGGCCACCCGTGACATGACGCGGGCGGCGGAACTGGTCAACATCCTCCGGATTCAACGGATCGAGGTCGGGGTCGCAACCCAGTCGTTCAAGGCCGACACGACGACGTATCCCGCGGGTTCCTACCTGATCAAACGGAACCAGCCCTACGGCAGGCTCGCCAAGAACCTGCTCGAGAAGCAGAGCTATCCGGACGCCCGGCTCAACACCTACGACGACAGTGGCTGGACGATGGGGCTCGCGATGATGGTCGATGTCGTGGAAGTCGCGGACTCGAGCGTTCTCAAGGTCCCGACCA
This sequence comes from Gemmatimonadota bacterium, assembly GCA_025350665.1. Classification (GTDB taxonomy): domain Bacteria; phylum Gemmatimonadota; class Gemmatimonadetes; order Gemmatimonadales; family GWC2-71-9; genus SHZU01. Next base: position 1,612 of record JANXXJ010000017.1, on the reverse strand, counting down.
CGCCGGTCACGACCGCGGCCGCCCGGGGGCAGGTGAAGGGCAGCGGCGCGGCGGCGCTGGTGGTCGCCCATTACGGCTCCAACAACATGATCACCTTCCGTTACCGGCTCCGCGGCACGGCGATGAAGGTGGCCGAGAAGAGTTTTACGGCCGAGGGGGCGGAGTTCCCGGCGGGATCGTTCGTGATCACCGACATGGGAAGCTCGGAACAGGCGAAGGCCGCCGCGACCGAACTTGGTCTCACCGCGGCCGCCGTATCGGCGGTGCCGGCCGTGCCGATGCACGACGCGGACATCCCGCGGGTGGCGATCTACTCGCAGTGGACCGGAACTCAGAACCTGGGCTGGTACCGGCTTACGTTCGACAAGTTCGGCGTGCCCTACGATTTGATCTACAAGGAGCGTGTCCTGCAGGGAAATCTGCGCCAGGCGTACGACGTGATTCTCGTGGCGGAACAGAACCTGAACAAGACCAATGTGATGCAGAAGCCAAACGAGAAGCCGGTGCCGTACCAGAAGAGCGACAAGTACCAGTTCCTCGGCATGTACGGTGAGTCGGCCGACATTACGGGCGGGTTCGGGCAAAAAGGGGTCGATGCCATCGCGGCGTTCCTCGAAGCCGGCGGTACGCTGGTCGCGGTGGGAGACGCCGCCCGGCTTCCGATCGATTTCGGCTGGGCGGGCATCACGGAGAAGATGAGCGTCGCAGGTCTGACGGCGCAGCGGCCGCTGGTGCAGGGCGAAATCGTGCGCCCCGAGCATCCGGTGTTCTACGGCTATGCCTCGAAGACGATTCCGATCAAATACGTCGGCGGCCAGCCGTTCCGGGTCGGCGTGGCCAATGAGGCCAACGTGCTGGCGCGGTACGTCGGCGGGAACGCGTCGGTGCTGTCCGGGCTCATGACCGGGGCCGATTCGCTCCGGCAGCGGCCGTTTGCGGTGGACATCCCGCAGGCGTACCACGGGCAGGGGCGGGTGATTCTGTTCTCGAACAATCCGATTTATCGCTGGCAAAATCACGGCGAGTTCAACATGATTTTCAACGCGCTGATGAACTGGAATGACGTGGTGGCCAAGCCGGAGAACTAGGGATGTGCGGTGGCGCCGGCCCGTTTCGGGACACTTGGGTCCCGGCGGTCGGCGCGGTCAGTCCCCGCGGAGAATTCGGGCCGGATCGAGTGCCGTGGCGCGTCGGACCGGGGGGATGAGCGCCACCGCCACCGCGACGATCAACGCGGTCGCGCCTGCGCCGTAGACGACCGGATCCCCGATCGAGGCTCCGGGAACCGAGGCGCGAATGAGCGGAACCACGACTCCGGCCGCCGCCGCGCCGACCGCCAGCCCCGACAGCACTAGCCGGAGGCTGGCCGCGGCCACCGTGCGCCCGATTTCGGCGGCGGTGGCGCCTAACGCCATGCGAATGCCGAGCTCCCGGCGCCGCCGGGAGAGCTCCACGAGCAGGACCGCGGCGATGCCACCGGCCGCGAGCAGCAGGCTCACCAGCGAAAATCCACTCAGGGTCCAGGCCGCCACCCGGTCGCTCGCGACCGCGGCCGCCACCCACCACACCGGCCACGGTGACCGACTCCGCCTGGGCGATCCGGATCCGTTTC
>JANXXJ010000008.1 GCA_025350665.1 Gemmatimonadota bacterium | reverse complement strand
CGGGCGTCTACACCATCCAGGTCATCCCGGTCGGCAAACAGGCGGGGGCGTACCAGATCACCCTGGTTCGCTTGGAGCCGGTCGCGAAGGATCCCAAGCGGCTCGCGGACCAGCTCATGGCGCAATACGACGGGACCACGTCCCCCGGGGCCGTGGTCCACGTCTGGCGGGACGGAAAGGTGCTGTTCTCCAAGGCGTACGGAATGGCCAACCTGGCCTACGGCATTCCCTACACCACCGACACCCGGACCAACATCGGGTCGACGTCCAAGCAGTTCACCGCGTTCGCCATCATGCTCCAGGCCCAGCGGGGCAAGCTGTCGCTGGACGATGATATCCGGAAGCACCTCCCCGAACTGCCGAAGTTCGAGCAAACCATCACGGTCCGCCACCTCATTACCCATACCTCGGGCCTGCGCGAGTTCCTCAACCTGCTCAGCATGGAGGGACGGCGCCTCGACCACGGTGACTGGATCGACCGGCACGAGCTGATCGACATCGTCCAGCGGCAGACCAAGCTGCAGAACGTCCCCGGGACCGAATGGAACTACAACAACACGGCGTTCGGCCTGGCGGCCGCGATCGTCGAGCGGACCTCGGGCAAGACCTTTCCCGTGTTCATGCAGGACGAGGTGTTCGGGCCCCTCGGCATGACCCGAACGATGGTGCGGCCGTCCATTCGTCACATCGTCCCCGGCGGCTCGGAAGGCTACACCCCCGGGCCGGATGGCTTCATGCAGATCGGCGATCTGGGAGGCGCGGTGGGCGCCGGTGGGATCTACACGACGGTGGGGGACCTGCAGACCTGGGTCCAGAACTACGCCGCCCCGCGGCTGGGCACCGCGGAGGGGATCAAGGAAATGATGACCTCCTACGTGCTGGCGGACGGCAAGAAGACCGGCTACGGGTACGGCCTGTTCATCGACGAGCAACGGGGTCTCCGGCGGGTCCACCACGGCGGAGCGGACGTGGCGCACCGCTCGATGCTGGCCTACTACCCCACGATCAACGCTGGGATCACGGTCCAGAGTAACCACGCGGCCTTCAACAGTGGGGTCGCCTTCCAACTGGCCGCCGCCTTCTTCGGCGACGCCATGGAGCCGGAGAAGGACAAGGGCCAGGTTGCCGCGGTGGCCTTCGACCGGGCTTCCTACGATGCCAAGACCTTCGACCCGTTCGTCGGTCGCTATGCGCTCGACGCCAATCCCGGCTTCGTGCTGGCCTTTACCCGCGAGGGAGACTCGCTCTTCACCCAGGCCACGGGCCAGCAGCGGATTCCGATCGTCCCGCGGTCCGACTCGATGTTCGCGCTGGCGACCGTGGAGGCCACGGTCACCTTCCACCGCGCCGCCGGGAAGGTCGATGGGCTGACGATGAGACAGGGCGGCCAGGAACTGCATGCCACTCGGCTCACCGAAGCCCAAACGGCGTGGAAGCCCACGGCGGCGGATCTCGGCACGTTCGTGGGACGGTACTTCAGCGAAGAGCTGGAGACCTTCTACACCATCGCCTTGGAGCAGGACACCCTGGTGGTCCACCAGCGGCGCCTGGACGACGCCAAGCTGACGGCGGGGGAAACAGACCGGTTCGCGGGCGGAGGGCTCAACTTCTCCTTCGAGCGGGATCGGAATCAGGTGGTCATCGGGTTCTACGTAGCGAACGGGCGGACGCGGGACGTGCGATTCGCGAAGATCGGCCGATAGGCGAGTGGCCGGTCGGATTGCTCCGCGTGAGCGTCCGGTCGATCGCGTGGTGGCGGGGCCGGGAGTGTGAACCGGCGGCGCTCCTCGACCGGGCCGGGCTCACTCGGCTTCGGTAGCGGTATCCAATCGGTCAGTCGTTCCGGAGGGCCGCCATCGGGTCGACCCGAACGGCCCGAACCGCCGGCACCAGCAACGCCGTCGCACCAACCACGCCGATCAAGGCGAGCACGACGACATAAACCCCGGGTTCGCGAGAGGGGCTGGTGCTGAACAACACCTCCCCGACGATCGGGCTCGCGAGCGTGCCGAAGGTGGCTCCAGTCCCCAGTCCGACTCCGATTCGGATCGCCATGGCCAGACTCAGTCGCTTGAGAATCGACCCGCGAGCTTCACCCAGGGCCGTCCGAATCGCGATTTCGCGGCTTCGCTCCCGGACGCCGAACGCGACCAGGGCAAAGACACCGACCGACGCCAGTGTCAAGCCAGCCAACCCGAATGAGGAGAAGAGCGCCGCCAAGAAGATCACCGGGGCTCTGGCATCGTGATAATCATCGGCGAGTACGCGGTCGCCGAAGACCGGGATATCCGGATCGACCTCGAAGATGACTTGACGCATCGACTTCAGGAATGGAGCCGGGTTGGCCTCGACTCGAGCAGCGATGGCCACCCGCTCGTCGCCGACCTGGGAGTAGGGAAGGTAGATCAGCCGCCGGTCTCCCACTGAACCGTCGATGGAGGGAATGCCGGCCGCTACCCCCACGATCGTCGCGGGCTCCGCCGGGTGCTCGCCCGGGTGGGACGGGTCCCCCGGGTAGCCGACCACGATGGTACCGCCCACCGCGGTCCGGCCGGGGAAAAACCGGTCGGCGAAGTCCCGGCTGACGATCGCCACGCGGCCGGTTCCTTCTCGATCCGCGACCTCGAACTCGCGTCCTTCGAGAATCGGAATCTCGAAACTCTTGTGGAAGCCGGCCGTCACCGCCGAAACCGGGGCGATGAGCGGGGTCGTGGGATCCTTGGGTAGGCCACCAACCGTGAACTCGAGGGGCGGGCCCGTGAACCCCGGCGTGGCCGTGCTCGCGGTGGTGCTCACCACCTGAGGGAGGCCGCGAATCCGTTCCAATATCCGGCCGACCACCGCTGCCTGGCTCGCGGCCGTTGGGTACGCCGTGCGCCTGAGCTCGATCCGAAGGTTCGCAATCTGTTGCGGTGAAGGGACCGGATCCCGCCCGACCGCTCGGCGAGCCCCCTGGACGATCAACCCGGCCAGCAAGAGCAACGCCGTCGCCAGTGCCACCTGCACCAGCGCCAGCTCTCGGGCGACCCGGCCTTGGCGGAGCCCGGTAGACCCCCGTTCCGTGGCGCGGAGCCCCCCGAGCGGATCAAGACGACTCGCCCGCCAGCCCGGTCCAATCCCGGAGGCGAGCGCCGCCAAGAGCACCAGCCCGAGGGCAAAGCCGAACACCGTGCCGTCGACCCGGAAGCGAATCCAGGTGGGCAACCCGTTGGCCACGTTTCGGCCGAATTGGCTGGTACCCAGCTGCGCCAGGACGGATCCCGCCACTCCGCCGGCCAGCGCCAGTACCAGCGCCTCGACCAACGACGCCCGGATCAGCGCCGCCCGCGGCGCGCCGAGTGACAGCCTAATGGCCGTCTCCCTCGATCGGGCGGCCGCCCGAGCCAACAGCAGATTGGCGACATTACCGCAGGCGATGACCAGGACCAAGGAGATGAGGGCGGTCATCGCGTACACGGCTCGTCGCCCCTCGGGCTGCACCGACCAATCCGCCGAGGGAAAGAGATGGAGCCCCTCCCGCGCCGGATCGCCCCGCCGCTCCCGGACCGCCTGCATGCCGAGTCGGGCCACCTCCGCCGCCGCCTGGTCGTATCCGAACCCCTCTCGCAGCCGTCCGATCATTCGCAGGTGCGGAGCCGTATCGGTGGCGAGGACGCCCCGTTCGAGCGAAAGCGGCGTCCAGATCGCGTCCAACCCGCCGAGAGAAAAATCCGTCGGCATGATCCCGACCACTCGGGCGGTCACTCCGTTCGCCCGAACCGTCCGTCCGACCAGGCTCGAGTCGGCCCGAAACCGGTCGCGCCACGCTCGATAACCGAGCACCACGACCGGCGAGGCGCCGACTTGCTCGTCGGATCGGACGAACTCACGGCCGAGGAACGGACGGACCCCGAGTGTCGCGAAGAGCCCGCTCGTCACCCGGCTTCCCTGGAGTCGTTCCGCGTTGGTCTTCCCGTCGCCCAGGTGAACCGGCCAGTCCTCGAACGCGCCGAACGCCGTCGCCCGACTCTCGTCTCTGAGGGCCCGGGCCTCGGCGACCCGGAGGCCGATATCCCCCAGGCGGGTCATCCGGCTTCGATCGTAGCCACCGACCAAGAACAGCCGGTCGACCTCGCCGTACGGGAGCGAAGTCATCAGCGTATGGCCGATCGAGAACATGGTCGTGGTCGCGCCGATCCCGAGCGCAAACGAGGCGACCGCGCCGATCGTGACCAGCGGTGAGCGCCGGAGGGTCCGGACGGCAATCCGGACGTCTTGCCACAGGTCGGTCAGGTGCTCGAACGACCGGCGCCGTCGTTCCGCGCTTCGATCCCGGGTCCGGCAATAGGCGCGGGCCCCGGACAGGTCGCCGAATTCCGAGGCGGCTTGCATTCTCGCGTCGGCGGGCGGCAGGCCCTCGGCGATCAACGCCTCGGTGCGGGCTTCGAGATGAAAAGCGAATTCTTCCTCGACCTCGCACTCGATCATGGCCCGAGTCCGCCACGGCCACCGGAAGCGGCTCATATCCCGGCCGTGTTGGCGTCGAGCACGTCGAAGACGGCGGTGGCGTAGGCCCGCCAGGTCGCGTGCTCGTGCTTGAGGGCGGTTCGACCGCTGGTGGTCAACTGGTAGTACTTGGCGCGGCGGTTGTTCTCCGACGGCCGCCACTCGGCGTCGAGGAGGCGCCTCTCTTCGAGCCGGTGGAGGCTCTTGTAGAGAACCGCGTCTTGAAGGGTCAGTACCCCACCGGTGCGCTCTCGAATCCAACCCGAGATGGCGTACCCGTGGCGAGGTCCCCAGGACAGCGCCTTGAGGACGAGGATGTCGACGGTGCCTTGCATCAGGTCGAGCGGGGCCACGATCTTCCCTTCCATTGGAAGGGGAAGCTATCCCGCCTCCCCTTCCAGGGGAAGGGGACTCCCTACTTCCCCTTCGTCGGTCGCTATGCGCTCGACGCCCAGTCCGCGCGGCAAGCCGGGTTTGGTGCTATGGTATTGAGACCTGAAAAACGATGCTCCGCCAACCCATCGAGAGGTCCCACGTGCGCGCGACGTCCCAGCACCCTGTTTGCCTGCTCCTCGCCGTCCTGGGCACCGGATCGGTCCGGGCGGCCCATGCCCAGGCTGGGACCTGCGCCGCCCATGGAGCAACGCACTACATCTGCGGTGTACAAGGCCCCGAGGACCTGATCCTGATCGAGGGAACCTCCTGGGTGATCTCGAGCCAGGCGGGCCAGCGCCAGGAGCCGGGCGGCTTCTACTTGATCGACGCTCGAACCCATTCCTTCCACCCGCTCGGCCCGGATTTTTCCGCGGCCCCGGACCCGATCTTTTCCAAGTGTCCCGGACCGCCCGACGCCAACGCGTTCGGGGCCCACGGCATCGCCATTCGCTATCGAACCGGTGGCCGGCCGCAGGTCTACGCCGTCAGTCACGCCGGACGCGAGTCAGTCGAAATCTTCGAGCTCGACCTCAAGGCCAAGGAACCCAGGCTCGTCTGGCGCGGGTGCGTGGTCGCGCCGGAGCGGCTCTCGGGCAATTCGGTGACCCCGCTCCCGCACGATGGGTTTGCCGTCAGCAGCTTCGGCGTGAAGACCGACAAAGAGTCGCTCGCCAAAATCACCACGGGGCAAGTCAGCGGGTTCGTGGCCGAGTGGTCACCCAAGGCGGGATGGTCGGAGGTGCCGGGGACGGAATTCTCGGGCGACAACGGCTTGGTCGCGTCGAAGGACGGTTCCACGCTATACATCGCCGGGTGGGGAGACCAGAAGGTCCACGTCGTGTCGAGAGGCAAGACGCCGGTGACGCACCAAGAAGTACCACTCGCCGGCTTCCACCCCGACAACATCCGGGAGGGTCCCGGCGGCTCGCTCATCGTGGCCGGGCAGGCCGCCGACGCCAAAGCGATCCTCGGCTGCTTCACCGTGCCCATCTGTCCGGTCGGCGGGAAGGTCGTGAGGCTCGATCCCCGGACCCTCGCGCTCAAGACCCTCGTCGAGGAGCCCGGCAATCCCGACTATGGCGGCACCTCGGGCGCGATCCTGGTTGGAAACGAGGTCTGGCTCGGTACCTTCAAGGGAAATCGGATCGCCCGGGTCAAGTTGAAATGAGTCGATTGTGCCCCCAGCGATCGACCGCCGGCTAGCGCTTGCTCGACGGCGGCGCGCCGTTGTCGCAACCGTCGCATTCTCGGCCTCCTTGCTCTTTCGTTGGACCGCCAGCCTGTCACTCGTTGGCCCATCGCCGAGTTGTCGACCAGGCTAGGGAAAAGAGCCGTTCGAACGGCTATCACACCACGCAAACACCCAATCGCGCCACATAAAAGCCTATCGCGCCATATAACAGGCTATCGCGCCATATAAATACGGTCGCGCCACAAAAACCAAAGTCGAAGCCCATGTATAATTTCAATTTGTAACGTTCCTACGGATGAGGTTCGAGCGAGTGCTCTTCAGCACAGCCGACGCGCGGAAGCAAAGGCCGCCGTAAATTGGCCGGGTGAGCCCGCCCCCCGATTCCGGACCGCCCCGCTTCCCGCCCACCAGGCTGTCCCTGGTCGAGGCGCTGGGTTCGACCGATTCCGTCTTGCGCACGCCAGCCTACGACGCCCTCATCGGGATCTATTGGAAACCGGTCTGTCGCTACCTGGAGGTGGCGCGCCGCTTCGCCCGTGAAGACGCGGAGGATCTGACCCAGGACTTCTTTGCCCGCGCCTTCGACCGCGGGACCCTCGATTCCTACGACCCGTCCAAAGCCCGGTTCCGGACCTTCCTCCGGGTCTGCCTCGACCGGTTCGCGGCCAACGCCATCGAGCGGGACGGCCGCCTCAAGCGGGGCGGCGGCATGGTGTCCTCGTCGCCTGACTCGGCCGACGCCGGCCCCGCGGTGGACCCCGAGCAGCTCTTCCGGCGGGAGTGGATTCGGTCCCTCTTCGACGAGTCTCTTGCCGCGGTGACCGAAGAGTGCCGCCGCCGCGACAAGGAGATTCAACTGGCGGTATTCCTGGCCTACGACATCGAACCCGCCGCGGAAGACGAGCGCCCCGCCTATCGCGATCTCGCGGCCCGGTTCGACATTCCCGTCACCCAGGTCACCAACTACCTCGCCCTGGTCCGCCGGGCCTTCCGGAAGGAAGCCCTCGAGCGGCTCCGCGCCATCACCGCGTCCCCCGAGGACTTCGCGGCCGAAGCGCGGGACCTGTTCGGAACGGAGGCCGGATGACCCCCCTCGACGATCACACCCTCGACCGGCTCCAGGCGGTGGCGCGCGCCGCCGACTTGAACCATCCGCGCTACCAGTTCGGCCCGCTGATCGCGAGTGGCGGCATGGGGTCGGTGTACCAGGCGAAAGACCGGCTCCTCGACCGCGACGTGGCCATCAAGGTCCTCCGCGGCCTCGACCCATCGCCCGGGTTGGCTGATCGGCTCGGCCAGGAGGCCCGGATCCTGGCGCGCCTCGATCACCCCGGCCTGGTGCCGGTCCACGATGCCGGCACCCTCGACGACGGGCGGCCGTTCTACGTCATGCGGCTGGTGCACGGGGAACGCCTCGATCATCACGTGACCCGCGCGGCGCCGGGTTTGGCCGAGCGGCTCCGGATCTTCCTCAAGATCTGCGAGCCGGTGGCGTTCGCCCACGCGCAAGGGATCGTCCACCGCGATCTCAAACCGGCCAACATCATGGTCGGCCCGTATGGCGAGGT
>JANXXJ010000364.1 GCA_025350665.1 Gemmatimonadota bacterium | reverse complement strand
CTCATGGGCAAGCAGCTCAAAGTCATCGACTACATCGGCAACCACCGGTCCTTCCTGATCAAGCCGAGGACGCTGCTCCAGCTCGGCGCCGGCGATGGCGAGGTGGCCAATGCACTCAACAACCTCGAGGCGGGCACGATGGACCTCCCGCCGGGGTGTTCGGTGACCTATGACCTCGAGGCGACCGACATCTTACGCGCGTTGCTCCGACAGACCGGCGGCCAGGACCGGCTCCGGGCCTACTCCATGGAATTCCGCGAGCGCCACGGGGTCAGGCCCTCGGCCACTGAGGCGTTTCATGACGGTTACGACCCCAAGTCGGCGCGGCCGAGGCACGCGTCGTGGATCCGGTTCGTTCAGGTAATGGGCGACCTATCCGAGGCCCAAGTCGTGGCCTATCAGCAGATCGGGTCGTTTCTCGACGCACTCGAAGTCACCCCGATGACGAAGAGCTTCAAGATGGTCGTGCTGTTGGCCATGCTGGCTGAGGATGGTTTGCCGGGGGCGGTGACGATCGAGCGGCTGGTGGAACGGGTTGGGGTTTTGGCCCGCCGGTATGGGCTGGTTCGAACCGAACTGGGCGACGCGCTGGACGACCCGGCGACGTTGCGGGCGCTCCTGGAGAAACATCCGATCGACGCCTGGACCGAGGGCCGGGGGACCGGCGGGACCGGGTTCTTCACGTACGAGGATGGCCGCTTCGCCAGTCGGTTCGAACTCCAGGGCGCCGAGCGGGAGGCTGCGCAGGACTTGATCCGGGAAATCGTCGACTGGCGGATGGCGGTCTATCTCCGCCGGGTCGGGGCGGGGACTGGGGCGGACCGGATTGTTTGTAAGGTGTCCCATGCGTCGGGCCGGCCGATCGTGTTCTTGCCGCCGCGCGAGCGGATGGCGGGGATTCCGGAGGGGTGGGTCGATGTCGAGGTAGACGGGACAGCGTACCAGGCCGATTTCAAGAAGATCGCGGTCAATGTGCTTCATGCCGAGGGCGCGGAGGCAAACGGGTTGCCGGAGGTGCTCCGGGGGTGGTTTGGGGCGGATGCGGGGCTCCCGGGCACCAGTCACGCGGTCGAGTTCATTCGGCAGGGTGACCGCTACGTGCTGCGACCGATTCGGGGGCTGCGGGAGGATGAGCTCGCGCTCTGGCAGACCTACCCGCGGGCCAAGGTGCCGCCGTTGTTCGGGTTCGAGTTCAAGGGGTTCGAGTCGCAGTTGGGCGTGGTGGAAAGGCCGGGGGTGACACTGCTGTTCGTCACCCTGGACAAGTCGGGCCAGCCGGAGAAACACAAGTATCAGGACTCGTTCTTGAGCCCGACTGAGGTCCGGTGGCAGAGCCAGAACAAGACCAGCCAGGCCAGCGAGTCGGGGCAGCGGTTGGCTCGGCATCGGGAACTCGCAATCACGATTCACTTGTTCGTGCGGGCCCGGGCGAAGGCGGGGGGGAAGACGGCGGGGTTTGTGTATTGCGGGCCGGTGGAGTTCCAGCGGTGGGAGGGGGAGAAGCCGATTACGGTGTGGTGGCGGTTGGCGGTGGCGCTGCCGGAGGGGATGCGGGCGGGCCTTCGCGTGCCGGGCGCGTAAACCTTTCGCATTTTCCCGGTTATTCACTTGGCGGGACCCTTCATATCTTGTCGCGGCGGCCGAGAGGTTCGGTCAAGCCCTCTCTTGCGACAATGTCACGACTGACATATCATGCACCAGTCCGACAAGCCAATCGTTTGGCTCCACGGCGAGGTCAAGACGCCCCCCTTTTCGGCCCGCGCCCGGTTCGAGGTCGGCGTGATGCTCCGGGTACTCCAGCGGGGAAGGGGCCTGACCCTGCCGCATTCCCGGCCGATGCCATCCCTCGGAGCCCGCTGTCATGAGCTGCGGATTCAGGACGCCGCCGCCACCTGGCGAATAGTCTATCGGCTGGATCAGGACGCTGTGGTGATCGCCGATGTCTTCAGCAAGAAGACCGCGGCAACCCCGAAGGCCGTCTTGGACACCTGTCGGCGACGGCTGCGGACCTACGATGCGGTGGTCGATGAGGAGGGGTAAGTCATGGACAAGCCAAAACAACGTCGGTTGGAGGGCGCGGGCTGGCGGCTCGGTACCGCGGCGGACTTTCTGGGTCTCACCGAAGCCGAAGCCGGCCTGGTCGAGCTCAAGCTTCGGTTGAGCCAGGCCTTGCGGGCCCGACGGCTGGCGTGCGGCATCTCCCAAGCGTCGCTCGCGAAGCAACTGCGATCCAGCCAGTCTCGCGTCGCCAAAATGGAAGCGGCCGATCCGACCGTGTCTCTTGATCTCCTGTTGCGCGGGCTCTTGGTCATGGGCGCAAAGCCCAGCGATGTGGCCAAAGCGCTCCATCGCCCGAAGAGGGCGGCGGCGTAGTGGCGTTCGGCGCTGCGCGGTTGGCTCCTGTAGCCGGCCTGCCGCGATGCCGGCTTCGCCACCCCGGTGCTCGACCGTTGCGGTGCCGACCAGGCCCCGTACCACTCCGTACCTGGCCATTCGCACCAGCAAGACCGCTATCTTTTGCCACAAAACAAGCCTATTTTTGTGGCAAATCATATGACCAAACACCCCGGATCGATCGATAGCCTCATTCTCCGGCGCATCCACCGAATGAAGCCGGGCACCATCTTCACGCCGAGAGACCTGGCCCCGTTCGGGTCGCGCACCGCCGTTGCCTCGGCCCTCTCCCGGCATCTCAAAGCCGGCGCGCTCACGCAGCCGGCACGCGGCCTCTATCAAATTCCGGAAACGCACCCACTCCTGGGAGCGCTCAACCCAGCCCCGGACCAGATCGCGACCGCCCTGGCCGGAAAGCATCACCTCAAGCTTCAGCCTTCGGGAGCGTATGCCGCGAACCTGCTCGGCCTGTCAGATCAAGTGCCCCTCCGGATCGTCTATCTGACCGATGGAACCCCGCGGCAAGTGCGAAGCGGTAAACAGCAGATCGTGCTTCGTCGAACGACGCCGCGGAACATGGCCACGGCCGGTCGGATCAGCGGCTTGGTTATCCAGGCATTGCGGTACCTCGGCCGGCGCCAGGTGGACCGGACCGTCATCGAGAAGTTACGGAAGCGGATCGGCCCCGAAGAGCGCGTCCAACTGCTCAAGGACATCCCGCTCGCTCCACTGTGGATTGGTGAGCTGATGCGCCAGGTCGCCGATGGGCCCAAGCGCTAAATGGAACGGTTTCTGTCGCTCCCGCCCGCGGATCGCGCTCGGGCCTTCGGGCAGACCGGGACCGAGCGCGGACTGTCGCCCGGAAGTGTGGAAAAGGATTTCTGGGCCTGCCTCATGCTCCGGGAACTGTTCGACTTACCGGACCACGGAGCGCACCTCACGTTCAAGGGCGGCACGTCGCTTTCAAAAGCGTGGGGCCTGATTGACCGATTCTCCGAAGACCTTGACCTGACGATTGACCGTGATGCTCTTGGCTTTGGTGGCGACCAGGGCCCCGAAGCGGCGACCAGTCGATCGGACCAGCAGCGGCGCCTGCAACGGCTCAAGGACGCCTGCCGTACCGTGATTGTCGAGCAGATCGCACCGACACTGAACGCGCGACTGACCGAAATCCTGCCGCCCGCGGACGTTTGGACCCTGACTTCCGACGATGACGACCCGGACGGCCAGACGTGGCTGTTCGCCTATCCGCGAC
>JANXXJ010000351.1 GCA_025350665.1 Gemmatimonadota bacterium | reverse complement strand
GCTCGGCGCCGCGCTCGCGGCGGCCGGTGATCTCGGTCTGCCGCCCATCCCGTTCATCAGTCTCGCCAAGCGGGAGGAGGAGATCTACCTTCCCGATCAGGCCGAGCCCCTGCGGCTGTCCCGGAGACACACGGGGCTTCGGTTGCTCCAGCGGGCGCGTGATGAAGCGCACCGGTTTGGTGTCACGTACAACCGGAAACGCCGGACCGAGCGGACGATCAGCTCGCAGCTGCTGACCATTCCGGGCGTGGGCCCTAACCGGCGACGCCTCCTGATCGAACGTTTCGGCAGCCTGGCCGGGGTTCGCTCCGCCAACGCCGCTGAGATCGCCTCGCTTCCCGGATTGTCCGCCCTCCTTGCCGAGCGGATTCTGGAGCATCTGAAGACCATCACCTGAATCGCAGGATCGTCATGCACGACTGGCATCTCGAATGTTCACTCTGCGGTGTCCGCGCCGATGCGGATGGCGGGCAGACGGTCTGTGGCGCGTGCGGGAAACCGTGGCTGGTCCGCTATCCCGAGCGACGTCACCCGGTCGGAGAAAAACAGACGCCCACGGGTGCCGGGATGTGGCGGTTCCGGTCGTTCCTCCCGCTCATGCCGGGGGAACAGCCGATCACCCTGGGCGAGGGCGACACGCCACTGCTCGCGACTCCCCGTCTCGGTGCGGCCCTTGGCATCGAGCGACTGTGGATCAAGGATGAAGGCACCAATCCGACCGGCTCGTTCAAATCGCGCGGCCTGGCCGCCGCAATCACCCGGGCGGTGGCCGCCGGGGTGCGGACCTTCACCCTCCCAACGGCCGGGAATGCCGGGGTCGCTGCCGCGGCGTATGGGGCCCGGGCCGGTGTGCGAGTCAGGGTGTATGCCCCGCGAACGACGCCCAAGCCGATCCTCACCCAGATCTCGGCGTTTGGTGCGGACCTCCACCTGCTCGATGGTCACATCGGTGACTGCGGCAAGGCCAGCCGGGCCTACAGCGCCGAGTCGGGCGCTTTTGACCTCTCGACCCTCCGGGAGCCGTATCGGATCGAGGGGAAGAAGACGATGGGGCTCGAACTGGCCGAACAGTTCGGTTGGGAACTGCCCGAGGTCGTCCTCTATCCGACCGGTGGAGGCACCGGCCTGATCGGCATGTGGAAGGTCTTCGCGGAACTCGCGGCCGCACGGTGGATCGGGCCACGGATGCCACGCATGTACACGGTGCAATCGGCGGGGTGCGCGCCGGTCGTTCGCGCGTTCGAGACTGGGGCCGGCGAGTGCCAGCCCTGGGAGAACCCGTGGACCGTCGCCAGTGGTCTCCGGGTTCCCGGGCCTCTCGGTGATCGCTTGATGCTTGCGGCGCTCCGTGGGAGCGGTGGCGGGGCGGTCGCGGTAACGGACGACCAACTCTCCCAGACCGCGGATCTGTGCACCAGGACCGAGGGTATCGATTGCTCGCCGGAGGGCGGCGCCGGGCTGGTGGCGGCCCGGCTGCTCAGGGAGCGGGGGGTGATCCTGGCCGGGGATCGGGTGGTGGTATTCAACACGGGGGCCGGCTGGCTCTACCGCTAGGCCGCCGTTGCCGGATTGGCGATCGGGGGCGATATTTATAAGTCTATGTCCTCTCGACGCTTCGCCCTCATCGATCCAGCTGCCGGTGTCAGCGGCGACATGCTGCTGGGCGCCCTGGTCGATCTCGGGATCGGCACGGCGTGGCTCGAGGGGCTTCCGGCGCGGCTCGGACTCGCCGACGTGCGGGTCGAGTTTGCCGACGTGATGCGGTGCGGGATGCGAGCCACCAAGGTCATCGTGATCGGCCCGGGTGGTGCAATCGAAGGGCCGGCCGACGTCCTTGAGCACGGCCATGACGACGATGAACCCCACGGACATCACCATCACGCCCAGGGCGATCAGGATCACCACCACGCTCACGAGCACGATCACCCCCATCAGGATCATCCCCATCGCCACATCGGGGATTTGCTCGCGGTGATCGCCGCCGCGGACCTCACGCCACGGGTGAAGGAACGGGCGACCCAGGCGTTCCGGCTGCTCGGTGAGGCCGAAGCCCGGATCCATGGGATCCCGTTCGAGCGGGTGGCGCTCCATGAAGTCGGCAGCGCCGACGCGCTGGTCGACATCGTTGGGGTCATCGAGGGCTTCGAACTCCTGAATGTCGGGGCGGTGTATACCCGCCCGATCGCGGTGGGGCGGGGATGGGTTCGGGCCGCGCATGGCCGGCTGCCGGTGCCGGCGCCCGCGACGGCCCTGCTGCTTGAAGGGCTTCCGATCGCGCCGAGCGGACCGGTGGTTGGCGAGGCAACTACGCCAACCGGTGCCACGTTGCTCCGCACCCTGGTGACCGGCCCGCTGCCGGACCGGGTCTGGCAGGCCGTTCGGACGGGGTTCGGAGCCGGGGGCCGAAGTCCGACGGCGTACGCCAACACGCTCCGGGTCACGCTGGGCGAGTTCGAAGCCGACACGGCCGATCGGGTCGTCACCCTGGTGACAGATCTGGATGACATGAACCCGGAGTACGTTGAGCCCCTCCGCGAGGCGCTGGTGTCCGCGGGCGCGGTCGACGTGCAATGCTGGAGTACCATGGGGAAGAAGGGCCGGGCATCATTCAGGGTCGAGGCGTTGGCCCCGATTGAGCGGGCCGACGACGTCACCGCCGCCTTTTTTCGTCATTCCACGACGGCGGGCGTCCGGCGGGCCCGGTTCGACCGGACCACGCTGGAGCGCGATCATTGGTCCTTTGTCGACTCGACCGGAGAAACGGTGCGGGTCAAGACGTTGTGGGGGCCTGATGGCCCCCGTGTGAAGCCCGAGTTCGACGACGTGGCGGCCATTGCGCGGCGGACCGGGGTCAGTGCCCACGATTTGTTCCGCAGGATTCACGACGAGGCGCTCCGATCGCTCGAGGCTCGAGCGAACGTTTGAGGACGCCGCCATTGCTCACCTGAAGGAGTCATGACGATGAAGCGCATCTGGACTGGGTTTTTCGCGACCGCGATGGCGGGAACGGCGTACGCCCAGGCTCCCGTGCTCCAGCCGAAGCTGGCCGAGATCCAGCCGGCGAAGTTCACGGTTCCGCTCTGCCCGCTCAAGCCCCAGGGCAGCGTCCAAAAGGGTGTCGATGCCCTGCGGAAAGCCTATGAACCCAAGGCGGACAAGGCCGCGAGTCTGGCGCAAGCCAAGGATTTGATCCTGGCCGGGATCGCGAAGGAGGCACAGGGGACGAATGCCGCCGCCTGGTACTACCTCTCAAGGGTGTACCTGATGCAGGGCGACGTTGGCGGCGTGGATTCAGCCCTCACCAAGGCGCAGGCGCTGCAGCCTCAATGTGAGCTCGACATCGGGACAGTGCGCCAGAACAACTGGGCCAATCTGGCCCGCGCCGGGTTCGAGCTGCAGCAGAAGGGCGACATTCCCGGGGCGATCAACCTGTTCCGCGACGCGAGCCGGCTGTTCAGCGATCTCCCCCAGGTGGTCTCGAACCTTGGCGTGCTGTTCGCCAACTCCGGCCACGAAGACAGCGCCGCTGTCTACTTCGCCAAGGGTCTGGCGATCGCCGAGACCAAGGCCGCGACCGACACCTCGCTGATCGGCGATCGCAACTCCAACGCCCTCAATCTGGCCCTGATGTATCAGCGGCTCGACCGCCACAAGGACGCCATCGCGGCGCTGCAGAAGTATCTCGGCTGGGATCCCAAGAACATGGACGCGCGCAAGGCGTTGACCCAGTCGTTCCGCGCGGCCGGCATGACCAAGCAGGCCGATAGCCTCGACAACGCGATGATCGGCGACCTGTCCAAGCAGAACTTCGACTCGCTGGATACCCAGGACATCCTGGCAATCGGCGTTGCGGCCTTCAATGCCCAGCGGTATCCGGATGCGGCGATGGCGTTCAGCAAGGCCGTGGCCCGGAACCCCTACAGCCGCGACGCGATCTATAACCTCGCGAACGCATACCTCGCGACCAAGGACAACGAGAAGCTGGTCGATGCCGCCAACAAGCTCGTCGCCCTCGAGCCGATGAACGAAGACGTCTATCGGCTTCTGGGCCAAGGCCACAAGGGCATGAAGCACGATGCCGACGTCCTCAAGGCCGCGGAGAGACTGGTCGGGCTGCCGGTCACGATCGAGATGACCAGTTTCCAGTTGGGTCGGGCCAACGCGAAGCTCCAGGGCACCGCCACCGGTCGGGCGCCGACCGACGCCCAGGGGAAGGCCATCAAGCCGGCGCCGGTGACCATCGTGATCGAATTCGTGACGTCGGCGGGAACCGTTGTCGATACCAAGGAAGTGGCTCTCGGGCTGGTGGCGGTCGGCGCCAGTCAGGCCATCGCGGCGGAAGGCAAAGGGGCCGACATCGCCGGCTGGCGGTACCACCAGAAGCGAGTGAAGCCCGCGGGGGTGGGGCTTGCCCCACCCCCGGCGGGAAACCATTTTACCGACCTTGCGGGCGTAGCTCAGTTGGTAGAGCGTCAGCTTCCCAAGCTGAATGTCGCCGGTTCGAGCCCGGTCGCCCGCTCTCGAGATTTGATCAACGAAGGCCACCGCGGGCGGTGGCCTTCGTTGTTTTCGGAAGTCACGCCGCACCGAGAGGAGCCCTGACGGAGAAATGAGGTGAGATCGAACGTCTTAAGTCTTGAAATTACAGCGGGATAGGTTATTCTTGTCCGAGTGGAAACCGGCTGGTTTCCTACTGGTCTTCCCTGGGATTCAGGATCGTCCGTGATTCGGGTTACCTCCGTCGTCCACGGGTCCATCGCCGAAGAAATCGGACTGGTGCCCGGCTCAGAACTCCTGACCGTCAACGGTCGGGAGCTCGAGGATTTTCTCGACTGGGAATACCACACGGCCGACGAGGAGTTCACCATCGAGGTCCGCCAGCCGGACGGCACCGAGATGGAGATCGAGATCGAACGGGATCTCGAAGATCCGATCGGCGTCGCCCTCGAGCCGCCCCGGATCCGCCGCTGTGCCAACCGATGCGACTTCTGCTTCGTGGATGGGAATCCCGCGGGTCTTCGCGAGGTCCTGTACATCCGTGACGACGACTACCGCCTGTCCTTCCGCTACGGCAACTTCGCGACGCTCACCAACCTCAAGCCCTGGGACGTCGAGCGGATCATTGCCTACCGGCTTTCACCCCTGTACGTCAGCGTCCATGCCACCGATCTGGTGGTCCGGCGCTACCTGCTCCGGAACCCGACCGCCCCCGACATCCTGCCCCAGCTGCGCGCATTCGCCGATCACGGGATCCAGTTCCACACCCAGATCGTGATGTCGCCCGAGGTGAATGACGGCGCCATTCTCGATCGTTCCCTCCGCGATCTGTTCGAGTTCGGCCCGGAGGTACTCAGCGTATCGGTCGTGCCCGTCGGGCTGACGGAGTTCAGCAAACACAGCCGGTGTCGGGAGCCCACCGCCGCGGAGTGCGCGGCTGCCGTCGCGACGGTCGAGAAGTGGGGGGCTGAGTCCCGGGCGACCAGGGACGCGACGTGGGCGTCCGGCGCGGATGAACTTTATCTCCGGGCCGGCCTCGAACTGCCGCCGGAGGCGGCCTATGGCACCTTCGACCAGTTCGAAAATGGTGTGGGTGCCGTCCGCTTCCTGCAGCGCGGAGTCCGCGAGGCGGCCGACCAGTTCGGCGCCTGGAGGGGCAAGCGGATCGGCGTGGTCACCGGGACGTCCATGGGCGCGCTGATGCCGCAGGTGCTGGCACCACTCCGCCAGGCCTCGGGCGCGGACATCGAGTTGATCGTGGTGGAAAATTCGGTCTTCGGCGGCCGGGTCACCACCGCGGGGCTGCTGCCCGGCCGTGACATGCTGGAAGCGCTCAAGGGCCGGACCGATCTCGACCTGGCGCTCATCCCGGGGGAAGCGGTCAACGACGACCAGCTTTTCATCGACAATCTGCCGCTGACCGATCTGGTCGCTCAGGTGCCGATGCCGGTCAAATTGTCGAAGTACTTCGTGGATGCCCTCGATGAGTAAACCTACTGTGGCCATCGTCGGCCGCCCGAACGTCGGCAAGTCGACTCTCTTCAACCGGTTCATCGGGGGGCGGGAGGCCATCGTGGCCGATCAGGCCGGGACGACCCGGGATCGGCATTTCGGTGACGCCACCTGGAACGGCCGCTCGTTCTGGATCGTGGATACCGGCGGACTGGTACCTGAATCAGATGACTCGATGGATCGCGCCATCCGCCGCCAGGCCGAGATCGCGATCGCCGAGGCGGATGTGATCCTGTTCGTGGTCGACGCCCCCGAGGGCCTCCATCCGATCGACCAGGCGATCGCCCAGCAGCTCCGGCGTTCCAAGCGGCCGGTCCTCCTGGTGGCCAACAAGCTCGACCACATGCCCCGGGTTACGGCCGATGCCGAGTTCTACGCCCTGGGCCTGGGGGACCCGATCCCGGTGTCCGCCGCAGTCGGAAAGGGAAGCGGCGATCTGCTCGACCTGATCGTCGAGAAGCTGCCGCCGGCGACCGACAACGAAGACGCCGACCAGATCTCGGTTGCAATCGTCGGGCGGCCCAACGTCGGGAAGTCCTCGCTCGCCAACCGGCTGCTCGGCGAGGAGCGGTATGTCGTCTCGCCGACGGCCGGCACGACCCGCGATGCGGTCGACTCGATCCTCAACTACCACGGCAAGGTGATCCGCTTCGTCGACACCGCCGGCCTCCGTCGTAAATCCCGGGTCGATGAGGATGTCGAGTTCTACTCCACCGTCCGAACCCGGCGCGCCATCGAGGACGCCCAGATCTGCGTGCTGGTCGTGGATGCCACCATTGGGGTCCATCACCAGGACCTTCGGATCGCGACCGAGGCATGGGACCGTGGCACCGGGTTGATCGTGGTCGTGAACAAGTGGGACCTGGTGGAGGAGAAGGACACCAACACCGCCGTGCGCGGCACCGCGGTCGTGACGGAAAAGGCCCCCTTCCTCGCGGACGTGCCGTTCGTCTACGTCTCGGCGCTGAGCGGCCAGCGGGCCCGCAAGGTGCTGGACGAGATTCTCGCGGTCGCCGAGGCGCGGACGCGGCGGATCACGACGTCCGAGGTGAACAAGGTGCTCGAGGACCTGATCGCCCGGAACCAGCCGCCGCAGGTGGGAGGCGAAGAGGTGAAGCTCTACTATGCCTCGCAGGTCGCCGTGGCACCGCCGATCTTTGTGCTGATCTGCAACCGGCCCGACGATCTGGTGGAGCACTATCAACGGTATCTCATCAAGGGATTTCGGGCGGCCTGGAACTTCTCCGGCGTGCCGATGCGGCTCCGGATCAATCCGCGGACGGGCGGATCACGGTGACCCTCGCCCTCTGGTTCGTGGCCTCCTACCTCCTCGGGGCGATCCCGGCGAGCTACTGGATTGCCCGGAGCCGGGGCATCGATCTGCGGACGGTCGGGAGCGGGAACCTCGGGGCAACTAACCTCTACCGGGCCGCCGGCTGGCGGGCCGCGATCCCGGCCGGTCTGTTCGACGTGGCGAAGGGCGCGGTGCCGGTGCTGGTGTTCGGTCCCCGGGCCGGCGGCGGACCCTGGATTCCGGTCCTGCTCGGCGCGGCCGCGGTGATCGGGCACGTCTTCAGCGTGTTCGTCGCGTTCAGGGGCGGGAAGGGCGTTGCGACGGCTGCGGGCGTCGTCCTCGGTATCGCGCCGTGGGCGACGCTCGTCTCGTTAGGCGCGTGGCTGGCCGTGTTCCGCCTGTCGGGGTACGTGTCACTCGCCAGCATCGTCGCGGCCGTGATGTTGCCGGCCGGCGTCTGGCTGCTCCATCCGTCCCTTCATCCGGTGATCGCCTTCTTCGCCGCGCTGGGCGGCTTCGTGATCCTGATGCACCGGACCAACGTGAAGCGGCTCCTTGCCGGGACGGAAAGCCGGTTCGGGGCGGGGCGGAACAAGGGAGTCGCCCGGTGAAGGTCGCCGTCCTCGGCGCCGGCAGCTGGGGAACCACCCTGGCCGACCTCCTCGGCCGAAAGGGGATCGAGGTCCACGTGTGGGCGTTCGAGGCCGAGGTCATCCGCTCCATCAATGACGATCATGCGAATCCCCTCTACCTGCCCGGGGCGCGCCTGTCGCCGGCCCTCACCGCCACCTCCGACGCTGTCAGTGCCGTCACGGGAGCCGAGTGCGTGGTGCTGGTCTCGCCGAGCCATGTTACTCGCCAGCTGCTGGCAACGATCGCGCCGGTGCTCACGGAAGGACAGCTGGTCGTGAGCGCCACCAAGGGGCTCGAGACCGGCACGCTGGCCACGATGTCGGAGGTCGCCGCGGCCGTCCTCCCTCGCCATCGGTTCGTGGCGCTGTCGGGGCCGAGTTTCGCCCGGGAGGTTCAGGCCGGCCAGCCAACCGCGGTTGTGGCGGCCGCGACCGATCCTTCCGCGTCGGAAGCGGCCCAGTCGCTGTTCTCGACCGCGTACTTCCGGGTCTACTCGAACCGTGATGTCATCGGCACCGAGCTGGCCGGGTCGCTCAAGAACACGATCGCGATCGCCGCCGGCATCCTGGAGGGCCTTGGCCTGGGCGACAATCCGCGGGCCGCGCTCGTCACCCGCGGTCTCGCGGAAATGAGCCGGCTTGGCGTCGCCGCGGGCGCCGATCCGCGGACCTTCGCCGGGCTGGCCGGCCTGGGCGACCTGATCCTGACCACCTGCGGGAACCTGAGCCGGAACCGCGCCCTGGGTCTGGCCATCACCCAGGGCACCTCGCTGGCCCAATATCAGCGCGAACACCGGACGGTGGCGGAGGGCGTCAACACGGCCCGGGCCGCCGTCCGACTCGCGGCCCGGTACGGGGTCGAGATGCCGATCGCGGCCAAGGTGGCGGAGGTGTTGTTCGACGAGAAGCCTCCGCGCCTGGCGATCGCCGAACTCATGGACCGAACCCTGAAACCGGAGCTGTGACGCGATGCCACCGCGCCCGACGCAGGAGTTCTTCTCGATCGGCGAGGTCTGTGCGCTGACCGACCTCAAGCCGCACGTGCTCCGGTACTGGGAAAGCCAGTTCCGGTTTCTGAACCCGGCCAAGAACCGGTCCGGGAACCGGGTCTACAAGAGCCGGGAAGTTGAGATGATCCTGCTGGTGAAACACCTGCTGTACACCGAGAAGTACACGATTGACGGGGCCCGCCAGCGGGTCGAACAGTTCCGGCGTACCGGTGAGCTCAAGCAGGAGGCCGCCCGAGCGGCGTCACGGCAAACGCTTGATGAAATCGACTCCGCCCTCCAGGGCATTCTGGCGACGCTCGACGGCGTGGCGCTTCCGGACCAATCTTCGACCGACGAACCCGCGGCCTGATCCATGAACATTCTCGTTTCAAACGACGATGGCATCCTCGCTCCCGGGATCGGGATTCTCGCGGCCGCCTGTCGGGCGGTGGGGCAGGTGACGGTGGTGGCGCCGGACCGGGAGCAGAGCGGCACATCGCACTCGCTCACGCTCCACCGGCCACTCCGCCCGGCCCGGACCCACGCCGGCGCGTTCCAGGTGGATGGTACGCCGACCGATTGCGTGCTGCTGGCGATCGGCGCCCTGCTGCCGGAACGGCCGGACTTCGTCTTCGCCGGTATCAACCATGGTCCCAACATGGGCGAGGATGTGCTCTACTCGGGGACCGTCTCGGTGGCGATGGAAGCTGTGACCCTCGGCGTGCCGGGCATCGCCTTCTCGTTCGCCGGCCGCGACCCCGAGCTCATGGCGAGCTACCATCCGCTGCTGGTCCGGCTGATCCGTCAAATCACCGAGATTAAGGATTTTCCGGCCGAGACGCTGCTCAATATCAATCTCCCCAAAATCCACGCGTCCGAGGTCAAGGGTGTGCGGGTGACCAAGCTGGGGAGCCGGTTCTTCTCCGGGTCGCTTACCAGGATGAAAGATCCGTGGGGCCGGGAAGTCTTCTGGATCGGCGGTGGCGACGTCACCTGGACGGTCGACCCCGACTCCGATCAGGCCGCCGTCAAGGATGGCTACATCTCGGTGACGCCGCTCCACATGGATCTCACCAACTACCGGTTGATGGAGGCGGTGGGGTCGTGGGCGCTCGCCCTCTAGACGTTCCCGACAGCTTCGGGGGCTATCGCCAGCGGCTGGTCGAGGAGCTCCAGGACAAGGGGATCCGTGACCTGGCGGTCCTCAAGGCGGTGTCGGTCGTACCGCGGCATCGGTTCGTTGCGGAGGCGGTCCGGCACCGGGCCTACGAAGACTCGGCCCTGCCGATCGCGGCTGGCCAGACGATATCGCAGCCCTGGGTCCAGGCCCGGTCGCTTCAGGAGCTCCGGCTCTCGGGCGGGGAGAAGGTGCTCGAGGTCGGGGTCGGATCCGGCTACCAGACCGCTCTGCTCAGCCAGCTGGCCTACGCCGTCGTCGGGATCGAACGGGTACCGGCGCTGGCCGACAGTGCCCGGTCGGTCATCCGGGAACTCGGGATCAGGAACGTGACGATCGTCATGGGCGACGGCACCTTGGGGTGGCGATCCCTGGCCCCGTTCGACGCGATCGTGGTGGCGGCCGCGTCTCCGGAGGTACCCGCCCCTTTGCTCCAGCAGCTGGCACCGGGTGGCCGGATGGTGATCCCGATCGGAGACCGGGACGAACAAGTCCTGACCCGCGTCGAACGGGTGGGAGACCAGGTCAGGGTGACGCCGCTGTCGGGCGTTCGGTTCGTGCCCCTCCTTGGCGAATTCGGATTCGCCGGCTAATCCGCTCACTATCTTTCGCCATGCTCGAATTCATCCGCACGCTGATCGATTTCATCCTTCATCTCGACCGCCATCTCGGCGACCTGATTCACCAGTACGGAACCGGGACCTATGCGATCCTGGCGCTGATCGTTTTTTGCGAGACCGGACTGGTGGTGACGCCGTTTCTTCCAGGGGATTCGCTCCTCTTCGCCGCTGGAGCCTTCGCGGGGCTTGGGGACCTGGACCCGTGGCTCCTGTGCGGCGTCCTGATCGCGGCGGTGATTGCCGGGGACAACGTCAATTACTGGATCGGGCGGTACGTCGGGCCGAGAGCCTTTTCGGGCCAGGTCAAGCTGCTGAGGAAGGACTATCTCGACCGGACTCACGCCTTCTTCGAGCGACACGGCGGCCGTACCGTGATCATCGCGCGGTTCGTGCCGATCGTCAGGACCTTCACGCCGTTCGTCGCGGGCGTGGGAGCAATGCCTTATTCACGTTTCCTGGCCTACAGCGTCGGGGGCGGGGTCGGCTGGGTGGCCCTGTTTATCTGGGTCGGCTACTACTTCGGCAATTTGCCGGTGGTCCGGAACAACTTCGGGCTCGTGATCGGCGGGATCATTGTCGTGTCGGTCCTCCCCATGGTGTTCGAGGTTCTCCGGGCTCGCCAAGTGGCCCGCCGAGCCGGGTGACCGATGGACATCATCGGCCGTCGGTTCCTGGTGGAGGGCCGGGTCCAGGGGGTGGGGTTCCGCGCCTACGCGCGGCGGGCCGCAGTGGCCTTGAGTATCGGGGGCCAGGCGAGAAACCTGGTTGATGGGACGGTCGAGGTGCTGGCGGCTGGGGCTTCGGCGGCGATGCTGGCTTTTGAGGGCGACCTGGGGATCGGGCCGATTTCCGGTCGAGTCGATCGGGTCGTGGTCACTGAGATTACGGTTGAGAACATCTCGTCCAAAGTATTTGATATCAGGTGATTATGGGACTTGCCTCATCCGAAATTTCAGGTCGCTGCGCTATACGTTACGGAGCCACCCTGAAATTGACGGCGGTCTGGGCACCGGATAGGTTTGCGTCCGCAGGCGATGGCCCCCGTAGCTCAGATGGATAGAGCAGCGGTTTCCTAAACCGTTGGCCGGAGGTTCGAATCCTCTCGGGGGCATGTTAGGTTTGGGAGCTTCCTACTAACCAGGTACAGAGTCCGATGGCGACCACAGCAGCACCACAACAGCCGGAGTCCAACGGCTCGGCGGAACAGACCCATTTTCTGGCCTGGCTCGTGGCCCGGCAGAAGCAGATCGGGATCGTCCTCGGCACCATCTTCGTCGTCGGCCTGGTGACCTGGTATGTGGTCGAAAGCGGCCGACGGAAGCAGACCCAGGCTATGGAGGCGTTGGACCAGGCCCGGATGGCGATGGAGTCCGGCAACTACCCGGCGGCCTCGGCGGCCTTCCAGAAGGTCAGCCAGGCCTACAGCGGGACCGACGCGGCGTACGAGGCCGTGCTGGCGCTGAATCAGGTCAGGCTGCTGTCGGGCCAGGCCCAGTTGGCCGTTGACGAGCTCAAAAAGTTCGTGGCGACCAATCCACCCGGTGCCTTCGGGTCGGCGGCTCATTCGCACCTGGCGATCGCCCTTGAGAACAGCGGGAAGGTCGCCGATGCGACAGCCGAATACGTCAAGGCGGCCGACCTGGCACCTGAGGCGTTCCGACAGATCGACGCGCTGCTGAACGCCGCGCGGACGTACCGGGCGGCCGGCAAGGACAAAGAGGCGGCGGCGATACTGGAGGGGCTGATCAAGAAGTATCCGAAGGAGCAGGCCGGCGTCGCCGAGGCTCAGGTCCGGCTGGCGGAGATCACCAAGGCGTAGAGCTGGCGGGAGAGAATCGGCAGGTTGGAGGCGGCCCTTGTCCTTGGGGGCCGTTTTTCTGTTGGGCCACGATCTTTCCTGCGCGCGACGTGATGTCGTATAAGATATATTATGTTAAGTACATTTGTGGACTCTTGTGGGAAAGTCGGTTTGGGCCACCGTCGCTCCCCCAAACGGCGCCGCAACCGGGTGTCAACGCTCCATTTGGCTGCAGCGTATTGGGTGATCATGGATTGGAATCGGAACGCCTTCGTCCACTTCACTACCGGTGTGGTCGCCGCCAGCATGGCTCTGGCCGGAGGGTGCGCCCCGGGCCTGCCCGGCGTCGAGGGTGTGCCGGCTACCTCACCAGCTCCCTCAAGTGCCTGGGCGCCAGCCCATCGCGAGCCGCCCCGACTGCCCGAACCGGCGGCCATGATCCCAACCGAGGTCGCCAGCCGGGCAGGCCCACTGACCCTGGAGGATCTGGTGGACCTGGCCCTGAGAAACAGTCCAGTGACGCGGGCGGCCTGGGCCCAGGCCCGGGCCGCGGCCGCCACGTACGGGGCAGAACGTGGCTCCTGGTTCCCTACGGTCTCCGGTCAGTTCGACGCCACGCGACTCAAGACGGCCGGGACCCAGGGACGCACCGCGGTCAGCCAAACGGTCTATGGGCCGACGGTCAACCTGACCTGGCTGCTGTTCGGATTCGGGCGCGGGCCGGCGGTCACGGCCGCGCGTGAGGGGTTGATCGAGGCAAATTGGACCCACAATGCGGCCATTCAGGACGTCGTGCTCGGTGTCGGACGCGCCTACTACCAGTATTCGTCCCTCCGGTCCCTGGTATTTGCCAGCCGGACCAGTCTGAACGAGGCCGAGACCAATCTGGCCGCGGCCGAGGAGCGGCGACGGGTCGGCGTGGCGACCATCTCCGACGTGCTCCAGGCCAGGACGTCCGTTGAACAGGCGCGACTGGTGCTGGAGCAATCGGAGGGTGATTTGGCCGCGGCCAAGGGTGGCGTTGCGGTCGCCGCCGGTTTCCCGGTCAACCTGGCGATCGAAGTCGATTCCCTGGCCGACGCGGCGCCGATCGGCCGGATGACCGCGGAGGTCGATTCCTTGATCGCGTCGGCCCGGCAGGGCCGTCCCGACCTGGCGGCGGCCGATGCGGCGGTGGCCCAGGCGCGAGCTCAGGCCCGCGTTGCGGCCGCGGCAAGGCTCCCTTCACTGACGGCCGCCGGGAGTACTGGGCGGAGCTACCTCAATACCGTGGTCGGCGGGCGCAATACCTACAGTGCTTCGGTCGGGCTTTCCCTACCGATGTTCAACGGATTTACCTGGGAGTTCGATGCCCGTGCCGCCAAGGCGCGGGCCGATGCCGTGGAGGCACGGGCCGACCAACTCTGGCGGGTGGCCGAACTCGAGGTCTTCACGGCCTACTTCGCCCTTCGCACCGCGACCGAGCGAGTCCGGACCGCCGAGGCCCTCCTGGCGGCGGCCGACCAGGCCGCCGCCGCCGCCCGGGGGCGCTATCGGGCCGGCGTTGGCAGCCTGCTCGAGTTGCTGACGGCCGAGAACGTCCTGGCCGGGGCGAGGGCGCAACGAATCCAGGCCCGTTTCGCCTGGCGGACTTCCCTGCTCCAGCTAGCTCACGACGCCGGTCTGCTCGAATCAGACGGGCGACCGAAGATCACCGTCGTTCCGGATACCTCCCGCTAACCGGGCTTTTCGATGATCCGCGCGCTGCTGCTTCTCACACCGATGGTCGGAATCCTGGCTGCTTGCCAGGGGGACCAGACCCGCGCCGTGCCGATGGTGCCTGTCGTCACTGCGCCCGTGGTCCGGCGCGACGTTCCCGTGATCTTGGTCGCGACGGGCACCGTCGAGCCGATCCAGACCGTGCATGTCCGGGCCCAGGTGGACGGCGTCGTGACTCAGGTTCGATTCAAGGAAGGCGACAATGTCACCGCCGGCCAGGTGCTCTTCCAGATCGATCCGCGCCGGTACCAGGCAGATTTCGACAAGGCCAGGGCCACCATGGCCCGCGACCAATCCCAGGCCACCCAGGCCCAGCGGGACCTGGAGCGGATGCAGGAACTCGCCACCAAGGAATTCGTCACCGCGCAGCAGGCCGACCAGGCCCGGGCGACGGTAGCGCAGATGCTGGCGACGCTTCGGGCGGATTCCGCGACGGTGGACCAGAACCGGTTGAATCTCGAATACGCCGCCGTCCGGGCGGCGGTCTCGGGTCGCACCGGCAGCGTTCTGGTCAAGGAGGGCAATCTGGTCCGGGCCGGCAGCGACCCGCTGGTCGTCATCAATCAAGTCGCCCCGATCCGGGTCCGCTTCGCCCTCCCAGCCGCCGATCTGGCCCGGATTCGCGGGAGCGACTATCGCACGCTTCGGGTGTGGGCGATGCCCGTCGGCGATTCGGCCCATGCCGTCCTCGGCATCCTCGGCTTCCTCGACAACGCGGTGGACACGCTCACCGGGACCATTCAGCTCAAGGCCGCCTTCGATAACAAGGACGGTGTTCTCTGGCCGGGCGAACTGGTCCGGATCCGGCTCGAGCTTGAGGTCGAGCACCAGGCGCTCGTCATTCCGCAGGCAGCGGTTCTCACCGGCCAGCAAGGCAGTGTGGTCTTCATCGTCGAGAATGGCCAGGCGACCTTGCGGAAGATCCAGGTTCAGCGCACCAGCGATTCGATCGCGGTGTTGGGTGGTGGGCTCGACCCGGGCATGCTGGTGGTCGTGGATGGTCAGCTCCGGCTGACCGAAGGCGCCAAGGTGGCGGTCCGGCAGGGAGACAAGACGCCATGAATGTCGCGGCCCTGTTCATCCGCCGGCCGGTGATGACGACGCTGGTCATGGCGGCGATTCTGATGTTCGGGATCGTGGCGTATCGTCAGCTGCCGGTGAGCGACCTTCCGACGGTGGACTACCCCACGATTTCCGTCAGCGCGAGCCTTCCGGGCGCGAGTCCGGAAACGATGGCGTCCGCGGTGGCGACACCGCTCGAGCGGCAGTTCTCCACGATCGCCGGCCTCGATGTGATGACGTCGAGCAGCGGCCAGGGCGCCACGTCGATCACATTGCAGTTCAATCTCGAGCGCAACATTGACGCGGCGGCGGCCGACGTACAAGCGTCGATCGCCCAGACCCTCCGGTCGTTGCCGCAAGGGATTGTTCCGCCGTCCTATAACAAGTCAGACCCGTCCGCCACGCCGATCTTCTTCCTGACTCTGACCTCGCCGACCCTGACGCTGTCGGCGCTCGATGAGTATGGGCAGACGACGATTGGCCAGCGGCTGTCCACGCTCTCCGGCGTCGCTCAAGTCAACGTTTTCGGGACCCAGAAATTTGCGGTCCGGGTGCAGCTCGACCCCCAGGCGATGGCGGCCCGGAAGATCGGGATCGACGAAGTGGTGAGCGTCATCGCCAACGGCAACGTCAATCTGCCAAACGGCGTCCTGTGGGGCAGCGACAAGGCCTACGCCATCGAGGCCAACGGCCAGCTTCAGGCGGCGGCGGAATTCAGGCCCTTGATCGTCGCCTACCGGGACGGCGCGCCGGTTCGTCTCGGCGATCTCGGGCGGGTGGTCGATTCCGTCCAGGACACGCGGGCAGCGGCATGGTACAACGGGACCCGGGGCATCATCCTGGCCGTGCAGCGCCAGCCTGGTGTCAATACGGTCGAGGTCGCGGCGCGGGTTCGCAAGGAAATCGCCCGGATTGCCGGACAGCTTCCACCGTCCGTGAAGCTCGGCGTGCTGTTCGACCGGTCCCAGTCGATCGAGGAGTCGGTGACCGACGTCAAGTTCACGCTGGTGTTGACGTTGGGGCTGGTCGTCCTGGTGATCTTCCTCTTTCTCCGGAACCTATCGGCGACCGTGATTCCGAGCCTTGCCCTCCCGATGTCGCTGATCGGGACCTTCGCGGTGATGTACCTCCTCGGATACAGTCTGGACAATCTGTCGTTGATGGCGCTTACGCTCTCGGTCGGGTTCGTCGTGGACGATGCCATCGTGATGCTCGAGAACATCGTGCGGCACCGCGAGATGGGCAAACCACCAATAGAAGCAGCGCTCGATGGTGCGCGGGAGATCGGCTTTACCGTCCTTTCGATGACCCTGTCTCTGGTGGCGGTGTTCATCCCGGTGCTGTTGCTCGGCGGCCTGATCGGCCGGCTGTTCCACGAATTTGCGGTCACGATCAGCGTGGCGATCCTGGTGTCCGGTCTGGTGTCGCTGACCCTCACGCCGATGCTGTGCAGCCGTTTTCTCAAGCATGGTGCCGGCGCGGAACGCCACGGCCGGATTCTGGACTGGTTCGAGCGCCTCTACCTGCGGAGTCATTCCGGCTACGTCCGTTCCCTTGCCTGGGTCATGGATCACCGCCGGGGGACGATGGTGTTCTCCCTCGTCATCCTGATCGCCACCGGGTGGCTGGCCACGGTCGTGCCGAAGGGGTTCATCCCGAGTGAGGACACAGGGCAATTGACCGGTACGACGGAGACGGCCGAGGGTACCTCGTTCGCGTCGATGGCACAGCACCAGGCCGAGGTCATGAAGGTGGCTGGGGCCGATTCCAGCGTGCAGGACTTCTACGTGTCCCTGGGCAGCGGTGGCAGCGGCCGGAGCTCCAATCAAGGCCGCATCATGCTGCACCTCAAGCCCCGCGGGGACCGCCAGCTGACCGCGGACCAGGTGGCCCGTTCGATGAGCGCCAAGCTGAGCCAGATTCCTGGCCTGCGGGTCTTCCTTCAGAATCCGCCGGCGATCAACATCGGCGGTCGCAACACCAAGAGCCAGTATCAGTACTCGCTCCAGGGTTCCGACATCGACGAGCTCTACCGGGTGGCCGGGGCGCTCGAAGCCCGTCTCAAGGAAACCCGGCTGCTGATCGATGTGACCACGGACCTGCAGATCAAGAACCCCCAGGTCAAGATCGACATCGACCGTGACCGGGCGTCGGCGATGGGGATCTCGGCGAGCCAGATCGAGAACGCGCTCTATAATGCGTACGGCGCTCGCCAGATTTCCACCATCTTCACCGACGTGAACCAGTACTGGGTCGTGCTCGAACTTCTGCCTCAGTATCAGCGGGATCTTGGTGCGTTCAACCTGCTGTCGATCCGTGCCCCCAATGGACAGCTGGTGCCGCTGGCATCCCTGGCCAGCATCTCCGAGGCTGTCGGCCCGCTCACGGTAAACCATTCCGGCCAGCGCCCATCGGTTACCCTGTCCTTCAACCTGCCGCCGGGGGTCGCGATCGGCGATGCCGTCAAGGCGGTAGAAAGCACCGCTCAGGCCATTCTGCCGGTGTCGGTTGTCGGGAGTTTTGTGGGGACCGCCCAGGCGTTCAAAGACGCCCAGCAGGGGCTCCTGGTGCTCCTGCTGCTGGCACTGG
This sequence comes from Gemmatimonadota bacterium, assembly GCA_025350665.1. Taxonomy (GTDB): domain Bacteria; phylum Gemmatimonadota; class Gemmatimonadetes; order Gemmatimonadales; family GWC2-71-9; genus SHZU01. The sequence continues at coordinate 6,933 of JANXXJ010000351.1, read as the reverse complement.
CCGTCATTTACATCGTCCTGGGGATCCTGTACGAGAGCTTCATCCATCCGCTCACGATTCTTTCGGGGCTTCCCTTCGCCGGATTCGGCGCGCTCCTCACGCTGCTCATTTTCCGGCAAGACCTGAGCATCTATGCGTTCGTGGGTGTGATCATGCTGATCGGCCTGGTCAAGAAGAACGCCATCATGATGATCGACTTCGCACTCGATGCGGAGCGGGCTCATGGGAAGCCGGCGCGGGAGGCGATTCTCGATGCCTGCTCGGTGCGGTTCCGACCGATCATGATGACGACCATGGCGGCCCTGATGGGGACGTTGCCGATTGCGTTGGGGGCCGGTGCCGGGGCGGAGTCACGGCGACCACTGGGACTGGCGGTGGTTGGTGGCCTGGCCTTCTCCCAGGTCGTGACGCTGTTCGTGACGCCGGTCGTCTATACCTACCTCGACGAGCTGCGGGCGCGATTCGGGCGGCGCCAGCGGGTTATGCAGTCAGCCGGCCCGGAGTCCGGCCTTGTCAGGCCCGGGCTTCCAGCGAACCAGTAAACACGAGTCGGCCTTCACCGCAAAGCCAGACGTCATCTGCGGCGAGGCCGTTGAGGATACCCGACACGCTGTAGATGGAGCCGCTCTGGCTCCGAATTCGGACCGGCAAGTCCGCCAGCCCGATCCCGGCCAGGGCCAGGCCCGCGGCGATTGTTCCGGTCCCGCAGGCCAATGTCTCGCCTTCGACCCCCCGTTCGTATGTCCTGATCGCCCAGGCCGCATCGTTCCCGGCGATCGGTCCGACGAAATTGATGTTGCTTCCCGCGGGTCCGACCGCGGGATCGAACCGGAGCTGGCGGCCCCTCGTGGGCACGTCAATCCGGTCGATGTCGGATACCAGGATCACGGTGTGGGGGACGCCGACGGTTCCCTGCAAGACTTGCTGCTCCCCATCCCCGAGCGGAAGACGGAGTGGCTTCGGTACCGCGGCCGTGGGGAACCGAAGCTCGGCCATCCATCCGGGCCCGATGCAACGACTGTCGAGCCGGCCGGCGTCGGTGAGGAGTTCGACTCGCTCAGGCTGGGCGAACTCGAGGCGAACGGCCAGCCTCGTGGCGCAGAGGGCCGCGTTGCCGCACATATCGGCGTGGGATCCGTCGGAGTTGAAATAGACCATCCGGGTCGCGCCATCCGGCGAGACCGACAGGTGGACGACACCGTCGGCACCCACACCCAGGCGACGATCGCAAACCGCCGCGATCCGGCTTGCGGGCCAGGCCGCCAGCGAGTGTTCCCGGCCATCGAGAAAGACGAAGTCGTTCCCCGAGCCAGTCATCTTGTAGAAATGGTCGCTCACAGCTTCCCCAGCCGGTCGGCGATCCACAGCCACCAGACCATCCAGATGGCCTCCCGGACAATCGCCTTGCTCATCTTGCTGGTGCCTTCGACTCGGTCGGTGAAGACGATCGGGATCTCGACGACCCGAAACTTCTTGCGCCAGGTCCGGAAGCTCATCTCGATCTGGAAGGCATAGCCGTTGGATCGGACCCGGTCGAACGGGAGCGCTTCGAGGACGCTACGGCGGAAACACTTGAAGCCGCCGGTGGCGTCGGTCAGCGGCAGGCCGGTGACCCAACGAACGTAGATGTTGGCGAAATAGGAAAGCAGCAACCGGGACATCGGCCAGTTGACGACATTCACGCCGCTCTTGTAGCGAGATCCGATCACGAGGTCGGCGTCGTCCGCCGCCTTGAGCAAGGCGGGAAGAAACTTGGGGTCGTGGGAGAAGTCGGCGTCCATCTCGAGGAGCCGGTCGTAACCCCGCTCCAGTCCCCATACGAAGCCCGCAAGGTAGGCCTTGCCGAGGCCTTCCTTGTCGGGCCGATGGAGGACGTGCACTCGGGCGAACGCCCCGGCCAATTGATCGGCAAGCTGGCCGGTTCCATCGGGCGAGTTGTCGTCCACGACCAGGACCTCAAGCCGCGGGTCCTGGTCGAGAATGGCGGGAACCACCTGGGGGAGGTTCTCGCTCTCGTTGTAGGTCGGGAGGATGACGAGGAAGCGCTCAGCCATCGTTCGCGTGTCTCCGCCGCACCAGGGGAATCCCAAAGAGGACCGCGATCCCCGCGAGCGAGATCAGGCTGATCGTCTTGCCCCGATGGTACGCGGGGGAGTCGAACCAGAACGCCACGGATTTGGCGCCGGGCGGGACTACGACGCTCAGGAGCGACCCCTGGGCCCTCAGCACGGTTGCCGGCTTGTCGTCGATGGTGGCGTGCCAGTCCCGGTACCAATTCTCGGCGATCACCAGGTACTGCGGCGCCGAGGCGGTGCCGGTCAAGGTGACGCCGAAACGGCCGGCTTCCCATGCCGTTACCGCGGCCGTGACCGGCGACAGCCCGGGGATCGCGCCGTTCAGCGGTTCCGGCGTGACCGCCGCGGTATCAGGGTACACGGCGATACGGTCGAGGGGGAACCGCGGATCCGAGGCTGTCGCCACGAGCTGATCGTCGGGCACCTTGGCCGCGCCTGCCAGCACGCGGGCATACGGCGGAATGGTGTCTGCCTCGAGCAGAAAGCCGGGGCCCTCGTGAGTCGTGACAGGACCGAGCACCTGGTGGAATCCGGGAACGGTCTGGGCCTGATTCAGGACGATGTACCGGATGGCGAACATTTTCCAGAAGACCGGGTTGAGCTGGTTCTTCCATTGATTCTTGCCGCCGAGCAGATCGTCGAACGTTCGCAGCTCATTGCCGTGGTAGCCGAACAGCGTCGGAATCCCCGCCGCCATGAGCCAGCTCTTGGGATACGGGTTGAGGCCGCCGACCGATGCGGCCGGACCGTACACGCGATACGGCTTGGGCGTCGCCTCGAGCTTCGTCATAATCTCGTCGGAGGCGTAGGTTACCGAAGCCGGAGGCGAAAAGACGAAATAGTCTCGCCCGACGAACCAGAGGTCGGCGAAGATGACGACGACGAGCGCGGTAATCGCCGTCCGGCCGGCCACGCGCCGCCGTCCGATCGCCCAGATGACGCTGGCGGCGACGGCCACGACGACGAGCAGCCGGATCGCGTCGAGCCGGAGAGCGGCACTGCCATTGATGGCGAGCTCAACACCTCCCTCGAACCCGGCATTGCGGGCGATGTCTTCCGCGACCGTCTGGAGGATACCGATCGTGCCGAGCAAAGCCAGGAACGCGGCCACACCCGCCGCGATCCAGGCCCGTCCGAGTGTGGCCGTTCCCTTGAGCAGCCGCTCGGTTCCCCATCCCGCGAACGCGGAGAGCGGAAGGGCGACCAGGAAGAACGCCATGCCGGGCGCGCGCAGACGGCTCATCATGGGCAGGAGGTACCAAAGCCGGAACAACGGTGTCGAGCCGCCGAGGCTCACGAGGAGGAAGAGGGCCGCGATCGTTCCAAGGGCGAGCCGTGGTTGACGCTTGCCGGCTCCACCAATTCCGAGGACGGCCAGCATCAGGACGACCGGGCCCAGGTACTCGGTATGATGTTTGAGCCCGTTCCGGCCGAAGTATCCGTTCATCCCCCCATCGATCTTCGGCAGGATCAGTCCGAGCAGCTCTTCGGGCGGCAGGGCGTACGACGTCGCATAATCCCAGCCACTGTTGTAGCCGCCCTCGGCCCGGGGGCTGTAGGCGACGTACTCGCGCATCGGAAGCGCATAGACCGCATAGAGGCCGATGCCCAGCGCGACGGCCCCCGCGGCCCCCGCGATGACCTGGAGCCGGGCCGGGCCGGTCGGTCCCTCGGGGCCGAAGACCCAGAAGGCGCCCCAGATGGCGCTGGCTATCAGGAGGTAGTAGCCGGCTTGCGGGTGCCCCTGGAGCGCCAATCCGGTACAGAGGGCGATGATGCCATAGCCGGAAAGTTGCCGGTCGCGGACCGCCCGGACGATGCCCATCAGCAGCAAGGGCGCCAGGGCCGACACGAACAGCTTGCCGTCATGCCCTGGATGAACGAGGGAGATCACGATGCCGGTCAGCTCGTACGACAGGCCGGCCACGACCGCGCCCGCCCAGGTCGCCTTGAGGGTCCGCATGAGGCCGTACGCGCCGAGGCCGGCCAGGACGATGTGAAAGGCGAAGCCCAGGTTCATCGCCAGATCGGTCGGGAGGATCCAGCGAAGCCAGGCCGTCGGGTAAAAGATGTCGCCGTGGGCGGCGCCGATGAACGGAAGGCCGGCGAAGAGGTATGGGTTCCACTGCGGGATCGATCTGTGGATCCGGAAGTACTCGGCGGCAAAATGGCGGAAACTGTAGCCGGCCTGGTACTGGTCCGACGCCGGCCCGACCAGGAATTGTCCGAGCAGCATCGGCCAGCACAGGGTCAGGGCCGACAGCACGAACACCAGGGCGGCCGTGGCCGTCGGGGCTCGGGGCTCGAAGTTCGACGCGGGCTCGTCAATCGACGTCATGGTGTTCTCCTCCGGATCACGAACGGCGCGGCGGCCAGCAGATCCGCCAGGGTCATTCCGACCCGGGAAACGGCGGCCAGGGCCAGCGCCTTGGCCGGTCCCAGCGCCGACTGCGTTAACAATACAAATACCAGTTCGCGGACGCCGAATCCGCCCGGTGCCAGCAGAAACAGAAATCCGGCCAGATACGACGCCGTGAACGCCCCGATCGCGGCTGGTACGGTGAGCCCGCTCTCGGCAAAGACACCGCGAGCCAGCCACGCCAAGGCCACGCCATAGAGAATCCAGGCGAGGGCGTTGATGACCACACCGATCAGCAACGGGCCCGGTGCCGGCGCCGAAATGGATACCTCACCCCCAAAGCGCCGCAAGAGCCAATTGAGCGGCCGGGGCCAGAGGACGATGGTCAAACTCGCGATGGCGATGCCGATCAATACGGCGAGGCCGGCCTGGGCGCCGGGCCTCGCCGCCTCGAGCGCGGTCGAGCCGGCGATTGCCACCACCAGCGCACCCGTTCCGATCGAGACGATCTGCAGCACGACGGCCGAGGCCGTGGCGACCCAGCCTGGGACACCGGCCTCCCTGCCTAACACGGCCATTCCGGCGATCGCCCAGACCTTGAAGGGGAGGTATTTCCCCATGCTCGACAGGACCCAGATCCGGGCGGCCACCCACCAGTCGAGCCGGCTGCCCCACCCCGCCACCATCCGGCGCCAGCCTTCGACCAGAAGGGCATATGTCGCAAGCACCAGCGCGAGACTGCCGACGATCGCAACGGGGTCGATCTTCCAGGCCAGGTCGGCCGCGCGGACCTGCTCCCAGTTGCGGACCAGAAAGCGGACCGCATACCCGACGATCGCGAGGCCCAGGATCGCGCGGACCCATCGCCACCAGCCCTTAGCCACGGAGCGCCTCGCGATACCAGTCCTCGCAGCGCGCCGCCACGCGTTCGGGCGACAGGTCGGTGCGGTACCGGTCGCCGGCCAGAGCGGCCCCCACCCTCGCGGTCGGATCCGCCAGAACCGCCATGATGCCGGCCGAGAGAGCTTCGGGGGTGGGGTCGACCACCGTACCCGCGGGAACGATGTCCAGGACGCCGCCGCCGTCGCCGCAGGCAACGACCGGTACGCCGCAGCCGAGGGCCTCGATTGCCGCCAGGCCGAGCCCTTCCCCAACGGCCGGAAACATGAACACATCGGCATCGCCGATGGTGGACCCGACCTGGGCCGGGGCGATCTGACCAACAAAGCGAACCAGACCGGTGCCCAGGGATTCGGCGAGGGCGGTCAGCGCCGGCCGCTCGGGCCCGTCACCCGCGATGACGAACGGCAGCCGGTGGCCCGCCGCAACGCACCGGGCATGGGCCCGGAGTGCCAGGTCGACTCGCTTCTGGCGGGTCAGGCGCCCGACGTAGACCAGACCGGCTCCGCCGGCGGACCGCCGCGCGGGCAGCGTGAAGGGCATCGGGGAGCGATGTCCGGCGTCGATGCTCCGGCGGGTAGCCCGTTCGACCTGGTTGCCCACATGGGTGCTGACGGCCGTCACGACCCGCCCCCGCCGGAGGGCACGCCCGGCGAGCCAGGTCGCCCCCGGCTTGGCGAGGAGGGCGGCATCGGTGCCGTGCAGGGTAACGACGCACGGGCGGTCTGGGGCGGCCAGGCCGGCCGGAAACCACCAATGCGCGTGGATCACCGATTCCGGGTCGTCGCCGGCCGCGGCTTCGGCGCCTCGGCGCAGGGCCGATACCAGGCGCAGCATGGCGAGCCACCCGCCGGGGGAGCGGAGGGCCTCCTGCATGCGGCCGGAATAGGCGTAGTGCTCCCGGTCCGGCGAGGCGTAGCGAACCCGGTCGACGGGGATGCCGTCCAGGTTCGCCGAACCGCCGGCGCCGCGATCACTGGGGGCCACGACCCTGACGTCGTGATTGCGGGCGGCGAGCGCCAGCGCGAGCGGGTGCAGGAAGGCACCGGCGACGTCCCCCGGGCCGCGGGGGTAGTTGTGGGTGAGAAACACCACCCTCATGGTCAGGCGGGCGGGGAGCGGTCGGGACGGTGCAGGTCGCGGGAGAGATCAGCCAGTTCTTCCCGGTGACTCGCCAGCATCTCGCCGATGAACCCCGAGCAGAACAGCACGATCCCGCTGATCACCATGGTCTCGACCAGGTTGAGCAACGGCCGGAATCCAATCCCGTACCCGAATCGGAGGACGAGGGCCGCGATCCCGGCGATCAGGCCAACGGTGAACACGGCGGCGCCGGACAGGCCGAAGAAGAGCATCGGCTTCCGGCCGAACTTGAGCAGGAACCAGACGGAGATGAGATCGAGGACGCCGACCGGAATTCGGGTCCACGTAAACTTCGACACTCCGGCGCGACGGGGGTACAGGGGCACCGGTCGCGAGGTGAGGCGGTAACCCTCGACCGCGGCGATCACCACCATGTAGCGGTGCCAGTCCGGCCGCATCGGCACAACCCGCATGATCTCGGCCCGGTACGCCTTCACCGAATTGAGGTCCTCGACC
>JANXXJ010000296.1 GCA_025350665.1 Gemmatimonadota bacterium | reverse complement strand
GTGGTCACGGCCACGCCGCCGTCACCGAGGGCCACCCGGTCGAGCGGCCAGCCGGCGGTGAAGATCCTGGGGCCCTCGAGTTCGCCGGAGCGAATCCGGTTCCTCAGCGAGACGGATGCCTCCGTCGGCCCGGCCGGGTTTCGAACGGTGGTGATGCCATAGGCCAGTTGATTGCGGGAGACTTCCCGTGCGGCGATTTCGTCGTAGGGGAATCGCATGGTCCGGCGGCGAGGATCCAGCCGCGATGAATCACCACGGTGGCGTTAGGCGTCGGCGGCCGGTCGGTGCCGTCGATCAGCGTGGCGCCGCGGAAGGCGACGGGGCGATCCTGGGCGAAGGCCAGAAGAGCACCGATGGCCGAGAGGGCGGCGCCGAGGAGGGCGGCGCGGGCCAGACGGGACAGGATCACGGATCCTCGGGCGTCGGGGTCTACAGCGATAGTCCCGTGGCCCCCGGAAACCTTACGAACCCGGATCCTGCTCCTTCATGCGATAGCCGACGCCCGGCTCAGTCGTGATGAGCAGGGGCCGGGCCGGGTTGGTCTCGATCTTGTGCCGGATCTGGTTCATGTGGACCCGGAGGGCCTGGGTGGCTGTCGTGGTGTGACCGCCCCAGACCTCCTTCACCAGTTGGCGGTGGGTCAGAACCCGGCCGGCGAACCGGGCGAGAGTGGCGAGCAGTTTGTATTCGGTCGGCGTGAGGTGCACCTCCGCGCCGTTCACGGTCACGATGCGGGTGGCGAGGTCGATCCGGAGAGGCCCGACCACGACCGCGGGATCAGGCTTGCCCGTCGCGGTGGCATGGCGGAGGGCCACACGAATCCGGGCCAGAAGTTCGCCGACGCTGAACGGTTTGGTCAGATAGTCGTCGGCCCCGGCGTCGAGTGCCGCCACCTTGTCGCCTTCGAGGCCGCGGGCCGACAGCACGATGATCGGGGTGGTGGACCACTCCCGGATCCGGCTGGTGGCGTCAAGGCCGTCGCCATCGGGCAGGCCCAGATCGAGGAGGATGACGTCGGGGGCGTGGCTGGCCGCCAGGGCGAGGCCGGTCCGCATCGTGTCCGCCTCGAGCAGTCGATACGGGTGAGCGCCTAACGCAGCGCGCAGGAACCGCCGCATCGGAGCTTCGTCTTCAATCAGGAGAATCAGGGGTTCGGTCGGCATTAGGCGGTCTCCTCGGCGGGAAGCGCCGGGGCGGCGCCTTCCAGAGGCAGGGAGAAGCGGAACGCCGCGCCGACGCCGGGACGGTCGTCGGCCCAGATCCGTCCGCCGTGCGCCAGGACGATGCCGCGGCAGATCGCGAGGCCCAGCCCGATGCCCCCGCCGCTCCCGATCCGGTAGAACTTGTCGAAAACCCGCTCGCGTTCGGCGGCCGGGATGCCAGGCCCCCGGTCCGCCACCGAGACCACCACCGAGCCGTCCTGCTCGATTGCGGAGACGTCGATGGCGCCCCCGCTCCTGGCGTACTTGGCGGCGTTCTCGATCAGGTTGATCAGCACCTGCTCGATCAGGAGACCGTCCATCGGCACCAGGGGCAAGGTGGCCGGCAGATCGACGGTCACCGTGAAGTCGGTGAGCCGATCGTCGAGCCGGAGCAGGGCGATACCGATCACTTCCTCGAGCGGTTGCCATTCCTTCTGCACCGCGAGCGATCCGGATTGTACCCGGACCATCTCGAGCAGGTTCCCGACCAACCGGTTCATGCGGCGGGACTCGTCCAGAATGGTTCGGGCCAGTTCCGCCTGGACCCCATCCGGCTTCACCGATTCATCGAGGAGGCTGCTGGCGGCGCCTTCGATACTGGCGAGCGGCGTCCGCAGGTCGTGGGAGAGCGAACTCAGCAGACTGGTGCGCAGCCGCTCCGCTTCGACTTCGATCCGGGAGGTCTCGTTCCGGGCGCCGAGGATCACGCGCTCGATGCCCAGCGCGGCCTGGGCCACCAGCGCTTCGACGAGGGGGCGGTGGACGGCGTCCATCAACTCGGCGGCGGCCGGCCGAGTGATCCTCACGACGCCCATCGGTCGCCCGGTGGTGGCGAGGGGCAGATAGAGGCCATCCTGCCGAGGCAGTGTGTCGGTACCCGGGCCGGCCGGCTTACCGTTCTCGAGGACCCAGACGGCGACGGGATCACTTTCCGGAAGATGGTTCGACTGGCCGGGCAGCAAGATGTCCACGGTGCCGGCCACGGCCCACTCGAGATGCTTTCGCGCGGCGGCCTCGATGCCGGCGATGTCCCCGGCCCGGCTGATGTCCCGACTCAGCGCGTACGCCGCGGCCGTCTCCCGTTCTCTCTGGCGGAGCCGGTCGGCGTCCTCGCGGATCCGGCCGGTGAGCCTGGCGACGACTATACCGATGCCGAGCATCATGGCGAAGGTGAGGATGTAGGACGCATCGGAGACCGCGAACGTGTAGTAGGGCGGGACAAAGATGAAATCGAACAGAGCGATGCTCAGAATGGCTGCGGCGACCGCCGGCCGGGTTCGGGACCGGGCCCCCACGATGACGACCCCGAGGAGGTAGAGCATCGCGATGTCGGCGGTGCTCAGGACTTGCCGCAGTCCGAAGCCCAGCGCGGTGGCGGCCGCGATCACCCCGAGGACCAGGCCATAGGCCGGCGGCGCGGAACGGGGCCGGGCTCGCAGGGTGGCCGGCCGCTCGTCCGGCGTCCCAGTGATGACCGAGATTTCGATGCCGGGATCGCGGACCACCAGCGTCTCGGGCAGAGATCCCCGGAACCGCTCCCACCAGCCCCGTCGCGCCGGCCGGCCCACCACCAAGCGGGTGATGTTGTGCTCGGCCGCCCACGCCAGCAACTCGTCCGCAACGCTGGCGCCCACCAGTCGGACCGCGGTCCCGCCGAGCGACTCGGCGAGCCGCAGGGCATCGGCCGCCAGCGGGCTCGGTTCCTGCCCACTCGGCTCGACCGTTACGGCGAACCACTCGGCGCCCGATGGTTCGGCCATCCGTCGCGCGGCGCGAACCAGGGGCGTGGCCGAGGGGTCGGGGCCCACCGCCACCAGGATACGCTCCACCGCGGCCCACGGTTCCCGAATGCCGAAATTCTGACGGTAGTCGCGGACCTGGGCGTCGACCCGGTCGGCGGTCCGACGGAGCGCCAATTCCCTGAGCGCGAGGAGGTTCCCCTTGCGGAAGAAATGCTCGAGGGCACGCTCCGCGGTCGCGGGGACGTACACCTTGCCTTCCTTGAGGCGCTGGATCAGTACCTCGGGGGAGACGTCCACGAGTTCGATCTCGTCGGCACGACCGAGGATCTTGTCCGGCACGGTTTCCCGGACCACCACGCTGGTGATCTGGGCCACGACATCGTTCAGACTCTCGATGTGCTGAACGTTCAGGGTGGTGTAGACGTCGATCCCCGCCGTCAGCAACTCTTCGACGTCCTGCCACCGCTTGGCGTGACGGCTGCCGGGCGCGTTGGTGTGGGCCAGTTCGTCGACGAGCAGGAGGTCGGGGCGACGGGCCAGGGCGGAGTCGAGATCGAACTCGGGCAGGGCGGTGCCACGGTATTCGAGGGTCCGCAGAGGGATCTCCTCGAATCCTTCCGTCAGGTTCTTGGTCTCATCCCGGCCGTGGGTTTCGACGACGCCGATGACGACGGCGGATCCGGCCGCGGCTCTGGCGCGGGCGGCTCGCAACATCGCGAAGGTCTTGCCGACACCCGGAGCTGCGCCAAAGAAGATCTTGAGCCGACCGGCATGCTCGCGCGCGTCCGCCTGCTTGATGCGGGCGAGTAGTTGGTCGGGATCAGGTCGCCGGTCGGGCAAGGGTACTCCAGCCTGGGCTTAGAAGGACACCGCCAAGGAAGTTACCAGTGTCAGGTTCGAACGGGCGGCGGCCGGGCGGCCGCGATCGGCGAAGAGCGAGTCCGTTGCTCGGAGCCACCGGGCTTCGGCCCGCCAGAGCAGGTTGCCCGGAAGGGCTCGGTCGATGCCCATGGACATCCCGTTGGCGACGAAACCGGCGGGGGCACCAGTGGCGACGATGACCTGATCGGGGTCGGAGAACCGTTCGATCCGGGTGGCCAGGGCCGTCGCCGGCGAGAGCCGCCAGCTGGCGGTGGCGGCCCATCCAGACCAGGACCGGCCACCGGAGTGACCGGCATCGATCTG
>JANXXJ010000281.1 GCA_025350665.1 Gemmatimonadota bacterium | reverse complement strand
GTTGCGGCGGCGGTGGTGTGGAGCGTCGCCTTTCGGTCCGGCCTCACCTCCGGATTGGCCGCGCCTTCAGGTGGGCGGGCGGCGATTGCCGCAGGCCTTCGAATGGCCGCCATCGGACTCGGGCCGGCCGCGGACCTCTCGTGGTGGTCCTCGAGTCTGGCCATGGCAGTGCTCGCCCTCGGTCCGTTGGTGGCGGCGGGGGCCGACCTCATGCGGCCGCGCGGCGGGCGCCGCACCCCGATGACCGTCCCGGTGATCACCGCGGCACTCTTCGCCTCCCTCTTCACGCTTGGTTTCGGCTGGCCGGCCGAAAGCGGCATTGGAGGGGACCCGACTGCCTCGGAGCAATTCAGCCTCGTCTCCGCGCTGCTCCCCTGCGCGATCTATGCGTTCTGGGCCTTCGATGGCCCGACCGCGTTGCGAACGATCGCCCCGACGGCGCTGTTGGGTGCCTGGCTTGTGCTGGCGCCCTTCAATACGGCGGAGGGGTTGCGTTGGCGCGACCGTTATCGGTATGGAATATTCGCGGTCGAGCGCGACCTCTCACTGGCCGACCCATCGACCGCTGTCCAACTCGCGAACCGGCATTCGGGGTTTCTCGCGCCCGGCATCACGGCGAGCAATCTGGCGAGCCGGATGATGCGGCTGCGGGGTCGAGGTCCCTTCGGCCGGCTTCCGGCTGGCGCTCCGGCCAGACCCGGTGGGGGGGCACTCCCGGAATGGGCGTCGACCGGGTCGCCGGTGACCCTGCGAGTGACGTACCAACTCCCGGAGGCGGGAGAGGTACTCCTCGGCTGGGGGGCCTTCGGGTGGGCTCCGTCGCCGGCGGCCCTGCGACCGCTGGGCACCGTAATCGACCGAATCATGCGCTCACCCATGATCCGCGATGGCAGTGCCTTCTCTATCGACCTTCACGTGCCGTTGGGGGCGCCGGTCGACTACGGGTTCCTGATTACGAAACGTCGTGACGGTCGTCCGATCTCAACGATCTGGGACGGCAACTACCGGGTGATCGCCCGGCCGCAGGGTATCGCCTCGATGACCGCCGGCCCGAATGTGGTGGGCCAACTTACGCCGGCCACCGCCGATCCCCGCACGACCGTCAGGTTCCGGTATCGGTTTCCGGCGGCCGGGGAGGTGGACCTGGTCTGGGACCGCGGCAAGGACAGGCTCCCGGTCCGGGCCGACGGCCCCACCGGCACAGTGATCGAGGGTGGGCATCTCGTCACTCCGATGCAGCGGGACGGAGCCGAGTTCGTTTCGGAGATTCGGGTCCCGCCGGGAACCACAGTCGACTATTCGTTTCGAACGAGGGTAAGCCGAACCGGGACGGTGATCGCGCCGCTCTGGGACCGAAGCCAGGTGCACCCGTTGCAGGTCGACTCCGACACGACGGTAGCGGTAGCAGCCGGGGTCGTGATCAACGAAACTCGGCCGCGGTCCCCGGTGGTGTTGGGGATCGGACTGCTGATCGGCTGTCTTGGCGCGGGCCTCGCCATCCCTTCCCTTTGGTTGAGGTCCTCCGTCGAAGCGGGCGGCACCGGCCCCCGCGGATAGGAGCCTGCCTGAGTGACCACACCATTGGTCCCCTAACGCAGGCCCCACCTCGACCAAAGTCGTCGGCTACTCGCGCCGAAGCGCGACGACCGGATCCACCCTCGACGCCCGGCGAGACGGGATCCAGACCGCCAGCAGCGCGACTCCGCCTAACACCAGCGGCACGACGGTGAAGGTGACCCAGTCGGGCCCGCCGGCGCCATAGAGCGTCGACGAGATGATCCGGGCGACGGCGAGCGCGCCGAGCAGCCCGATCGCGACCCCGACACCAACCAGCGCCAGACCCTCGCGGACCAGCAGCCGGACGATGGCCGCACCCGCCGCCCCGATCGCGATCCGGATCCCGATCTCCCTCGTGCGCTGCGACACCGCGCCCGCCATGACCCCGTAGGTCCCGATCGACGCCAGCAGCAGGCCAAGCCCGCCAAAGAGCCCAAGCACGCTCGCGGCCAGACGAGCCGGGAGGAGAGCGATCCCCAGGTGCTGATCCATGCTGCGAATGTCGCTGACCGGCAGATCGGGATCGAGGGCGGCCACCTCGGCCCTGAGCAGAGGCGCGAGTGCCAGCGGATTCCCCCTGGTCCGGACATGAACGGCCATACTGGCGCTGAAATGCTGCGCCTGGGGTACGAACATGAACGCCATCGGCTCTTCGCCGAGGCGCTGATATTTCCCGGTCGGTACGACGCCGATGATCGTGTGGTCCTCGCCACCGGTCCGGAAGGTTCGGCCCAGCCCGCTTTGGCCCGGCCAGAACCGGTCGACGAATCGCCGGTTGACGACCACGGTATGCCCGGCCGCACCTTCGTCGGTGAGATCGAAACCTCGGCCGGCGACCAGCGGCGTGCCCATCGCTTCGAAGTACCCCGGCGTCACCCCGTTGACGTTGATCGACATGTTCTCGTCCGGTCGCGGCTGGTAGCCGGGGATGGTGACCCCCCAATCGCTGCCGTCGACCCCCAGCTGGACACTCCGGCCCAGACCGGCAGCCACCACGCGGGGATCGTCGCGGAGTCGTTGCAGCAACCGGTCGTAGAAGTCCGCCGTCCGCGCCCGCGGGTAGCCCTGCAGCCCGGGGTCGAGATCGGCCACGAGGAGATTGGCGCTGTTGAAGCCCTTGTCGAGGGTGGTCGCCGCCTGAAGGTTCCGGAGGAAGAGCCCGGCCGAGATCAGCAGCATGACGGACAGGGCGATCTGGGTGACGACCAGCGCCCGGCTCAACCGGGACTTCGATCCCCCGGCCGGCGTTTCGCCCTTGAGCGCGGGAATCAGCGCGGGCCTCGACGCCTGCAGGGCCGGTACCAGACCGAAGACCATCCCCGTCACCAGCGACAATCCCAGCGTGAAGGCCAGGACGGTACCGTTGACGGCGAGCCCGAGGGTGAGATCGACGCCGATCGGGAAGCGAACCCGATTGACGATCGCGATCACCCACGAGGCCAGCGCCACGCCGGCGGCACCGGACACCGTCGCCAGCAACAGACTCTCGGTGAGCAGCTGCCGGACGATGACCGCCCGGCTGGCGCTGAGCCCGAGACGAATCGCCATCTCGCGGGAGCGGTCGCGGGCCCGGGCGAGGAGGAGATTGGCGACGTTGACGCAGGCGATCAGCAGCAACATCACCACGACAGCCATCACGATCCCCGACAGCCCGACCTCCGACGCCCGGAACTCCGGATCAATCCCGGCCTTGGCCATCGGAAAAAGGCTGATCCCGCGGTCGCGATAGGAGGCCGGATAGGCCGCGAGCAGTTCGGCGCTCATCGCGGTCACGCGGGCCGCCGCCTGCTCGACGGTCACGCCCGGCTTGAGGCGGCCGATCACCTTGAGGAAATTGTTGTCCCGGGTTTCGAAGCTGCTCCCGTCCCCACGGACGTGGCCGATCTGGGTCAGCGGGACCCAGAGGGCCAGGGTGATCACCGGCATGGTGCCCACGAACTCCGGCTCCGCCACTCCGATGACGGTATAGGCCTGGCCGTTCAGGATGACCGGCCGGCCGACCACCTGCTGGTCCATCCCGAACAGGTTCTTCCACCCCGCGTGGCTCAGCACGATCACGGGGTGGGCCCCTTCGCCGACGTCCTCGTCGGCCGTGAAGACCCAGCCCCGCTCCGCGCTGACACCAAGCAGCGAGAAGTAATTGCCCGACGCGAGCATCGCGTAGACCCACTGAGACTTGCCGGAGGCGGCGAGGCTCACCGGCTCGAGCGACCAGGCGGCCACGCCGGCGAATACCTCGGCCGAGCGGCGCCGCACGTCGAGATAGTGCGCCGGCGAGTTGGAGCCGTAGCGTTCGCCGTGACTGGTCCGGTAGGTGAGGATCAACTCATCGCCTCCGGCCACGCCCGGTACCGGGCGCAGGAGCAACGTGTCGATTGCCGAGAACACCGCGGTATTGAGTCCGATGCCCAGCGCCAGGGTGGCGACGACCACGATGGTGAAGGTCGGGTCGCGAGCGAGCATCCGCACCGCATGCCGCAGGTCACGAGGGAGGGTCGACATCGGTCTCGGATTTCCAGGGTAGGATGCCTACGCCGGGCGGCGGCCTCGGGTTTCAGTCGCGGGGCCGCAAATCCCAAGCGCTCGTTCGAGTTGCGACCGAAGGTATCCGGCGCTTTCTTAGAGTGAAGCTCCCATCACCGAAGGCACCGTGCTCAAATTCATCCTCCGCGTGGCTCTCCTCGCGCCCGCGTCGCTCGCCGCCCAGCAGGACGGCGGCCTGATCACCCGGATCGACTCGATCGTCACCGCCGAAATGGCCCGGACCCAAACGCCCGGCATCGCGATCGCCGTCGAGCGCCACGGCCATCTGCTGCTGGCCCGCGGCTTCGGGCTCGAGAACGTCGAGGCCAACTCACGGACCAGCGCCGAGACCGTGTTCCGGATCGGCTCGATCACCAAGCAGTTTACGTCGACCGCGGTGATGCAACTGGTCGAGCAGGGCAAGATCGGCCTCGATGACGAGATCACCAAATACCTGCCGGACTATCCCACTCAGGGAAACCGGGTCACCATCCGCCACCTGCTGACCCACACCTCCGGCATCAAGAGTTATACCTCCCTCGGCCCCAAGTTCTGGACCGAGGCGAGCCGGCTCGACTTGAGCAACGATCAGATGCTGGCGCTGTTCAAGGACGTGCCGTTCGACTTCAAACCCGGCGAGAAATATCTCTACAACAACTCGGCTTTCTTCCTCCTGGGCGTGATCATCGAGAAGGTGACTGGCGTGCCCTACCGGACGTACATCGACGAGAAGGTCTTTCAGCCGCTCGGGCTCGCGTCGACCTCGTACTGCGACGACCGGGCCATCGTGCCGCACCGCGCCGCCGGCTACGACGCCCAAGGCGGCCGGGTGCTGAACGCCGTGCCCTTGAGCCTCAACACGCCCGGCGCCGCCGGCTCGCTCTGCTCCACCGTGCTCGACCTGGTCCGCTGGCAGCAGGCGTTCGACGCCGCGCGCCCGATCTCGGGTGCGTCGCGGGACCAGATCCGCACCTCGGGGAAACTCAACGACGGCAAGGCGACGAATTACGGGTTCGGCTTGTCCGTGGGCCCGTTCGAGGGACACCGGGCCTTCACCCACAGCGGCGGGATCAACGGCTTCGCCTCCTGGCAGGCCCGCTACCCCGACGACGAGCTCACGGTCACGGTCCTCACCAACTCGAGCAGCGGACCGGCCACCGGCATCGGTGAACTCGTGGCCCGGGTGGTGCTAGGCATTCCGCTGCCGACCTTGGCGGATCTTCCGGTCCCGGCGGCGATCCGGGCCGGACTGGTCGGCCGGTACGAGATCAACGGAGCGCCGCTGGCGGTGACCGACGGCCCGAAGGGACTCGAGCTGTCCTTGAACGGCTCCCCCGCCGAACGCCTGTTCCTACAGCCGGGCGGCGAATTCCGGATCAAGTCGATGCATGATGCCGCCATCCGTCGCGACCCGGCGCCGGGCAGCCGCCAGCTGGTGATCATGATCGAGGGATCCACGATGACCGCCAAGCCGGTCCCATGACGCCCCCCGGGAACGCCGCTCGATCCACCGAAGGATCTAGCTCGGGGTGACCTAGGACCGGGGGGAAGCCGGGCATAGCTTTGATTCGCAGCCCCCCTCTCTTCGAGATCGGCACCCGTGACCCTTCGCGACCAGTTCCAACGCACCCTCGGCCAGACCTTTGCGCTTCTCGGCGCGATGACGATGGTCGCTCACGCCACCAGCGCCGCTCGCCAGCCCCCCCGGTCCGATCCCGGAGCGGACTCGGCGGTGTACAAGATTCTCGCGGTCAGCCGGTTGATCGTGAACACCGGCAAGGCCGGCGTGCTCGGCTTTGTGGGACACAACCACAAGATCCAGGCCCGGGAGTTCAGCGGCGTGGTGGTGTACAACGCCGGGGATCCGGCCGCGTCCCGAGTCGAGATCCGGATCGCGACCCGCTCGCTCGAAGTCCTCACCCCCGACGACACCGCCGAGATCCGCAAAGTCACCGCTACGATGCGGAACGAGGTGCTGCGAACCGAGCAGCACCCCGAAATCACCTTGACTTCGCGCTCGGTCACGCCGACCGCCGGCGGATTTCATCTCCTCGCGCTGCTGACCCTGGCCGGCCGGACCCGGGAAATTCCGATCGACGTTGGCGCGGTGGTGGGTCCGGATACCCTCAGGGCCACGACCACGTTCTCGGTCCGACAGACCGACTTCGGCATCACGCCGTACCGGGGCGGCCCGGGCGGCACGGTCGCCGTCGCCGACCGGGTCCGGTTCACGATCGACATCGTCGCGGCCCGGGAACCCTAACGTCGCTTCCCGGTCGGCGGGATCACCAGCCCGGCCAGCGCCTCGAGAAACCGCTCCGGCTCCATGAACGCGGCGAAGTACCCCGCTCCCGCGAGCACCACGAACCCCTTCCGCGGCGCCCGGATCCGGCTCACGAAATCCCGCGCCAGGCTGGTCGGCGTGGTAAAGTCATCGGCCCCCTGATCACGAAGACCAGCGTGAAATCCCCGCCGAGCGCCTTCGCGTCCAGGGCCGCGTCGCCGGGGCCGTATTCGACGACCGGTCGATGGGCATGGCGGGTGGGGGCGCGATCGTCAGATTTCCGAGGCGGCTCCACCGTTGCGGGGCGGGGCGGTATAGTCAACGGTAGCGGTTCAGCAGTCACCGACCTTTTCAAGGAGTCCGCCGATGTGGAATATCGCCGTGCCATGGTGGGAACTCGTCCTGCGATCGACCGTCGTCTACGTCTTCTTGCTCGCGCTGATCCGGATCACCGGCAAGCGGCAGATCGGCCAGCTGGCGCCGTTCGACCTGGTATTGCTCCTGGTGCTGTCCAACGCGGTTCAGAACTCGATGAACGCGGGCGACAACTCGCTGATCGGCGGCCTGCTGTCCGCCACCACGCTGATCGTCCTCAACTCCCTCATCGCCTACGCGACCCATCGGAGCAAGCGGATCGAGGCGCTGGTCGAGGGCCGGCCCCAGGTGCTGATCCACAACGGCAAACTGTACAGCCAGGTGATGCTCGACGCCAACCTCACCCACCACGAACTGACCTCGGCCCTGCGCCAGGCCGGGTGTCTTGCGGTGGAGGACGTGCACTACGCCGTGCTCGAGAACAACGGGTCGATCAGCGTGGTGGCCAAGAAATAGCCGGGGCCGCTCACAGTCGGGCCGGTCGATGGTCTCGCCCGGAATGTTCCATCAGCTGTTCCAGCACGGCGCCGTCCGAGCTACGGGTGCTCGGCCGCGGGCTCCCGTTGCAGCTGACCAGTGACAACGAGCACCACCGCCACCACCGCCAGACCATACGTCATCTGATTGAATGTGCCCCCGGTGATGTCATTGGCGTGGTTGGCCATCAGGTGGGCCAGAATGGCGATCAGCACGCTGCCCTTCGACTTGAGGAACAGCCAGCAGATCACCACCGACAGGGACACAGCGCCGAGCAGGAAGATCGGAAGCGAGAGCTCGCTCTGGCTCAGCGTGGAGACGTAGAACGCCGGCAGATGCCAGAAGCCCCAGATCACCCCGAGGATCACCGCCGCCGTGAGCGGCTGCCACCGTTTCATCATCCGCGGCAACGCGAATCCGCGCCAGCCGAGCTCCTCACCGAGCGGGCCGGCGTCACGGAAGAGACTCACGGCCAGCAGACCCGCCGCCCCGCTGGCGCCGACCTGTGGCGTCGGCGCCGGCCCACCAAACAGCGTCCCGACCCACGCTGTCACGGCGGTCAGGCCCAGAAACCCGCCGACCACCACCAGATACCAGACCGGATGGCAGCGGCGCGGATCGAGCCGGGCCAGCAACGCCTTGAGGCCAGCTCGGCCCTCGAATGCCGCCGTCAGCGCGAGCGACAGCATGGCCGGCGCGTACACCGCCAGGAAGAAGGCCGGATTGCTCGCGTCGAGTTGCCCGAAGATCCGAG
>JANXXJ010000262.1 GCA_025350665.1 Gemmatimonadota bacterium | reverse complement strand
CGAAGCGCAGACGGCCGCTCTCGATCGTTACCGTCACCTCCCCGTCATCGGCAGTGAACCGGCCGGTGTACGGTCCCTGATCGATCTCGACCGGCGTTTCGGGAGCCGTCACCGGAACCACGGGCCCGACGCCGAAGCACTCCTGCAAAAGCTGGGCGGTCAGGATCGCGTGCACCGCGGCCCCCGTGGTGCCGTTGGTGAGCACCGCAACTGCGCCCTCCTGGTCCGGCACGAGGGCGAGGGAGGAGTGCGCGCCCGCATTCGCGCCGGTATGGCTCACGACGGTATGACCCCCGTTGGTCCGGATCGTCCAGCCGAGTCCCATTTGGTCGTAACCGATCCCCCAGGGCATGTCCGCCTGCCGGGCCTGCATGGCGGCGACCGATGCCGATGACAGCACCCGCGTCCCGTCGGGGGCCAGGCCGCCGTTCAGGTGCATCCGGGCAAACGTAACCATCGCCCCGATGTCGCAACACAGCGTCGCGCCGGCCGGGCTGTTGCTCTGGTCGAGCTGGAACCGCGGCACCACTTGGGCCGTGCCGGTCGCCATGTCGACCAGGTGCCCGACGGCGACCGAGTGGAGGATCATCTCGTTCGTGTCGGCCGTGGCGTGGAGGCCCAGCGGCCGGAGAATCCGCACCGCCAGGGCCTCGTCAAACGTGGTGCCCGACAGGACCTCGGCGAGCCTGCCGAGAACGGCCATTCCCGCGTTGGAATAGGACCACCATTCGCCGGGCTCCGAGTTGAACGGCATGTCGGCCAGCCGGTCCACGATATCCGCGATCATGTGCGGGCTCTTCGGGAGGTCCAGCATGCAGTTGCCCGGGAGACCGCTCGTGTGGTCGAGCAGCATCCGCACCGTGACGAGTCGAGAGCGCGACCGATCCGCGAGCGTGAAGGCAGGGAGCCAGGTCTGCACCGGCATGGCGAGGTCGAGCCGGCCGGCGTCGACATAGCTCATGATCAGCGACGCGGTAAAGACCTTGGTCACCGACCCGGCGGCGAACAGTGTCTCGGGCACCACGGCGCACCGCGTTCGCACGTTGGTGACGCCCGTGACGCCGGTGACGGTCTGGCTCCCATGGACGACGGCGATCGCGGCGCCGGGCAAATGCCAATCGGCCGCCGTGCGGTCGAGCCGGGTCTGGAGTTCCTGCTGGGTGATCATCGTGTGGTCCTTGGTGGCCCAAGGGGTGAGAGGCGTGCGGTCAGCGTCGGCCGCCGCCCCATGGCTCCAAACGGGGAGGCCCGTCTGGCGTGCCTAACGAACCGTTGTGGTGCGGCCGCCCCGTGGCCCGAGGAATCGCGCCGGCCTCCGATCAACATCGGGGCCCGGCCGCCACCTGTCAAACGGAGCGGTGGGCGAGGCACACATCCACGACGCACCCCACATCCCGAGTGCGATGAGCGCACTCGACCACTCGTCCGGACTCTGCGGAGCCGCCAGGACCCGCGGCACATGCAGCGTCAACACAAACAGCAGAAACACCATCCCCAGCCCGAAGGCTCCCGGTCCACCCTGCCACTTCGTCGCGATGCTCACGCCAGCGGCGATCATGGCGGCACCGGTGAGAGACGCGAGGAAGATATGCCCTGGCATCCACGCGGGAACCAGGCTCGCGATGAGGTCGAGTGCGAGAAAGTGGTCCCCGCCGAACACCACCGCCGCCACCCCGAAGAGGACCCGGCCGATGTTCGCCAGCGCACGATCCCCCGGTCCGGGGCTGCTGCCCGTGCCCCCTAACGTTCCGGCCAGGACCAACGCGGCGGAGCCAAGCGCCAGCATCTCGGTCACCTCGCCGCGCAACCCCCAGTTCCGCGGAACCACGACCATCCGCGGTACGTGCAGGATGAGATCGCAGCCAAGAAACAGTCCGCCGAAGAGCAGGGCGCCCGCGCGGACCTGCACACTGGTGAGAATACTCACGCCGGCAACCACCAGTGCAGCGCCGGTTACATAGGCGAGCCACGGGTGGGCAGGAATCCACGGGATCGCCGGAATCACGATCGCGTGAAACTGGGCCGGGAAGGGCTCTGCCGCCATGTTGGCGCAGACCAGGTGCTCGCCGCCCAGCCCGACAATCGCTACGCCGAATATCATCCGGCCCGGCTCGGTGATTCGATTCAGGAGCTGTGGCATATGCTGGGCGGATTGGCCGATACCGCGGCTCTTGCCGGTCACGGCTGACGGTCAGGTCGCCGGTTCGACGAGATTGATGAGGTTGCCACACGTGTCCTCAAACAGGACCGCGGTGACGGGGCCCATCTTCGTCGGTTCACCCCGGAACGTCACGCCCCGTTCCTTGAGACGGGCGTATTCGGCGGCGATGTCATTGGACATGAAGGCGGTCAGCGGGATGCCGGCCTGAAACAATGCCTTCTGGTATGTGCGCGACGGCGGGAACCCCATGGGCTCCAGGACCAGCTCGACGCCCGCGACGCCCTCCGGCGCCGTGACCGTGAGCCAGCGGAATGTCCCGAACGGGATGTCGTGGTTCTTCTTGAAGCCGAGCACCGAGGTATAGAAGTCCAGGGCGTGATCTTGATCCTCGACCAAGACGCTGACCAGGGTGATCTGCATGACTACCTCGAATGTTGGTGTCGGCGTCCGGCCGCCCGCAGACAATCACCGCAGCGCCGCTATGGACGCGCTGCGATGACGTCGATTTCCACCGACGCGCCACGAGCGCCGGTGGGCAGTACTATCTGCACCGTGGTGCGCGCGGGCTGGAGAACCTGGACGGCGGTCCAACAGGTGGTGGCGCATCCACGTACGGCGAACGCCGTCCACCGATCAACATCGGGACTCGGCCGCAACTTGTCAAACGGAGCGTGGCGGTGCCCGGCCGCCCACGACCGGATCGCACCGAACGGTGGCTGTCGCCGCGCCGCCCTCGTCCCGCTTCGCGGGAGGTTCGGATGTGGTCAGCTCGCTCGCGATGTGCGCG
Source organism: Gemmatimonadota bacterium (assembly GCA_025350665.1). GTDB lineage: Bacteria > Gemmatimonadota > Gemmatimonadetes > Gemmatimonadales > GWC2-71-9 > SHZU01. Next base: position 1,823 of record JANXXJ010000262.1, on the reverse strand, counting down.
GCCCTGGTCGGCCGTGTCCTTCCACTGTCAGTCCAGACTCCCGCCTACTCGAATTACGGCCTCAATCTGGCCGGATACATCATCGAGCGAATCTCTGGTGAGCCGTTCTCCCGCCACCTGCAGGCGACCCTGCTCGAGCCGCTCGGCATGTCGTACTCGAGCTTTCGGGTTTCCGAGGCACTCCGCGCGTTCGAGGCGAAGACCTACGCCCTTGCTTCCGCCTCGGTTCATGGTGGCCCATCTCGGACCCGACGGCTCCCGCCGCCAGGTGCTCCGGCCGGAGACGCTCCGCCTGATGCACGCATCGGCCTTCGTCCCCATCCCGGGGGCCCATGGGTCAACCGGCCGGTGCCGTTCCTCCGATCCGCTCGGCTGAACGTGCCGCTGCTCGGGCTTGGAGGTTGGGCTCGGGCCGGGAGTCTCATGGCGGCCCTGGCCCTGGCGTATCTCGTCTGGTTCTCTTTCGCCTTTCACTTGATCAGTGTCAGAATCTCGTAGGGCGGTCGGGTTGGTCTCGCCGCCGACTCGGAACGCTGCGGCTCCTTCTTGAAGGCCGTTTCGAGTCAACCGGGGCTGGATCGCCGACATGCCCTGATCAAGTTCTCTCAGTGCCACGGGAAGGTCCTAAGCCGAAGATGGCCGACTCCGGCACGCAGATGAGCCGTTTAAGCCCCCTTTTTACGCCTGAGATAGTAACCCCCGAAAGGCAGCCCAGTGTACCGCCGACTCAAGATCCGTCTGTCCGCCTCGTTGCTTCTGACCCTGGCCGCCTGTGGCGGCGGGTCGACCTCGCCCTCGCCCCCGGGGCCACCTCCGCCGCCACCGCCGGCTCCGGTGGCCTCGGTCGTCGTCACTCCGCCGACGGCAAGCCTGGTGCCGACCCAGACCCAGGCCCTCACCGCAACCACGAAGGATGCGGCGGGCAACGACCTGGCTGGGCGCACCGTCACCTGGGCCAGCAATGCCAATGCCGTGGCCTCCGTGAGCACCTCCGGGCTGGTGACCGCGGTCACCGCAGGCTCGGCCACCATCACGGCCACCAGCGAAGGGCAGACCGGCACCGCGGTGATCACCGTGGCTGACGGCGGTCAGGTTACCACCGGCGGCGGAACGGTCACCGCCGGAGGCGGCGCGGTACAGATCGTCATCCCCCCCGGCGCCGTCAGCGCACCGGTGCCGGTTACCGTCACCCCGAACGCGACCCCGCCGGCACTCCCGGACCTGACGGCCACACCGGCCACATTGTTCGCGGTGGGCGGGACCAGCTATACCTTTGGCCCCGAAGGGACCACCTTCACGGCGCCGGTCACGGTCAAGGTCAAGTACGATCCAGCCAAACTGCCGGCCTGGGTCACTCCGGGCGACATGGCGCTGATCCACTACAACGGCACCGCGTGGGAGCGGCTTCCTGGCCAGGCGGTCGACCCGGTGGCCCACACGGTTACCGCCACCACCACCAGCTTCAGTCCGTTCCTGGTGGCGGCCGGACTCCCGCCAGTGACGCTGACGCCCGCCAACGGTGCCGTGAATCGCCACCAAATCTCGGCCCAGTTCGACGCGGTCATCCCAGGCCATCAAAGCACCGCCGGGCTCAGCTATGTGTGGAAGACCAGCGGCGTCAATGGAGGAGTTGGCGGCCTGTTCCAGAATCAAGGCCAGTACACCTGGACCAATTTCTCGGCGGCTCCGGGTGCGCTCGATGTCGTGACCGTCGAGGTTTGGGGCACCGTCGACCCGGTGGTGGGTGAGGTCATGCTGTCGAGTGCGCAGGCGACGGTGGACCAGTCGCTCCAATTCACTTACGAAGTGAATCCGGACGATTC
>JANXXJ010000247.1 GCA_025350665.1 Gemmatimonadota bacterium | reverse complement strand
TCCGTCCGCGACATGCTCCAACGCGACGGCTTCTCTCTCCGGCAAGACGAGGGTGATTCGACTATCTACGTTCGCGATCCGGACGGGAACGTCGTCCAGCTAGAGGCGGCCGGTTTCAAGGCGTGACACACGGGCCAGTCGCACATGGCATGCCCACGCACCTCGGCCCTCACAATTGTCAGGCGCCTAACTCGGATTTGAAGCCGCCGAAGGCGCTGTCGCGCCTTCGCGGCTTAATTCCAAGTCGTTAGGTGGCGTGACCTGACACCCAAAGCGGGTCCAATCATTATGTCAGGTTCGCCGGGGAAAAGGGTGATCCTGCCTGTGCCTTCAGGGTCGTGAGAAACTCCGCGGGGGTGCGATCCCCGAGACTACTGTGCGGCCGGACCTCGTTGTAGTCGACGCGCCAGGCTTCGATTGTCGTCCGGGCGTCGGGCAGCGAGAGGAACCAGCTCTCGTTCAAACACTCATCCCGCAGGCGCCCGTTGAAGCGTTCGGCAAAGGCGTTCTGGACCGGTTTGCCGGGCTCGATGAAGTGCAGCCGGACGCCGCGCCGGTGCGCCCAGATGTCGAGGGCCTCGCTGGTAAACTCGCGGCCGTTATCGCACACCAGATGATCCGGCAGGCCGCGGGCGTGCGCCAGGCGCTCGAGGACCCGGACGACCCGCTCGCCCGACAAGGCATGATCCACTTCGATGGCCGGGCATTCGCGGGTAAAGTCATCGATGAAGGTCAGGGCGCGAAACCGACGACCGTCGGCCAGCGCATCGCTCACGAAATCCATGCTCCACCGGACCTGCGGGGCCGCCGGCGGCGTGAGCGGCTGCCGGACGACCGCCACCCGCGTCCGCCGGCGCCGCCGCACCGCCAGGCCCAGTGCGCGGTACAGGCGGTAGACGAGCTTCCGGTTGACCCGCTCGCCTTCGCGGCGCAGCAGCCGATACAGCCGGCGATAGCCCCAGCGCGGTCGGAGCAGGGCGAGCGTGGCCAAGCGCTCCCGCAGCGCCGTGCGCGCTGGCCGCCGCGACCGGTCGCGCTGGCTGGTCCGGGCAAAGCCCGTATAGCGGCAGACCCGCCGCTCGCTCAGGCCGGCGGTCGTACCGGCGTGGGTGACCGCCGTCCGCCGCTGCTCGGCCGTTACCACTGTTTTCCCAGCAGGTCTTTGATGACCTGGATGTTGAGCGCCTGGTCGGCCACGAGCCGCTTGAGCTGGCGGTTCTCGTCCTCCAGCGCCCGGAGACGTTTGGCCTCGCTGACCTGAAGTCCCCCGTACTTCTTCCGCCAGCGGTGGAACGTGGTCTCCGTGATCGCATGGCGCCGGGTGACCTCGGTGATCTTCGCGCCGGCCTCCACTTCGTGGAGCACGGCCACAATCTGGGCTTCGGTAAATCGACTCTTCCGCATCGGTCCTCCGGAGGAGAACCGACATAATATCCGGATCAGCTTTCGGGTGTCAGGTCAGGCGCAAGGAGGCTCGGTGATGAACCGTGTTCCCGAAGATGAACGTGCTGAGATCTCGTTTCTCGGCTTCCTCGGCGGGTACCTGACGCTTCTCATCAGTGAGTGGCGGCACAGCCGCCTATAGCGCAACCGCAAGCGGCAATGTCTCCGTCACGATGAAGGGCGATCCAATCGGGGACTCCGTCGGCGGCACTTGGTCAAGCGGCGTTGCCTCCGGCGTCTGGAGTGCCACGACGGGGGGATGCAAATAGAGCGGCGGGCCAGTGCTCGTGCCTGCTCCAACGAAGTGTCGGCGCGGTCTGTCCGGCCGCCCGGTTCACCACGGCGTACCGATCTGCACGCAGCGGTTACATTGGGCGGAAAGCCGACCAATCCCTGCGAGGCCCCGCCATGGCACCGATCACACCATGATCACCGTTAGCCTCGTCACCGCCGGCGACGACCTGGTCCGGCTCGTCGCCGAGATCAACCAGGCCGCCTGGGATCCCGCCAACGCCATGTCCGCCTATGACGTCCCGGCGCTGGCTGCCTACCTCGCCCAGCCGGACACCCGGTTCGTGGCCTGCCACGAGGTCGGCGCCGACGGCCGTACCCTCCTCGGCATTGCGTCCGCTCGGCTGGAGCCCACGTCGACGAGGTCGACGTCTGCGCCGACCAGCGCCGCCGAGGCGCCGGCCGGGCCATGATGCGAACCCTGATCGACCTCGCCCGCGACGCGGGGTGCGAGGAGGTCTGGCTCGGCGCGGAGCGCGACAACCACGCGGCCAACGCGCTGTACCGGGCGCTCCATCCCGACGAGGTGGCCGAGGTGATCGGGTACACCTATGTTATTCGGAGCCGGACCGAGGACTGACCGATCGCAGTCGCTCCGTTAGGCCGTACGCCGCTCAATCCCTAGGACCCCGATGCGCACGCCTCCATCCGGCATCTTGAACTGGACCCGGCGCGATTTCGTACGCACCGGGCTCGTCACCGCCGGCGCCGCGAACGTGGCCGCCTTCGTGCGGCCGAGCCCCTGGCCCGCCGGGGCGGCAACCGATCCCGCATCCGACCTCGACAAGCTTGCCCGCTCCGTTCGCGGGCGATTGCTGCGAAAGACGTCACCCGAATACGACGACGCCCGACGGGTCTGGAACCAGGCCTACGACCTTCGCCCCCTGGCGATGGTGCGCGCCGCGAACGTCGATGATGTTCGACGCTCGGTGGAGTTCGCGCGCAAGCACACGGTCCCGATCGCCATCCGCGCCGGCGGACACAGCTATGCGGGATACGGAGTGGCCGACGGCGCCCTCCAGATCGACCTCGGCGCCCTCACCACGGTCAGCGTCGACCGTGACCGCCGCACCGCCTCCGTGGGCGGCGGCACCCGGATCAGGGACCTCCTGACGGCCACCCTCGCTGCGGGCCTCTACACGCCCATGGGGGCGTGCGGCGCGGTGGGTGTGGCGGGCCTCGCCCTCGCCGGCGGCGACACCAGCGGACGGGGGCTCTACGGCACGGCGTGCGACAACCTGGTCGGCGCCCAGCTCGTGACCGCCGACGGCAACGTGCTCGAACTCGGCCCCGGCAACAACGAGGACCTCTACTGGGCCATCCGGGGCGGCGGCGGGAACTTCGGTGTCGTCACCCGCCTGGACTTCCGGCTCCACCCGGTGGTGCCGATGCACACGGCCGGATTCGCGTTCGGCTGGCCGAGCGTCAATGACCTGGCCGGGGTGTTGCGCACCTTCGGAGACCTCGTGCGCGAGACGCCCGACGAGGTACGCGCCGGGTTCTTCGTGGACCCGGCGGCCGGCGCGTTCGCGAGCTGCGACTTCCGCGGCGACCCGGCCGCGGCCGCGGCCTACCTCGAGAAGTGGAAACAGGCATTCCGCCCCGCGGAAGCGCGGATGTCCACCTCGATGCCAAAGCCGGACGGCGAGCAATGGAACACCACGCGCCTGGCGGTGGACGGCGCCTTCATCGAAGACCTGAGCGGCGGTGTGGTGGACGTGCTGGCGCGCGCCGCCGTCGAGGCGCGCGGCGTCGGACAGATGCTACTCGGCCTGTCGAACGGGGTCGCGGCCCGAGTCCCCATGAGCGCCACCGCCTACGCCCTGCGCGGGACGGGCCTCAGCTCCCTGGTGGCCGCCGAGTGGGACAAACCCGAAGGGCGCGCCCGGGCCGAGCAATGGGTGGCGGAGACCGGGGCGGCGCTCCGGCCCTTGGCGCACCGGGCCTACGTGAACTACCTGCCCCGGAGCACCCCGGAACGCATTCGGGAGGCGTATGGCGCAAATTACCCGCGCCTGGCTCGGATCAAGGCGCAGTACGATCCGGCGAATCTGTTCCGGTCCAACCAGAACATCGTGCCGGCCCCTCGCAGTTAGGCAGAAGGAGGAGCAGTGGTACCTGATACGTACAACGCCCATGCCACGAGCCGCATGGTCGCGCTCGATGGCGTTCGCCTGGCCTCCTTCGGGCGCAGGGCGGCGGCCTTCGCCATTGACTGGTTCGTCATCGTGGTCGTCGTCATGGTGGGCGTGGCCGCCGGCGCCTCCGTGGCCGAGAAGCTGAAGCTGATCCCGGCCAACACCGACATCCACCTCAAGTTCAACCTCGCCAACTGGTACAGCGTGGCCTCGGCCGCCGTCTACTTCGGCCTGGTCACGTTCGTCGGCAAGGGCCAGACCATCGG
>JANXXJ010000244.1 GCA_025350665.1 Gemmatimonadota bacterium | reverse complement strand
CCGTCGACTCCGCCAACATCGACCTCCGCTGGAACTGGAACACGCCGTTCTTCCTCTCGCCCCACAACCCGACCGTGCTCTACATGGGCGCGAGCCGGGTGATGAAGAGCGTCAAACGCGGCGATGAAATGTTCCCGATCTCGCCCGATTTGTCGCAGCGCGACACGATGAAGATTCGGATCTCTACCCAGACCACGGGCGGCATCACCACCGACGCTACCGGCGCCGAGACCTACGCCACGATTGTCAGCCTGGCCGAGTCGCCGATCCGTCCGGGATTGCTGTATGCCGGAACCGACGACGGCAATGTCTGGCTCACTCGGAACGACGGCGGCCTCTGGGAGGGCCTGACCGGGCGGTTCCCGGGAGTCCCGGCGGGTACCTACGTCAGTCGGATCGAGCCCTCCTGGGCTGACTCGTCCACATTCTACGTGACGTTCGACGGCCACCGAGGCCAGGATTTCAAGCCGTACGTCTACCTGACGAACGACTTCGGCAAGACCTTCAAATCGATCGCGGCCAATCTGCCCACCGGCGGCCCCGACTTCGTACATGTGATTCGGGAAAGCTCCGTCAACCGGAACCTCCTGTTCCTCGGCACCGACGTTGGGGCCTATGTGTCGTTCGATCGCGGCACGTCATGGCAACGGTTCATGAACGGTCTCCCGACGGTTCCCGTACACGATCTCCGTATTCATCCGCGGGAACGGGAGTTGATAGCCGCAACTCACGGGCGGTCGCTCTGGATCGTGGACATCGGCCCCCTCGAACAGATGACCGACTCCGTGCTCGCCGCGGCGACTCACCTCTTCCAGCCCAAGGTCGCTCTGCAGTGGGCCGAGCCGCCGGTCAATGGCGAAGACCCGGGCCACAAGACGTTCCGTGCTCCGAGCCCGTCCTATGGCGCCGAGATCGTCTACCGACTGAGCGCCGGTAACCCACGGGAACGAACCCGGATCGTGATTCAGGATGCCAAAGGCGACACCATCCGCACCGTGCTGGGGCCTGGCGGGCCCGGGATTCACCGAGCCTACTGGGACTTCCGGGGCAAACAACCGGCATCGGCCCCACTTGGCCCCTCCGCTCGTCGGGACAGCATCCAGCTCGCCGTGAGGGCCGAATTCGTGATGGACTCGCTGGTGAAGGCGGGCACCCTACCCAAACCGATGGCTGACCGGATTCGGGCAGCGATGGCCAGCGGCAACACCCAGGAAATGGCGCAGCTGTTCGGCTTTGGCGGTGGCGGCGGCGCGCCGGCCGGCCGCGAGGGAGCGTTCGACCCCCGCCCCGGCGAGTCGATGGGGCGCGCTGCGGCTGGCCGCGGAGAGGGCGCTCAGGCGGAAAGCGCCGCCGACGCTCCGCCCGATCAGGGGCTGATGAGCCAGCTCATGACGCTCCTCCGGCCCCCGGGCCCCAACCGGCGAGGCGGCGGGCCGTTCGGCTTCCTGGGCGGCGGGCGGGGCGCCGGGGCACCCATCGTCGGCCCCTCCGACTACGTAGTTTCGATCACGGTTGACGGAAAGACGATGAAGCGGGTGCTCAAGGTCGAACGGGCCAGCGGAACTGGGGCGACCTCCTCTCTTTTCGAGGATGACGACCAGGACCCGTGACCGGCATCAACGATTGGGAGACAGCCGCTTCATGAACCCGAAGGTGAAGTCGGTCGTCGACTGCGAGAATGGGTCGATGGACCGGGCTCGGACTTCGAACCGCGCGCCGTAGTGGTCGCCGATGTTGAGACGGAACCCGGCCGCGGCGTGGAGGGTGCCAAAGGTCGTCCCCCGGCCGGACAGGTACTCGGCAAATCCTCCACCGACACCGAGATAAGGACGGAAGGCGCCGCGCGGCGGTTCAACCTGGAGGCTGATCTCCGGAAGGACGTAGGAGATCCGACCCCCGACCGCCGACCGGAGTCGGGCAAACGCGATACCTGGCTCGACCACGAAAATCCGTCCTGACGGCACGTCGAACCGCAGTGCGGCAACGAAGCCCGTGCCCTTGCCATCGATGTCGTAGCGGGTCGGTCCGGCCATGACGGCGACCGTTGGAAACCGTTCCTGCCGGCTTCCATAGGTATACCGCCCCTGCGCGTTACCCGTCACGGCGCATCCGATCAGGAGGGCCCCAACGAATGCGGGCACCGACCGAGGCATTATTGGTGCCTCAGGATCAGGGTAAACTGCCCGGACCGACTCGGGTCTTGAATCGTGACGTATGCCCGGAGCTCCGGCAGGTCCGCCGTGAAAATCATCCCGCTCAGGTAGGTTCCGACCGTCGGCTTGAGCTGGACGTGATCCTTGATCAATTCATAGGTGCCGGCAAGGTCGTCATCAACCGCGACCGTCTGAACGCCAGGGAGCACGGGAACAACGACCCGACCGGTGGCGTTCCCGTCCGCCGTCAGCAACAGCGAAACCGACGCGCCTTTGGCCAGCATGTTGGTCGTGACGCCATTGATCACGACCGAGATGGTCGTGGCCACGTACGCCCCTGCAAGGTCGGCCGGGGCGAGCGGGGTGGCACCGCTGCAGCCGGCCCCGACGGCGGCAAGGAGCGCCCACCGAGCGATTCGTACGGACATTTCCAGCCCTCCTGCCAAAGACGGAAGCCGCCCGGGATGGGGCGGCTTGTAGAGATAGGGGGTGCGACGGTAGGACGGAAGCCCGGGTCTTGTCGGAGACGCGTGATTGTCGTGTTCGGCTCCCACCCTACCGCCGCGCCGTTTTCAGATCATCGGCCCGACTGGACCGTAAGCGCCACCCCGAAGGTCAGCAGTCGGTCATGCAGCGCCGGTTGCAGCACACCCAGCTGGTCGCGGCTTTGGGAGCGATGCTGGAGCAGGTCGATTGTCGGGGTCAGGGCGAGACCCCGATTGAGTCTGATCTCGTAGCCGGCACCCACGGTGTAGCCGAACCCATCCTCGTGGAGGTCGCCGCCGGGGCCGGCAAGGTCTTCACCCGTGCGAGTCACCCCGACGCCGCCCTTGAGGAAGAAGCCCGCGCGTCGGGAGGGGTAGAATTGCCCGATCAGCATCAGGCCACCGAGATAGCTCGTCACATTGTCCTGGGCCTGCGAGTCGTAGTGGCGATCAGCCCATCCGGAGAGCTCAGCGCCAAGGCGGACATTGGGATTCACCGTCCCGCCCATCCGAATGGAATAGGCCGGTTTGATGAGCCCGGAACTGTATGATGGGGTATCGTCGAACTTGAATGACTCGGAGCCGGCACCGATGCCGAAATTGGCCCAGAAACCGTGTCGCTCGCCTGAGTAGCTGACATCGACCAGCCCGCGCCGACGCTGGGCCTCGGCATTTCCGGTAAGACCGGCCGCGAGCAGCAGTGAAAGCGATCCAACCGCGATAGAGTGACGCATGGTGTTTGACCTCAGACGAATTGTCGACGCGGGATGAGTCGTTGACAGCAGCGATCGAAAGCAAGGCGCGGGCCGTTTTTGGGGCACTGACGTTATCTTGTTGAACGAAAACAGGTTAGCGCGACAAACGATAGCCATACGGCACCGACGCCGGAGCGTGTTGTGTCCCCCTTTGCTGACACTCGGATGTCTCCAGGCCGGAGAATGCTGTTCCTGCTGACACTGGTCGCCGCGGTGGCCGCCGACGGCCTCGGCGTCTGGCAATTCCGGCGACTGATCGCCCGGCGGGCCTGGAACGCCGAAGCCATGGCGGCCCGCGACAGACCGGAGGTCGACTTGTCGCTGGGGTCCCTGGAACCGGGCGCCAACTATCGCCGGGTTCGGGTTGCGGGGCGATATGACTTCGGCCGCGAAGTCGCACTCCGGGGCAGACTGCTCCGGGGGACCCCCGGTATCCATATCATCACGCCCCTGCGGATGTCGGGACGCGATACCGCCCTGCTGATTCACCGAGGGTTCGTGCCAACCCCGGATGCCGGCCTGCCGTCCAACCGTTCCGGATTCGTCGAAACCGATAGGGCCGCGTTCACCGGCATCGCCCTCGCGGTTCCGGATCAAGGAGACGGGCAACCCCTGGAAACGGCCAACGGACGGACCTGGCACCGCCTCGACTTGTCCGCCCTCAGGAAAGAGATCCCCTATCCGGTCGGCCCGTACTATGTGATCGTCGTCGCCGACTCGACCCGAACGCGGGAGCACACGCTCAAGGGTCATTCTCTGCCGATTCGGATCGAACCGCCGCCACTCGACGACGGCCCGCACCTGTCATACGCCCTTCAGTGGTTCCTGATCGGCAGCGCCAGCCTGGGATTCGGGTTGTTCTTCGTGCGGCGAAGGCCGGGACCGTCAGTCGGATCGGTCTGACGCCCTGGAGGCCGGACCCTGGAACGGATGGATGGCAACCAGCTCGGGCCGGAGGGTGAACTCAGGGCAGATCGTGCGGTCGAATTCGTATGGTCCGCCGGTTTCGGCATCGGTCCACGGGAAGCCGCGGCACACCGCCGGATAGAACGGCTTCGCATGAATCTCACACCCGCCGGTCCCAAAGAATATGCAGCGCCCCGCCCGGACCCGAGTCCGCCACTCGCCCCAGCGAGTCAGGTAGACCTTGCCCTCACCGTAGTGCGCGATGATCTCGGCGGCTTCGACCTCCGTGACCGTGGATCCGTAGGCACAGCAGGCCGCCCGGTGGGGACACGGGAAGCAGGGAAGGTTCGGAAGCGGCGTGGCAGGCATGGTGGGCACGATCTTAAGCTCGCAGGCCGGGTCCTGCCAGGCGGCGGCGCCGTTTGACTACGGCCGCCAGCCGGTGGAAATTACGGCAACGCGTCCGTAGCTCAATTGGATAGAGCATCAGACTTCGGATCTGAGGGTTGGGGGTTCGAGTCCCTCCGGGCGCATTCACATCACGTACCAGGCCGGTCGTTCAGACGCCGGCCGGATCCACCGAGCCGACCGTGCCGCCGATCGAAGTCGCCCGCCGTTATTACCATGACTCCTATACCACCCAGTTCGCCAGCCGGGTTTCGGAGGCCACGGAGGCGGGTGGCCGGCCCGCCGTGGTCCTTGATGAGACGTTCTTCTACCCGACTTCCGGTGGCCAGCCATTCGACACCGGCACCCTCGGCGACCGGCGCGTCCTCGAGGTGGTCGTGCGGGAAACCGACCAAGCCCTGCTCCATGTTCTCGACGGGCCACTGGCCGCCGGGCCGATCGATGGCCGGGTTGACTGGCCGCGGCGTCTCGACCATATGCAGCAGCACACCGGCCAGCACATCCTGTCGCAGGCCATGATCCGGATCGCCGGTGCCAACACCATCGGCTTCCACCTGGGTACGGACTATGTCAGCATCGACCTCGACGTCGCCGACCTCGATGACCATCGGACGGACGAGGCCCTGGCGATGGCGAATGACGTCGTGAGCGGCGATGTGACGGTGAAGGCCTGGTTCCCGACTCCGGAGGAGTTGACGACGATCAACCTGCGGAAGACGCC
>JANXXJ010000243.1 GCA_025350665.1 Gemmatimonadota bacterium | reverse complement strand
CCACATAACGTCGTTATGTGCACGCATTGTGGATCACGGGGCCGAAATGACTCGCAGTTGTTGAAACCGTTGGCGGCCGCCAACGCCAACGGGGTGACCAGCTTATCCCCGTTGGCGAGGGATGCCCGAATGACGCCCCTGTGGACAAACCCGCGAGTCCACATAACTGTACACGCCACTTTCCCCTCTGATTAGCCCCCAAATTCGTGATTTTCCAATGTGGAGATTCGGTTGGCTTCACATGCGTATGTCATTACATTGCAAGGGATTAGTTTCCACAGTCGCGTTGTTCCGTGTTCTCCACATGCTGAACGGTTAGGCAGGGTCCCTTTTTGGCCAGAGACAGTCGTCGCACCAAGATCGTCGCCACCCTTGGGCCTGCCTGGGACCAGCCGGAACAGATGCGCGCCATGCTCGACGCCGGCGTCGATGTCGTGCGTGTCAACGCCTCTCACGGCACACCCGAGATCCGCGCAAAATGGATCACCGATTTGAAGGAAGTCCAGCGGCAGCGCGATAAATCGTCGGCCATTCTCATGGACCTCCAGGGTCCACGGATCCGGGTCGGCGACCTTCCGGAGCCGATGCAGTTGACCGTCGGCCAGCAGGTCACCTTTGCGCCCGAAGATGAGGCCGCCGCCGGCGAAATTCCCACCACCTACCGCGAACTCGCTGAGGACGCCCGCCCGGGCAGCAGGATCTTGCTCGACGACGGCCTGATCGCCGTCGATGTGATCTCGGTCGCCGGGATGAAGGTCCACGGCGCCGTCCGCTATGGCGGGCTGCTCAAGACGCACAAGGGCATGAATCTCCCCGGGATCGACGTCTCCGCGCCGGCTCTCACCGACAAGGACCGGGAAGACGCCTTGCAGGCCTGCGAGCTCGGGGTGAACTACCTCGGCATGAGCTTCGTCCGGCGGCCCCAGGACATCGAGGGCCTGCGCCGGCTCGTCCCCAAGCATGTGAAGCTGGTCGCCAAGATCGAGAAGGACACGGCCCTTCAGCATCTTGAGGGCATCCTCGCCGCCGCCGACGCCATCATGGTGGCCCGCGGTGACCTGGGCGTCGAACTGCCGTTCGAGCAAGTCCCCCTCGTTCAAAAGAAGTTGATCCGCGAGGCCAACCGGCACGGGAAGCCGGTGATCACCGCGACCCAGATGCTCGAGTCGATGATCAAGGCGCCCCGTCCCACCCGGGCCGAAGCGTCCGACGTGGCGAACGCCATCCTCGACGGCACTGACGCGGTCATGCTGTCGGCCGAGACCGCGGTCGGGAGTTACCCGCTCGAGGCCGTCCTGGCGATGGATCAGATTGCCCGCGAGGTGGAAAGCCACCGCCGCGACGGCGACGACCACGCGCCCGTCTGGCAGGCCTCGGCGATTCATCTGAACCAACCCCACGCTACGACCCGCACGGAGGACGCCATCGCGGTGGCGGTCTGTGCCGCCGCGGATCTGCTCAAGGTGCCGCTCATCGTCTGCCTGACCAGCAGCGGCTTCACCGCCCGGACCGTGGCCTCCTATCGGCCCACGGTGCCGATCCTCGCAGTCACTCCGGAAACCGAGACCTACCGCCATCTGGCGCTCATCTGGGGCGTGATCCCGGTGCTGGTCGAGCGTCGGCCCGATTACGAGTCGATGCTCGCCGTCACCCGCGAAGTCATCGTGAAGAAGGGCATCGCCTGGCCCGGCGACCGATTCGTCGTCACCGCCGGCGTTCCGTTCGACCGCGCCGGCACCACCAACCTCCTCCGCATCGAAACCGTTTGAACGCGGGGCTTCGACGACCGCGTCGGCGCCGATCCCCGTCGGGCGCCCGGCGCCCCGTCGTAAGGGCGGGCGTAAGCCCGCCCTTACGGACTCCCCTTCGCGCCGATCCCCGGCCGAACGCGGAGATCGGGCGTAGCCCCTACGTTCGGCCTCGCGCCGGGGTCCCCACCGCCACGACCGCCCGGCGCGGGTTGTCCCGGACGTAGTTCCGAAACCGGCGGAGTTCCGCTTCATTTCGGATGATGCGATCCCAGAAACTCCGCTGCCACAGTTTCCGGCGCGGGACCACACCCCGCACCGCCCGGCTCGTGGCGGCCTTGAACGTCCCGACGACCCGGTCGAGCGACACCCCATGGCCGGGGAGCGCAAGAATCGCATGAATGTGGTCCGGCATCACCGCGAACTCGTCCAGCTGAACGCCTGGAAACCACAGCGGCCGTTCCAGCCACATCCGCCGGGCGATGAGCCCGGCCGCTGTCAGCGCAATCCGGTCCGGCGCCACCCAGGCCAGCCACGGAACCCGATCGCCGGTGACCATCGTGATGTTGTACCAATGGGCCTGGCGATAGTCGAACCCGGCCAAACGGGGAGCGCGCACTCGGCATTCCATGCCCGGAACGGTCGCGCTCCTCGGCCGCGCCCCGTTAACCAATTCTCCGCCGATCGAATCGTTCCCCCGCGAAACCCCGAACCCCGCCGCCGTCCCCGTAAGGGCGGGCGTAAGCCCGCCCCTACGACGACGATCGCGACGACGATCGCGACGACGGTCGAGATCCGGGAACCCGCGCCGTGACCCGCCTCACGTTGCTCGGCACCGGCACCTCGTTCGGGGTCCCCCAGATCGGCTGCGATTGCGCCGTCTGCCGCTCCACCGACCCCCGCGACCGACGCCATCGCACCGCCGCGCTGATCGAGACCGGCGGAGCCACGATCCTGATCGACACCCCGCCGGAACTCCGGGTCCAACTCCTGGCCGCCAACCCGGCCCGGATCGACGCTGTGTTCTTCACCCACGAGCATGCCGACCACGTTGCCGGCATCGACG
>JANXXJ010000235.1 GCA_025350665.1 Gemmatimonadota bacterium | reverse complement strand
TTTCGTAGACCATCGTGCCGCCGACCCTGATCATGTTCATGCCGGCAGCTCGCACCTGGGCCAGGGCTGCCGTCACCCCATCAACCGTTGCCCCAGCGGCCAAGTCCGGCGGGGACCAGCAGCTTCCCCGACAGAAGATGTCCGCCCCGTTGATGCGGAGGCCGAAGCCACGGCCGTCGGCGCCGCGGTCCACCTCGATGGTTCGAAAGCCGATGTGACCGAGGTCGAGTTCGACGGCCGAGTCGCCGGCGACAATGATCGTCGTAACCGGGTAGAGTGGCTGCTCGCCGTGGGTGTGGGGCCACCAAAGCGCGACCTCAGGGACGATTGCGCTCGCCGTGAGGGTCCAGGCCTCGCCCGCGGGTTCCGCCGTCAGCGGAGCAGTCATCGCGCCCACCCGCACCGTGCCGGACGGCCTGCTGGGCGCGGTCACGGTGACGCTGACGTCGAGATGGCCGTCTGTCCCGGCCACGGAGGGGCGAATTCGGTGTCCCACGGCGGCGATAGGTGCCGCGGGCTCGAACCACACCTCTCGCCACGGGCCGACGATCGGCAAAGGCGGGCACCAGGACGGGATCCGGCCCAGCAAGCTGGTCCTGAGCCAGCGCAATTGCTGATGCTCTACCAGGCGGGTTTTCCAGGCGGGGCGGGGCCGTTTCCGGGCCAGCCACCGCTCGACCGAAGCGAACCGGATGAAGAGGACTCGATCGCACGATGCTGGTTCGCTCAGCACCACGCGAGTCGTCGCGAACATGTTCGTCGAGGTCAGGACCTTCTCGCCGTCGAGCCAGATTTCGGCGAGCGTCGCGAGCCCGTCGAAGCGAATGGCTCCGGCCCCGGGAGCCTGGAAGCGGCAGCGGTACCACCAGTCTTTCCGGTCGAGCTCCGGGTCCGTTCGGTCGTTCAGCTCGGCGCCCAGGCCGAGGGCCTGAGCAACTGGAACCGGACCGGGGATCGACACCCAGGCGATTCCGGCGCCCGCGAGGGCTTGGGGATCGTTGGCATGATCTGGCGGCAGCGACCCCACCGACCAGTCGCCATCCAATGCGACGGCGCGGTACGGTCCGGCAGGCCTGAGACTGGGCATCCGCGGTGCCGGTCGGTTTAACGGCCGTATCGGGATCGCAGCAACTCGAACCCGGCATCCCAACTCGCTGCCATGCCGTCGAGGAACGGCTCCGGTGCGAACACTTTGCCGGCGCCAACGAGCCGCGCGGTCCGGAATTGAAGCGACTTCGCGGTCGCCGCGATTTCGCTGAACGCGGCGATGGCTGGATCGAGGCCGGTTTCTCCACGCTCAGCCAGCCAACCGAGAAACAGCGCCGCCGTCTCGAAGCTCGCCCCAAATTGGCGGAGCGTGGCGAACGCGTAACCATGGAATGACGAGAGGGGCTCGCTCGCGAGCCACTGGAGGTCGTTGCCGAACCGGGCCGCGTACCGATGGAACGGGTTTCCGGCCGGCGCTCGATCAAGATGCGCTCGCAACAGATCGATGGCGCCGCTCACCAGAGCCGTGCCGGCCATCGCCGGCCTCGCGCCGAACTTCGCGACCTCGACGTACGGGGGCAGGTACTCCGGGCTGGTGAGCGGTCCTTCGAGGCGGAGCAAATTGGTGAAATCCTCGTCACTCACTTCATAGAAGCCGGCATTGTGGAAGTAGCCGAGCCGCCTGCCGGGGAGGTCGAGGTGCTGGATGGCGATTGAGGTCTTGACGTGTTCAATGCGGTAGCTGGTGCCGGCCGTATCGGGCAGATAGAAGGCGTCGACCTCGGGGATAACGGATCGCCCCTGGGCCAACTGGTCCGCGATGTGGGAGGCCAGCCGACGCCAGACGTTCAACTCGAAGACCTCGATGCCGTAGAGGCGCTCGAGGTCGGCGAGGGGATACTTGAAGAAAGTCCACTGATCGCCTTCGAGGTCCGTCGTGAGGCTGAATGCACAGCCCGCCAGCGGGTCATATCCGTTGCCGTGCAGCAACTCGATCCAGAGGTCGACATAGCAATTCGACTGCGGCCAGACCCGGTCGGCCGTGTGGAGTGGGTGCGGCTGGTGCGAAGCAGGGTCGATCGGGCGGAGAGCCACGGTCACAGTCCGAGCACCTTCCGGGTCCCGTCCGGCCACCGTTCACGGGCAAACCCATGTTTCCGGTACAGGGCCAGCGTGATCCGCTCGAGGCCGAAGCCGATGCACGACGTATGGGCGGTGGCGCCATCATCGGTCGTGATGCCGAACAGGTGGCCGAAATGGTCCTGGTGGTAGTTCAACGAGATGATCGCGGTCGGCCACTCGGACGAGGCGATGGGCGCCACGACCTCGAACTTGAGCTGCTGGTCGCGCTGGTTGACGACGAGCAGCTTCCCGCCCCGGCCGAAGAACGGATCGTTGGCCACTTCGACCCTGGCGTCGAGTTGCAGGGCCGCGGTGAACTGATCGGCTCGCTCGAACCAGGTATT
Source organism: Gemmatimonadota bacterium (assembly GCA_025350665.1). Lineage (GTDB taxonomy): Bacteria > Gemmatimonadota > Gemmatimonadetes > Gemmatimonadales > GWC2-71-9 > SHZU01. The sequence continues at coordinate 20,689 of JANXXJ010000235.1, read as the reverse complement.
TCGCCATGAGGCGACTTGTTCCGGGCTGGCGATTCGGACGTGCTCACGCTGCCGGAACGCCTGGAGTCGTGCCGGGTCGTCCGATGGTTCGTGACGAAAGCAGAACGACAGCACGTCGACGATGCGGCCGTTGGCCGGGAGGACACCGGCCACGGCCGGGTAGACCGGGTAACAAGCCGCTGGGGTCAGCACCACATCGGTCGAGGGAAGGTCCCTGGCCCAGTCGGTTCCCGCCTCGACACCGTGAAGGAGCGCCCGGTGAGCGGCGTCGTCGCCGTTGAAGCTGTGGACCGTCCCCGCGAGTTGGGGGAATGACTTGAGATATTCGCTCTTTTCGAACGTGAGTTTGTTCAGGATCGGCGGGAACCGCATGACCGTCGCCCCGTCCGAGGCACCGAACCGGGTGACGAGAGCATCGACCCGGTCGAGGGTGTCTTCGAACTCGCCACCCCGACCCATGACCCCGGGGACGCCAGTCGGAATGAGGAGGCCCGCCGCGACGAGTTCGTCGCGGTAGGCTCGGGCGGCCTCGAGGAATCGGGGATCGGGAGCCACGTCAATCGTCCTTCTGGACCAGGAGCATGGCGGCGTTCGCCGCGAGAATCCGGTCATTGGCGATCATGAGCGATGCACCGTGGGCGTCACGGAGGTGTCGGCCGAGCGAGAACTTCGAGTCCGCCTTGTAGCCGGCGATGCCGGTGACGCCGAGGGCCGCGGTCACGATGTCGGCGACCGCCCGGGAGGCCAGGACCTTGATGTTGTTCATCCGGAGGGCAAAGCCCAGGCTCGAGAGTTCGTCGCCGTCGTGCATGACCCGCTCGTACTCGGCGAGGCCATTGTGTACGGTGGCACGCATGGCGTGGAGGTCGGCGACGACGTCGGCCAGGCGGGTCGCCGACGGCGGGACCGTGCCGGGTTTCCGACGGGCCTCGGCGCGTACGAACGCCCGCCCGCGCGCGACGGCGTCTGAGGCGATTCCCAGCCACAGGGAGGCCCAGAGGAGGTGCGAGGTCGGCAGCATGGTGTGACTCGAGATCTCGCCGTACGGCTGCGGCACGATCTGGTCGACCGAGGCCTCAGCTTCCAGCGTGAATCCCAGGCTGCAGGTTCCCCTCATGCCGAGGGCATCCCAGCCGCTGGTCTGGGTCAAGCGATAGTCGTCCTTGTTGAGGAGGACGATGACCTGGTCGCTGCTCGCTGCGTCGGAGGCGCGCCGAGCGGTGACCAGGATGGCATCGGACTCGAGCCCGTACGAAATGACCGGAGCCTGCTTGGTCAGCCGGAAGCGATCGCCCTGGCGTTCAACCGCGCAGAGACTGGTGCGAACATCACCGCCGATCCCAAGCTCGGTCGTCGCCGAACCGAGGAGCAGTTCCTGCTCCGCGAGCCGGTGCAGGAAACGCTGGAAGAACGGGCTGGTTCGGCTGTGGCGGATCAGGCAGGCAACCTGAATCTGGTGCATGGCGTAGATCATGCCGGTCGAGGCACAGTAGCGTCCGAGTGTCTGGCACACCGTGGCGATTTCGGAGAGGGAGTGCCCGCCACCACCGAATTCCTCCGGGACCATGGCGGCGAGAAACCGTTCGGCCCGCAACGCGGCGAATGCTTCGGCGGGGAAGCGGGCGTCCCGGTCGACGCGGTCAGCCGCGGCCGCTACCACCTCCGCGCCGATCTTCTGGGCCAGCGTGGCGAGGTCCCGGCCGGTAACAGCCGTCATGCATCCACCCCGGTGAGTTCTTCGATGGCCGATCGGATGGCCGCGATACTGGAGAATGCTCCGCGCCGGAGCATTCGTTCCGGGAATTCGATCTCGAATCGATCCTCGAGCGCCAGCATCAAATTGACGCTGGCGTGGGAGGTGAGGCCCGCCTGATAGAGATCGGCCTGGTCGTCGAGGCCGTCCGGATCGATCGCGAGCCGGGCGTGTTCCCGGAGTACGGTGCGGATGCCGTCCGCGAGCTGGCCTGCGTCGTTCATTGTTCGCTCCTCATGGTTGGGCCACGACGACCGCTGTCGCGTATTCGTCGTCGTGGCTCAGGCTGACCGCGAAGCGGGAGAGACCGCGTCTGACGGCCAGGGCGCTGGCGTCGTCGTGCAGCACGAGACTCGCCGATCCATCCTGTTCCCGGGTCACTTCGATCGAACGCCAATCCAATCCGGGCTGATCAGGGCACAGAACCTTGATCGCGGCCTCTTTGGCCGCAAAACGGGCCGCGAAACGGCCCACGGCTACGGTACCGGGGCTCGATCGGCAATAGGCGATTTCCCGGGCGGTGAAGACCCGCTCCTCGTATTGGACGCCGAAACGTCCGAGGGACGCTGCCACGTCTCGCAGGGCGATCAGGTCGATGCCCACTCGAAGGGGGGCGGGCGAAACTGTCGGGTTCGTCATCTTCATCTGTCGTGATGTACTGGCTAGGTTCGTGCCTCCCATGCCCTGGCATAATTCTGGAACCAGTAGTTTCTTCTAACGCTATATGGATAAGCGTTTTAGGGAGCGCATGGCCGTCTATTTTCAAGACAACCGAGGTCCCTTGCCCCGGCCGGTTTGACATCAATCCAACGGTTGATGTGGAGATGACGCTACAATCAAAGCCGGTTTGTAGACCGCTCGCCGCAGGGGCTTCCGCACGGATTTGGCTTCCAAAATGGAACCAACGTATCTACTTTGCTGTCATGGTCTTCCGGCGCCGCATTGGGCGGCATCCGGTGAGAGGCCGAATACCGACTAGCGACCGCCCCACCCCGGGGTTCCCGGTTGAATTCCCCGCGCTCTTTGAGCAAGGGAAGCAAGGGGAACTTCGGACGGAGCGGTCGGAGGAATTGATAACTTGGTTTACCAGACCCAGCGGGGCGGCCGGCAGGCTGCCCCGGCCACCGCGCCCGCCGCTCCCGTTGCCGTGCACCACGCTCCCCACGCCGCTCTCCTGATCGACTTCGACAATGTCACCCTTGGCATCCGTTCCGATCTCACCAAGGAACTGAAGACGCTGCTGAACAGCGACATCATCCGCGGGAAGGTCGCGGTCCGGCGGGCTTACGCCGATTGGCGCCGCTATCCGCAGTACATCGTGCCGCTCTCGGAGCGGTCGATCGACCTGATTTTTGCTACGGCGGTGGGGTCGACGAAGAAGAACGCCACCGACATCCGGCTGGCGATCGATGCGATGGAGCTCGTGTTCACCCGTCCGGAGATCGGTACCTTCATTCTTCTGTCCGGCGATTCCGATTTTTCGTCGCTCGTTATCAAGCTCAAGGAATACGGCAAATACGTCGTTGGCGTCGGGATCAGGGAATCTGCCAGTGATTTCCTGATTCAGAATTGCGACGACTATTACTCGTACAGCGAACTGGCCGGTCTCAGCAAGGAGACCGACACGACCTCGGCGCAACGGGATCCGTGGGAACTGGTGGGCGAGGCTGTCGCCCATATGGCCCGCCACGGTGATGTGATGCGGTCGGATCGTCTGAAGCAGGTGATGCAGCAGCTCGACCCGAACTTCGACGAGCGCAACGTCGGCTTCAATCGCTTCAGCAAATTCGTTGCGGAAGCGGGGACGCGCGGTCTGCTCTCGATCTCGAAACTCGACAACGGCCAGTACGAAGTTGCCGGGGTGACCGGTGCCAAGGAGCCTCAGGTTCCGGCCGAGGCCGGCGCCGGCGAGGATCGCGGCGCGGATGCCAATCGGCGGGGTCGAAGCCGTCGGGGAGGCCGGGGTCGGGGCCGGGAAGAGCGGCCGGCCGGTGCGGCCGCGGCAGCCGCTCCGACCGCGTCGTCGCCTCCGTCGACTCCCGTGGTCGATCGGCTGACGCTGGCCGGCGCATTCTCCCTCATGAACAAGGCGCTCGGCGAGTTGCTCAATCCGGTTCAGAGCGAGGCGTTGCGGGCACGGATGGCCGCGCTTCACGGCCGGGAGGACCAGATGCTCGATGCGGACAAGTTCGAGCGTTTGCTGCGCCAGGCGAACGACGCCGAGATTGCCGATGTTCGGCGGGTCGGTGAGGATGCGTTCGAGGTGAGTCTGAGCCGGATCGAACGGGCCCGGCTGGGGGTGGAGAACGGCGGCCGGTCCCATGGCCAGACCTCTTCGGTGGCTTCGAATGGTGCCGCAGGGTCGTCGGAGCCAACGGACGAGCCGCCGGCCGTCGGGCGACCCGCCATGGGTCGCTTTCGGCGGGGATCGCGCTCGGTGATGCGGCCGCAGGAGATCCCGCTGATCGGCATGGTGGACATCGCACCGGCGCCAGTCCCGGTGCCCGAACCGGTGGTTAAGGAAGTACCGGCCAAGAAACCGCGTGGACGTGGGCGGGTCCCGAAGGCCGCCGTTGTGGCCCCGGCGGCGGCGCCAGCCGCCGTGACCCCCGCTGCGAAGGCGAAGCGGGCCCCGCGCGGGCGGGGCAAGTAGCGCTGGAATCTCCGTTCGGCCGGTCGTTCTTCGACCAGGATGCAGCCGCGGTGGCGCGGGTGCTGATCGGTGCGGAAATCGAGTCAGCGGTCGGCGGGGTGTTGGTTCGGGGCCGAGTCGTCGAGACCGAGGCATACCTCGGCGTTGATGACCCGGCCTCGCATGCGTTTCGAGGCCGCCGCCACGCCGGCAACCAAGGGATCTATTCGCCGCCGGGCAGCTGGTACGTGTATCGGTCGTACGGGATCCACTGGTGCGCCAACCTGGTAGCAGGCGGGGCCTCCTCGGGCGCGGCGGTTCTCCTGAGGGCCGTCGAGATCAGGTCGGGTCTGGACGCGGTGGCAGGCCGGCGCCCAGGAGTGGTGCCGGCGAGGTACAGTGACGGGCCTGGCAAGCTCTGTCAGGCCCTCGGTGTCGATCGAACGCTCGATGGGGCCAGGATGGTCGATTCGGCCGTGCGGCTGGCGCCTGGCACGCCCGCCGAGGCGATCGTGGTGACCCCGAGGATCGGCATATCCAAAGCGGTGGATTGGCCGTTGCGGTTTCTCGAAGGCAAGAGGGCGCCGCCGTAGCAAGGGCCCTCTTGTGGTGTGGGTGCTAGGGGCGGCCTCACGACCGCCCTAACGGTCGCCGGCTGGGGCTTGCAGCATCGACTAGTAGCCGCCGCCCCTGATGCCTTCCTTGGAACTTCCGAGGGAGAACCGGAGGCCGCCGGTCAAGGCGTGGGTAGCACCCCGCAGCAACCGCCCAGCTTTGGGCGCTGACGCAAGCTGATACTGGCCGAATCCCACGGTCCGGCCGAGCCGGAACTGGACGCCCCCTACGACCGAGATGAACCCGTCCGCCGACTTATCGTTGGCGAGCTTCTGCGCGAGATTGGCCTCGGCCGGCGAATTGAAGAAGCCGCCAGGCGCCGGGCTGATAACCTGAATGAGGCCGAAGCCCAACCCGAAATAGGGCTGGGTCTGTCCCCGGACCGGATACGCCGTCAGGATCGCCGAATACTTCCGGATGTGGTTGAAACTCACGTCGCGGACGTTATTGGCCGCGTTGACGTCGGTATAGCCCGTGGTCTCATCGCTGCCGAAGGCTTCATCGACCGAGAAAAGCAGACCAGCCCGTTTGGCCACGATGTTCAGCTGGCCGCCGACCGTCGGGACCCACGCGCGGCCCTGAGTCTGGGTGGAGAAACCCAAGACGCCAGCCTGACCGCCGAGGTACCATTTGAAGCTGTCGTCCCAGCGCTGTTGGGCTTGAGCTGCGCCAGAGGCCAACATGAGGCCCAACGTGGCCAGACCCAAGGCTCGAAATGAACGCATTGAAACGCCTCCCGACATAGGAATCGTGGTAGCCGACCCCCCGTCCTATGGCAAACACCGTGCTCAGGCCAAATCGTGCAGGTGATGTTCGGGAATTCGGTGGCCGTAGGGATGTAGGAGGCAGTGTTTTGATTGGTAAGTAGCTAATGGGTAGTGAGTTGCCACAATGCCAAGCTAATGATTCGAGTGTTCGATAATTGGTCACATCAAATGGCCCGGCCGGGGAGGCCCGCGGCAGGCTGACATTTTTCGTGACTTTCGGGCCGAACGCTAGGCCCTCCGGGGTCCTAGATCAGGTTCAGTCGACGGCCCACCTTGGCGAACGCCCTGAGCGCCTCATCCAGGTCGTCAACGGAGTGGGCCGCCGAGATCTGGCAGCGAACCCGCGCGGTCCCCTGGGGCACCACGGGGTACCCGAAGCCGGTCGCGAAGACTCCTTCGTCCAGCAGCAGTTCGCTCATCCGGATAGCGGCCGCGGTTTCACCGACGATGACAGGCACAATGGGGGTCTCGCCGTCCAGCGGCTTGAAGCCGAGTTCCTTGAGCCCCAATCGGAAGTAGCGGGTATTGTCGCGGAGCTTCCGGACTCGTTCGGGATGGGCCTCGAGGTACTCGATCGCGGCCAGGCCGGCCGCGGCGACCGGGGCGGGCAGCGCATTCGTGAACAACTGTGGTCTGGCCCGCTGGATCAAGTAGTCACAGACCTCCGGGGATCCAGCCACGAACCCGCCGGCCCCGCCCGAGAGTGCTTTGCCGAGGGTCGTGGTAATGATGTCCACGTCGCCAACCATGTTGAAGTGCTCTGCGGTTCCTCGGCCGGTCGTCCCAAGGACACCGGTCGAATGGCTGTCGTCGACGACAAGCACCGCACCGTTCTTGCGGCACACATCCACGATGGCTGGCAGATCGACGATGGCTCCCTCCATCGAGAAGACGCCATCGGTCACGACCATTTTCACTTTGCGATCGCTGGCTGCCCGAAGCTTGGCATCCAGGTCAGCCATGTCGTTGTGCTGGTAGACCCCGGTCTGGCACTTGGTGATGACCTTGGCGAGCCGGATGCCGTCGATGATCGACGCGTGGTTGAGCTGGTCGCTCAGGATCAGGTCGTCCTCGGTCAGCATCGTGCCCGGGAAGGCTTCGTTGGCGTTCCAGCAACTCATGAAGGAGAGCGACGCCGGGGTACCGACCAGTCGGGCGAGCGCCGCCTCGAGGTCGCGGTGCAGGGTGATGGTGCCACAGATGAAGCGCACCGAGGCGGAGCCGGCCCCGAACTGATCGAAGGCGGCTTTGCCGGCAGCGACGACACCGGGCTCGTTGGAAAGGCCAAGGTAGTTGTTGGACGAGAGAATGATGACCTCGCCGCGTCCTTCCATCCGGGCACGAGCGCCCTGGGGGCCTTCCAGGAAATTGAGCCGCTTGTAGACGCCGTCGGCCCTGAACTGGGTCAAGGCGGCGCCGAGACGAGTGTCGAGTGCGTTGGTCACGAGGCGATCTCCAGAATGACTTTGCCGGCCTTGCCGTCCTTGATCACGCCGATGGCGTCCGCGATCCGTTCCAGCGGAAACCGGTGGGTGACGACCGGCATTGGATCGAGCTGCCCCCCGCGGATCATCCGACCCATGGTGTTCCAGGTCGAGTACATCTTGCGCCCAGTGACTCCATAGACGGTGAGGCCGCGGAAGATGATCTCTTTCGCAAAATCCACCTCGGTGCTCTGGCTCGGCGTACCGAGGAGATTCACGCGACCGCCCAGCCTCGCGGTGGCAAAGGCCTGGGCATGTCCGACGGGGTGCCCGCTCATCTCGCAGACCAGGTCGACGCCGTTGCCGTGGGTGGCTTCGAGCACCCGGGTCACGACGTCGTCCCGAGACGGGTTCAATGTGACGTGGGCCCCCATCCGGCGGGCGAGGTCGAGCCTCATGTCGTTCAGGTCGCTCGCGATGACCAGCGAGGCGCCGGCGGCCTTGGCCACGCCGACGGCGAAGCAGCCGATCGGCCCGCAGCCAAGCACGAACACGGTGCTGCCCGGCACTTCGGCCCCTTCGAGCACGGTATGCACGGCGTTGCCCACGGGGTCCATGATGGCGCCCACATCGGTCGGGATGCCATGGAGCCGCACCACGTTGCCGGCGGGCATGGCGATGTAGTCGGCGAACGCGCCGTCGCGGTCGACGCCGATGATCTGGGTCCGCTTGCAGAGGTGACCGAGTCCGGTGCGGCACTGGAGGCAGTGGCCGCAGACGATGTGGCCTTCGGCCGTGACCATTTCACCGAGCTGGAGGATCCCGGCGCGACGGGCATCCTCGCCCATTTCAACGATTTCACCGGCGAACTCATGGCCGATGACCACCGGCGGCTTGAGGCGATTGCTGGCCCAGCGATCCCACTCCCAGATGTGAAGGTCGGTGCCGCAAACTCCGGCAGCGTGAACCTTGATGAGGACGTCGTTCAGCCCGCACTTGGGAGTGGGGACCTCTTCGATCGTCATCCCGACTCCGGGAGTCGTCTTGACGATAGCGCGCATTGGCTGATGGGTTAAGGCCGCTAAGCATAAGCGGTAGCCGAGTCCTGGGGCTACCGCTTCGATTCGACTTCAGGCTTGGGCGTCGTCCTGGGGATCCCGGCGTCGTTGCCCCGGGACCCGGTGGTGCCATGGTGGTCGGTCGGGTTCTCGCTCGACGGTCCAGAGGTAGGCCCAGAATCTGGTTCCGGTGGTGCGGGAGGTCCCCGGCGAAATGATGATACCGACCGGATGAGTCGAACTCGAAATCGATTCGGGCAAGGTGACCTCCGGTTGCGGCCAAGGGCAGAGTACCCAATGGGACGAACCGGCCCCGAACGGGGCACACAGGAGGCGTCAGCGAAGCGAGGTCAGGCCGGAGGACGGGATGGGGGGACCGCTCAGAAGGACACCGCGCAGCGCCTGCCGCTGGCCCTTAGGTGCCTCTGATCCAGTCGCCGGGGGGAGCCGTTGCCAGTCCTGGTAGTGGATCAGGCAGCCCTCGGGAGCAACGCCGGCGTCCGCGGACACGACAGCGTGGAGGCCTTCAGGGGCGGTCCGCTGCTGAGCGAAGAGGACCAGGGCCCGTTGGCGTTCGCGGGGGATCTGGTTCAGGGCGGCGGCGTCAATGACGACCAGGTCAAAGGGTCCGTAGAGCGCCGGCGGGAAGTATTGACCGAGCATGACGACGAAGACGTCGCATTGTCCGCTGAGGGACTCGCCGGCGAGCTTGCCTTCCAGTTTGGTGGCCGTGGCGCTGTCGCTGACCAGGCACTGAATCACGGTGTCGTGGGCGGCGAGCATGTATACAGCGGCCTCGGCCCCACCGCCGATGACGAGGACCCGGTCCCCGGGTTCAAGGCGGGGCGACACATCCGACACGGGGTCTCCGCCGGAGAGGCCCCAGTGGGTTGGAGCCCGTTGGGCTTCCCGCTGGGGCAGGATCTTCGAGCGCCATTTCCGGTAGGACGGGAGTTTCAGCCGTTCGATGATCTGCTGATCGACGGTCTCCTGCATGAGCATCTCGGTCAGGAGCAGCTGACCGTTGGCAGGGCCCTGGAGGTCCCGGGCGGCCTCATCCCCGAGTTTGAGCAGCTCGGATCGGGAGATCGAGTCCTTGTAGTCCTCGATCCGCTGCATCAGGTAGGCCCGGTACTGGTGCTCGAGGGACGGCAACGACCGAACCCGCCGCGCGGGCGGCGTGGCCTGTCGGGCCTCGAGTTGGGTGGCGGTCAGCACGATGGCAGTGGTATTGAGTTGGCTCACCCCCAATATAGCCAACCTGCCTAACAGGAAGGGAGAGGGGGCTCCTAGTCGACCCGGAGGACGGCGGCCTTGAGGTAGCCGGTCTCGGGGATCGTGAGCACTTCGGCGTGGTCGGCCGGCTGGGTGAGGTGCTCGACCATCGTCACCCGGCGGCCGCTGTCTCGCGCGGCGTCAGCCAACATGGTCAGGAAGTCGGGCCACCGGAGATGGAAGGAGCAGGAGGCAGACAGCAGCCAGCCGCCGGGCTCGACGAGACGAAGCGCGTGGAGGTTCACGTCCTTGTAGCCACGGATTGCCTGGGGCAGAGCGGCCTTGGACTTCGCAAACGCCGGGGGGTCGACAACCACGACGTCGAACCGCTGACGAGCCCGGTCGAACTCCCGGAGGGCGTCGAAGGCATCCGCCTCCCGGCAGGCCAGGTTCGTGAATCCGTTGAGGGCGGCATTGTCGGCTGCGCGCCGGAGGGCGTCCTGGCTCACGTCGAGGGCGATGACCGAGCCGGCTCGTGTGGCCATGTGCAGGGCGAACGAGCCATGGTAGCTGAAGCAGTCGAGCCCCCTGCCTCCTGGCGGCATGAGCCGGCCGGCTCGCAGCCGGTTCTCGCGCTGGTCGAGGAACGCCCCGGTTTTCTGGCCGGTCCACGGGGCGGCGAGGTAGCGCACGGTACCTTCACGCACTTCGATGGCGTCGGGCACGCTGCCGCGGACCAGTTCGATCCCTTCGGCCAGGCCTTCCCGGCGCCTGACCCCCACATCGTTGCGAAGCAGGATCCCTTTCGGTGCGAGGACCGCCTCGATCGCCGTGACGATGTTCTCTCGTTCAGTCTCGAGGCCGGCACTGAGGAGCTGGGCCACGACCCACTGGTCGTAGCGATCGATGATCAGGGACGGGAGACCGTCGCCCTCGCCGTGGACCACCCGGTAGGCGTTCGTGTCCAGGCCAACTCGCCGAGCGAGTGCCTGTTCGAGGCGCCGACGCCACCAGGTGGTGTCGATGACGACCGTGGGGTCGCGTTCCAGGAGGCGGAGCCGGATTTCCGAGCGGGGCGAGTACAGCGCCGTGCCGAGGGGTTTGCCCCGCTGGTCCGCGACGGCGACAAGGCCCGGGCCGTCGGCTTCGTTGAGGAGATCGCTGGCGTAGATCCAGGGGTGGCCCTGGGTCCAACGGTCGCCGCCCCGGCGAGACACTCGAATGGGAGAAGTCACGGTCGCAATGTAGGCCGAAGGGGCCGCAATATGGAGTTCGTCCAGAGGGCGCTCGGGAGGTGGCCCGTCAGTACTCGGCGGTGGCGGGCGTGGTATCTTTTGCCATGCTCTACATTGGTCCCGACCAGGTGGCGCCGCTGACCTCGATTCTCGCCGCCGCCGGTGGCGCGATCCTTCTCTTCTGGCGTCAGGTCAAAGGCGTGTTCCTGCGGGTGATGTCAATCTTCCGGCGGAAGTGAGCGGCGCGGTCGTGTGGCTGACCGGGCTTCCCGGCTCGGGCAAGACGACGATCGCGACGATCGTCGCCGAACGGCTCCGGTCGGCGGGGAGGCGGGTCGAACACCTTGACGGGGATGTGCTGCGGGCCCGGTTCGGTGCCACGGGATTCGAGCGTCCGGACCGTGAGGTCTACCTCGGCCGGGTCGGCGCGTTGGCCGCGGGTCTCGAGGCGGAGGGGGCCGTGGTGGTGGCATCGCTGGTCTCGCCCTATCGGGCCAGCCGCGACGCGATCCGGGCCCGGTGTGGCCGCTTCATGGAGGTCTTTGTCGCCACGCCTCTTGATGAATGCGAACGGCGGGATCCCAAGGGCATGTATGCCAGGGCCCGCCGGGGCGAGATCCTCCATTTTACGGGGGTCGATGACCCCTACGAACCGCCGCTCCGTCCTGAACTCACCATTGACACGATGACCATGACGGCGGGCGAGGCCGCCGAGCTGATTCTTGACCGGCTCAGTGAGGCTACGCCCAGCTGAGTTTCGCGGCCGTCGACTCCTGGACCTGCTCGCGGGTCCAGCCGGGCAGTACCTCCACAACCGTGAGACCATCCTTGGTCACATCGAGCACGCATCGCTCGGTGATGACGCGGTTGACACACCGTTCGCCGGTGAGCGGCAACGTGCATCGCTCGAGGATCTTGGCGTTTCCCTTGGCGGTGTGTTCCATGACCACAATGACCCGCCGCGCCCCAGCCACGAGGTCCATCGCGCCGCCCATGCCCTTGACCATTTTGCCCGGGATCATCCAGTTGGCCAGATTGCCCTGGGCGTCGACCTGCATGGCGCCGAGGAAGCAGAGGGCCACGTGCCCCCCACGGATCATGCCGAACGACGTGGCGCTGTCGAAGTAGCTGGTCCCCGGCAGCTCGCTCACCGTTTCCTTGCCCGCATTGATCAAATCCGCGTCCTCGTTGCCCGCCAGCGGGTAAGGCCCCACACCCAGCATGCCGTTTTCCGATTGGAGGACGACGGTGACTCCGGGTGGCACGTTGTCCGCGATCATGGTCGGGATGCCGATCCCGAGGTTCACGTAGTAACCGGTCCTATCGTTCAGCGACGAGAGCTCCTGGGCCGCCCGGGCCACGATCACCTGCCGAATGTCGTCACTCATCGGGCCCTCACGGTCCGGCGCTCAATCAACTTCTCGGTGTTCGTTTTCTGGAAGATCCGCTGCACGAAGATGGCCGGGGTATGCACGTGATCGCCGTCGATGGCGCCGGGCTCGACCAGATGCTCGACTTCCGCAATGGTGACCCGGCCGGCCGTTGCCATCATCGGGTTGAAGTTGCGCGAGGTCTTTCGGAATACCAGGTTCCCGAGCCGGTCACCCTTCCAAGCCCGGACCAGGGCGAAGTCACCGACGATGCCCCGCTCCATTACATAGCGCCGGCCGTCGAACTCCCGGACTTCCTTGCCTTCAGCCACCAGCGTGCCGACACCGGTTGGCGTAAAGAACGCCGGGATGCCGGCGCCGCCGGCCCGGATTCGCTCCGACAGGGTGCCCTGCGGAATCAGCTCGACTTCGAGCTGGCCCGAGAGCATCTGCTTTTCGAAGACTTCGTTTTCGCCGACGTAGCTGGCCATCATCTTCTTGACCTGCCCGTTTCGAAGCAGGTGGACGAGTCCGTGATTGGTGGTGCCCGCGTTGTTGCTCACGACGGTGAGGTTCTTCACGCCAAGATCGCGAACGGCGTTGATGCATTCGTCCGGGACCCCGGTCAGGCCGAAGCCGCCGACCAGCATCATGGCGCCGTCGAAGATGTCGGCGCAGGCGGCCTTGGCATCGGGAAAGACTTTGTTCATGACCCGTGAACTCCAGGGAGGGTTCGACTATTGCGAATCTAACCGACCGCGGGTCCAGCCGTCGATCGGCCGAGGTAGGGGTGGACGATCGCCGATGCCCGGTCGAGCGCCGCCCAGTGGATGGTGGTCCGATTGCCGAAGAGGGTGACCAGCGCCTGGGTCGCCACGTTGCCCGTCGCGCCCGGGGCGTAGGGGCAGCCGCCGATCCCTCCGGCGCTCGCGTCGAAGATCCGAATCCCGAGTGCCGCCGACCGTTCGGCGTTGGCGGTCGCGCGACCGAACGTGTCGTGAAAGTGCATGGCGATTCGGTTGGCCCCGACCAACGGGATCAGTCGCTCGAGCAGGGCCGAGACTTCGTCGGGCGTGGCCTTGCCGATGGTATCACCGATCGACAACTCGACGCATCCCATGTCGACGAGGGCCTGGGCGACCGGGATCACGGCCTCCGGCTGAATTCTGCCTTCGTACGGGCAGTGGAACGCGGTCGAGACATAGCCGCGGACCGGGACCGGCGACTGGCGGACGACGGGGCCAATCCGCTCGATCGACTCCACGATTGACGCGTTGATGTTCTTCCGGTTGAATGTCTCGCTCGCGGCGGTGAACACCGCGATCCGGTCGGGGCGGGCCTCGGCGGCCCGGGCGAGGCCCGCCTCGTTGGGAACCAGCGCCATGTACGACACGCCCGGCTTCCTGGCGATCCGCCGAAAGACCTCCGCGGCGTCGGCGAGCTGGGGTACCCATTTAGGCGAGACGAAGGAACTCACCTCGATCTCGTCGAAGCCGCATCCGGACAACGCGTCGACGAAGGCGACCTTCACGTCGGTCGGGATGATTTCCGGCTCGTTCTGGAGCCCGTCTCGAGGACCGACCTCGACGATCCGGACAGGGTCCATCTTCATGGCCCCTTTCGGCGGGCTTTTCGGGCGGCGGCCTGGATCCGTGCCACGGTTCTGAGATGCTCGCCATAGGTCCGTGAGAAGACGTGGCGGCCGTCCGGCCCGGCGACAAAGTAGAGATATGGCACGGCCGCCGGGGCCAGGACCGCCTCGATGCTCTTGAGGCTCGGCGCTCCGACCGGGCTCGGGGGCAGGCCGGAGTGGATGTAGGTGTTGTATGGTGACGGAAAATGGTAGTCGCGTTCGAAAAGCCTGGGTTTCCGGTTGCCGGTCTGCATCTGCAGCGCGAACTGCACGGTCGGATCCGCCTGGAGCGGCATCCGGAGCCGAACTCGATTGAGGTAGACCGCTGCGATGATCGGCCGGTCGGTGTCGACCTTGGCTTCTCCTTCAACGATTGACGCCAGCGTAACCAGGCTTCGCCGGGTCAGGCCCATCGCCTGGGCCCGCACGTCCCAGTCGGGCTGCCACTGGCGACGGAACAGGTTCGCCATCTCGCGGACCAGGCCGCGGGCGGTGATCAGCCGAGAGACGAAATAGGTCTCCGGGAGAAGGAAGCCTTCGAGGCTTTCGCCCTCGGCGCCGAATTCCCGGACCAAAGTGGAGTCGTGCGCGGCAGCGACAAAGGAATCGGCGGATACACCGAGGCGTTCCTGGGCTACCGCGGCGATGTCGAGAATCGTGTAGCCCTCGGGGATGGTGACCCGGGTGGTCTTTTCGCTTCCGGCGGCCAGGGCGCGGAGGATTTCGAATACCGGCTGGCCCCGCTCGAACTCATAGTATCCTGCCTTGAGTTTGCGGTCGAACCGGCCTGCTCGGGCGACGAAGGCGAACCATTTCGGGTGCTGGACGATGCCGTGCGCCACGAGGCTGTCGGTGATCGGGGCCAGGGTACTTCCGGCGGGGAGGAAGACCCCCTCGGCCGGGCCCGCGGGCGGGGGATTACCGCAACCCGCGAGGACAGTGACGAGGGCCAGGAGTCTCCGCGCGCGGGGGCGGCGGGACGCTGGCTCAGCCATGGTCCTGGCCGCGAACGGCGTCGAGGTAGTGCTGGAGGATCACCGCCGCAGCGAGTGCGTCGACCCGCTCCTCCTGGCCCCGGGTCGAGCCGCCTTGCTCCCGGATCGACGCCAATGCTCGCGCAGTGGACATCCGCTCGTCCCACAGCAGGACCGGAAGGTAGGTTCGGGCGCCGATGTCGGCCGCCATCGCGCGGGCGGCAACAGCGGAAGGCCCGTCCTCGCCAGAGGGGGCGAGCGGCAGACCGACCAGAATCCCCCGAGGAGCCAGTTCGGCCACGTGGGCGAGGAAGGCGGGCATCGGGAATCGTTTGCCGACCCGGCGGACCAGGGTGTCGAGCGGGCCGGCGATCATCTGAGTTTCGTCGGAGACGGCGAGACCGATCCGGCGCTCGCCCCAATCCACGGCAATGATCCGGCCTGGGCGCGGCAAACGGGAGGCGGATGGATCCACCTCCCGCTCGGGGTTGGTCACTGGACCATCGTGGCGAAGAATTCCTTGTTCGTCTTGGTCCGTTTCATCCGTTCCAGGAGGAATTCCATCGCCTCCACCGGGGGCATGTCGGCGAGGAAGTTCCGGAGCAGGTAGACCCGGTTGAGCTCGTCCTTGTCCATGAGGAGCTCCTCCTTCCGGGTGCTGGTCTTCTGGACGTCGAGGGCCGGCCAGATCCGCCGGTCGGCCAGGCGCCGGTCGAGGACCATTTCGCTGTTGCCGGTGCCCTTGAACTCCTCAAAGATCACCTCATCCATCCGTGACCCGGTGTCGATCAGCGCGGTCGCGATGATGGTGAGGGAGCCCCCGCCGTCGATGTTCCGGGCGGCGCCAAAGAACCGTTTCGGCTTCTGGAGCGCGTTGGCGTCGACACCGCCGGAGAGGATCTTGCCTGAATGGGGAACAACCACGTTATGGGCGCGGGCAAGGCGGGTGATCGAGTCGAGCAGGATGACCACGTCCCGTCCGTGCTCCACGAGCCGTTTCGACTTCTCGATCACCATATCGGCGACCTGAACGTGCCGGTCGGCCGGTTCGTCGAAGGTGGACGCGATGACCTCGGCCTTCACGTTCTCCTGCATGTCGGTGACTTCTTCCGGCCGTTCGTCGATCAGTAACACGATCAGCACGATCTCCGGGTGGTTCTCCGTGATCGCGTTGGCGAGTTTCTGCATCAGGATCGTCTTGCCGGCCTTGGGCTGGGCGACGATCAGGCCGCGCTGTCCCTTGCCGATCGGCGCGAGGAGGTCGACGACGCGCATCGAGAGGTCGCCCTTCTTGCCTTCGAGCCGGATCCGCTTGTCGGGATAGCGGGGCTTCAGGTTGTCGAAGGCGATCCGGTGCTTGGTCTTCTCCGGCTCCTCGTAGTTGACCTGCTCCACCTTGAGCAGCGCCAGGTATCGTTCGCCTTCCTTCGGCGGGCGGACCTGACCGAGGATGGTGTCGCCGGTCCGCAGGTCGAATCGCTTGATCTGGCTCGGCGAGACGTAGATGTCATCGGGGCCGTAGAGGTAGTTCCAGTCCTGGCTGCGGAGGAACCCGTAGCCTTCGGGCAGGATCTCGAGCACACCTTCGCCGCGGATGACCGTGTCCTTGTCGAGCAGCGACTGCTCGATCCGGAAGATCAAATCCTGCTTGCGAAGGCCCGAGTAGTTGGTGATGTTCAACTCTTGAGCGAGCTGGTGCAGGTCAGCGACTGATTTCTGCTTCAGTTCGGATATATCCACGGAGGGAACCTCGTTTTCCGTCACCGGTTGGGTGTACGGGTCCTGATGTGGGAGTGCGAAGTGGCGATCGAAACAGTGGTTATCGAAAGGCTCCAAGCCATGGAGCGGGTGTGGTGCCAGGGTGCAGTTCGGGGATGACGATACGGTTGGATACGATATTCTAGCGGGCAGCCCCCGGGAGCGTCAAGGGTTTGGACCAATTTCCCCAGTTCTTCTCCGCCTGGCGGACCATCCGATTCGGTAGCCGGGAGGTGGTCGACGCCCTGGTGCTGCCGGACCATCGAACCGCCTCCAAGGACCTGGCCACCTTTCTGGGGGGCTGGCAGGGCGCCCATTACTGGGCGAACCGGCGGGCCGGCCGGCTGGTGCTGGTCCGGGCCCTGGAGCGGGATGCGCCGATCGGCTGGTGGCGTCATATCATCCTGTTCGCGCTGACCTTGCTGTTCTCGCTGGCCGCCGGGGCTGCCCTGGCGGGGGTCTACTACCCAATTGACTACCCGGGCTTTCTGATCGGGTTTGGCAAGGAGCTCTACGAGTTCTTCACCGGCCTGATCCGCGGCGACTGGCGGACGATCCTGGTCGGTTGGGCCTTCGCCGTTCCGTCCCTCGGGATCCTGCTCGTGCATGAGCTGGGGCACTACGTCGTGGGACGCCGGTATGCCATCGATGTGACACCGCCGTACTTCATCCCGGTTCCCCCGACGGTTTCGCCGATCGGAAGTTTCGGGGCCTTCATTCGCGCCCGAAGCCCGGTCATCGATCGTCAGCAACTTGCCGATGTCGGGGCGGCCGGCCCTCTCGCGGGGTTCGTGGTCGCCGTGGTGGTCCTGATCTGGGGATACCTCACGTCCGAACGGGTGCCGTGGGAACCCGGCCTGACCAAGAGTTACGTCATGTTCTCCGGCCAGATCCTGAGCGTGGGTGATTCGCTCCTGACCCACTACCTCCGCGAGTGGCTGATTCCCGGTTCCTCGGCGGTGCACCTCAGCCTGCCCGCCTTCGCCGGCTGGGTCGGATGCTTCCTGACCGGTTTGAATCTGCTGCCCCTCAGCCAGCTCGACGGCGGCCACGTTGCCTATGGGTTCCTCGGTCGCCGTCAGGGGCTGCTCGCCGGCTTGACCGTCATCGCCTTGCTCTATCTCGCCCAGTTCTCGTTCAACTGGTACATCTGGGTCGGGATGGCGTTCCTGATCGGGGGCGGCCGCCTGACCCATCCTCCCGTGGTGATTCCGGACCGTCCGGTTTCAGGGCAGCGGGCGTGGGTTGGTATCGCATGCCTGCTCGTGTTCGCGATCACGTTTGTGCCCATTCCCTTTGGCCAGTGAGACATCCATGGATGCTCCCGACCGCCTGGCCCAGATGCGCCATGATCTGGCCAACCCGCTCTCGGCGCTGCTGGCCGAGGCCCAGCTCCTGCTGATGGACGGCGACAATCTCCCACCCGAGGTCAGGACCTCGCTCAAGGAGATCGAGCTGATGGCAATCCGGATGCGAACAATCCTGCGCGAGGTCTAGTCGGCGACGCGGGTCCCGCTCACTCTCCGCTCGAGGACCTGGCGAATGCCCCTGGCCAGGGCGCTGACGCGGTACGGCTTCTGGAGAAACGCGTCGGCGCCAGCCGATAACAGGCCCTGCACCACATCGTTCATTTCGTAGCCGCTGGAAATCATCACCCGCATATCCGGACGCGCCGCCTTGAGGAACGGGAACGACTCAGCGCCGCCGGCGAGCGGCATACCCAGGTCGAGGATGGCGAGGTCGATGGTCCCGGCGTGGGTCCTGGCAATCTCGACGGCCTCGATGCCGTGACGGGCGACGAGCACCTGGTAGTGGAGACGCTCGAGGATCGCTTTGGTCACCTCGATGACGGCTTCGTCGTCGTCGACGAGGAGCAGAGTCTCGTGCCCGGTCGGGAACGCCTCAGGGGCGGCCGTCGGGCGCTCAGGCAACGACTCGATCGCGGGGAAGAAGATCGAGAACGTGGTGCCCCGGCCCATGACAGATTCCACGCCGATGTAGCCGCGGTGGTTCTTGACGATGCCATAGGCTGCGGCGAGGCCCAGCCCCCGACCCTGGAACTTCGTGCTGAAGAACGGTTCGAAAACCCGGGGGAGCACCGTCGGGTCGATGCCGGTGCCCGAATCGGCGACCTGGATCAGGACCGACGGGCCGGCGGCGAGACCGGGCTTGTTCGCGACATCAGCCGTCGTCAATGTCAGCTGGCGGGTCCGAACGGTCAGCCGGCCCACGCCGGGAATGGCCTCGGTCGCGTTGATGCAGAGATTGGTGATGATCTGGCCGATCTGAACGGGATCGGCCGCGATAGCCGGATGATTGACATCCAGATCGGCTTCGAGCTGAATCCGCGGCGGCATGGCGTGTCGCTGGAGATGAAGCGCCTGGCGGGCCACTTCGTTGACCGAGACGGACTGACTCTGGTATTTCCCACCCCGGGCGTAGGCGAGGAGCTGCTGGGCCAGGGCGCCGCCGCGTTTCGCCGAGTCGGCGATTGAATTGAGCCGTGAGGCCGTATCGGGGAACTCAGGATCGGTCAGCAGCAGTTCGGCATTGCCGAGGATCGAGGTCATCAGGTTGTTGAAGTCGTGGGCCACGCCGGCCGCGAGCGTCGCGGTGGCTTCCATCCTGGAGGCCGCCCGCAGAATCTCCTCGGTTCTGATCCGCTCGGTGATGTCCCTGGTGATGCAGGTGACTGCGGCGGAGGCCCCCGCGTGGGTGCCTTGCGCGGTCAGCTCACACCAGATCAGCGAGCCATCCTGGCGGCGGAGCCGGAACGTGATCAGCGGCTCGGCGTGGTCCTGCGCGGCGGCGGCCACGGCGGCGGCGACCTTGGGCCGATCCTCGTCGTGGACGAACTCGGACAGCGACAGGCCGATCAGACTTTCGGGCGTCCGCTGCAGGAGATTGGTGGCAGCCCGAGACGCGAAGATGAAAATCCCGTCTGGAGCGTGCTGCGAAATGAGATCGTGGCTGCCCTCGGTGAGCCGCTGGAATCGGATCTCGGCCGTTTCGAATTCGGCCCGGGTCCGGTGCAGCGCGGTGACGTCCTGGGTGACGACCAGGACGGAGCGGACGGCGCCGTCGTCGCCCATTTCCGGCACCGCCGTCCCGGCAAACCAGCGAGTTCCGCCGCCAAGTTCCAGGCAAAGCCCGAACCGCCGCGGGACCGCCGTCGTGAGTGCGTCCTGCACGGCCTCGAGCCAGCTCTGTCCGGCTTGGGCGGCGAGACCAAATTCCGATGGGAGTTTGGCGAGCAGGCGCTGCGGGCTCGCGCCCAGGACGCCATGGGCCGCAACATTGGCGTAGATGAGTCGGGCCGCAGTGTCGAAGCGGCACGCTGCCACGGGGAGGCGGTCAAGCCCATTCGGGGCCGGTGCCAGCGGCTCAGGCGATGGCAGGCTCGGTCGGAAATACGCCGCGGTCAGCAATTGGTGCTCAAGCGGCACGGACCGGAACGACACCGACAGTCGCATGGCGTGGCCGTCGCGATGGTGGGCGACAACCGTCGTGTCCTCGCCTACCACGACATTCGGCGTCTGGACGCCCTGGGGCGGGAGATTCGGGACGAGTTCGTGCAGCGGCCGGCCGACCATCTCAAGACGGCGATAGCCGAACAGAGATTCAGCGGAATGATTGACGACGACGATCCGGTCCTGATCGTCGGCGACGATCGCGGGATCAGGAGCGTACTCCAAGAATGAGACCAGCGACTCGATGTCCGGCCGAGCCGTCATCTCGTTGACCGTCCTGACGTTATGTGGGTGACGCAATTTCGAACGGGACGATGATCGGGCGGTAGAGGCCGAATGGCCCTGCCCGCCCGAAACTGGTTTCGAAACGATCATGAGACGTGGAGTCGATGAGGATCAGGCGGGCCCTGGTTCAGAACTCACCGCGCAGCGTCACGGTGGGAATCGGCGGCAGGCTGAAGAGTCGGCGATACGGCGCCGGTCCGCCCTTTCCATAGGACGCAACGGGACCTGTGCCGGGTCCGTCAATGTCGCCGAACGGGGCGACCGCCGTGCCGAAGAGATTGATCACGGACACGCCGAGCGTAAATCGGCGGCCCGGCCGTCCGAAGGCATAGGCCAGCCCGGCGTCGACACGGAAAGTTCCGCTGGTTGCGAGGGAGGTCTCCACTCCGTAGATCGGGCTTGGCGTGCGTTCGGATGCGGACCCCGGGGCCCCGGGGACTGCGGGTGGGGCGCCCTCGTAGAGCCTTGGGGTAAGCGGGAGGCCGGCCGCCGCATCGACG
>JANXXJ010000197.1 GCA_025350665.1 Gemmatimonadota bacterium | reverse complement strand
CTCGATCCGGCTGCCATCGATCCCCTTGGCTTCGAGATAGCGCTTGGCCGATGTGGCGCGCTTGTTCCCGAGCACCAGGTTGTACTCGTCCGACCCGCGGTCGTCGGCGTGACCTGCGACCCGGATCCTGAGTCCGGGATTCGCGAGCATGATCGCGGCCTTCCGGTCCAACGTCGGCTGACCGTCGGCGCGGACCGCGTCCTGGTCGTATTCGAAGTAGATCGGCTCCTGCATCGCCTTGACCAGATCAGCCGTCGCGGCCGCCCCGCCGGCGTCAGGATTGGTCCGGGTCCCGGTCGTGCCGGTGGTGCCGGTGGTACCGGTCGTCCCGTCCGTCGGCTTGCCGCCAGTGTCGGGCGCGGGCGCGGTGGCGGGCGTCTTCTTGCCGCAGGCCGCGGCAAGAACGATCATCGCGAGGGCGAACGAGCGGATCCGCATGGGGGATTCCTCACAAAAGACGATGACGGTTCAGTCCTGCAGTGAGCGGCCGCGTCCCAGAGGACGCGACCACGCGGGGAGGCGGGCAACGCCGGGCGTCATGATCTGGCGAACCCGCCCCGTCTCGAAATCAAGCACGTGTAACTGGCCCCGTCCGGTCCGGTTCGACACGAACACGACGTGGCGTCCATCGGGGGCGAAACTCGGGTCTTCGTTGCGGCCACCCGGCCCGGTTCGTTGCCGAAGCTGCCGGGCACCGACATCGAAGGACACCAGCTGCGGGCTGCCGCCGCTCTCGCGATGGAACACCAGCGTGGTCCCGTCCGCCGACCAGTCGGGCGCGAAGGAATTGCCCGAAGTCCCGTAGTCGAACGGCACCAGCAACTCCTGGTCCGTCCCATCCGCGGCCATCGCGTAGATTTGCGGCGACCCCGACCGGTTGGACACGAACGCCACTCGCCGACCGTCGGGAGAATAGACAGGCGAGAGGTTTTCCGCAAACCGGCCTGCCGTAAGGCGTTCCGCGCAGCAGAGGTCGGCCACGTTGACCGAATACAGGTTGGCCGCCTGCTCCGTCAAACGGGAGAAAATCAGCTTCCGCCCGTCAGGCGAAAAGGCCGGGGTGATGTTCTGGCCCTGGTTGGTCGTCGGCACCACGATCCGGGTGCCGGTGGCCACCGACTGCAGGATGACCGCGCCCGGCCCCTCCCCACCCAACTGGGTGTAGGCGATTCGGCTGCCATCCGGCGACCAGACCGGGGACATCGCGAGCACGTTTGACGGGCTCATTGGCGTCTGGCCGTACCCGTCACTGTCGATCCGATAGATCCGCTTGTCGCCGTTGTTGAGAAACAGGATGCGGGTCGCCGCGGTACCCGGGCGATCGAGCACCCACCGAACGATATCGTCGGCCGCTCGGTGGACACCCATCCTCGCTTCGCCGGTACCGGCCGGGTCCAGCGGGACGGTGGCCTCCTGGCGGACCAGCTCCGCTGAGAGATCATGGAGTTTGATCGTGACCGCTCCGCCAGTTCCGCCGATCTCAACGGCCAGCGCGGCCCGCAGACTCCGATAGAGCGCGTAGTTGATCGGTCCAGGCGCCCCGGGCGCCACCGGCCCCTGGGCCGGCAACACGATCACCTCGAAGCGGTCGCTGTAATCGAGATCCCTGGCAAGGATCGCCCGCACCGAGTCCAGCGCCGCCGCGGTCGGCAGGACCACGATCCCCGGGCGTACTGCCGGGTCGTAGACGCCTTTGACCCGGACCGTGTCCTGCCCCCACGAGAGCCGAGCCACCGTCAGGGCGAGACCGACCAGAACGAGCAAACACTTCATTGCGGCTTCCTCGGCGTGAACAGAAACGCGACCTGCAGAATGTCGGACGGCCAATCCCGAGGCAGCGGTCCGAAGGCACGCGCCTGCGCGGCCTGCTCAACCGCTCCCTGCGCCTCCAGATCGAACGGGTAGCTCCGGGAGCTCCGAACGACCTTGATGTCCCGGACCGATCCGTCCCGAAAGATGGTGAAGCTGACCTCCGCCTCCAATGCGGCCGACCCGGCCGGCCGAGCCCAGCGGCGGAGAATCTCGTTCATCAGGTTGCGGAGATACTCGGGGTGCGGGAAGGCCTTCCCCTCGACCCGAACGTTGTCGACGTCCGTCCCGTTGCCCGGCGTCGCTCCTGCGACCGGCTGCACGGGCGTCTTCACCGGCGGCGCCGGCTGGCTCGTGGGGTCGACCTTGGCCGGGGGCTTCGGAACCGGTGCCTTGATGACCTTCTTGACGGGCTTCGGGGTCACGGTGGGCGGCGCCGGCGGTGTCGGCGCCGACGTGGTCGGAGCGGCAGTCGTCGCCGACGGCAGCGGCGCCGCCACCAGCTCGACCGAATAGACGATCGGTGCCGGCCCGGCGCCGGCCCGGGCGGAAAGGATCAGCAACGCGATGAAGGCGCCGTGAACCGCGGCCGTGCCCGCCGCGCCGGCGACCATCGCTCCGCGGGGGACGTCCCCGGGCCGCCGAAACTTCATCGGCTGATGTCTTCCTCTTGGGTCACCAGGCCGGCAGACGTGATCCCGGCCTCATGCAACGCCGCGATCACCCGGATCACATTGCCGTACGGCGTGCCCCGATCGCCGCGAACGTACACACTGGACGCGTTCCGCTGGTCCATGATTCGGCGGACCGTGGCGCGGAATTCCGCGAGAGAGACCGGGATGTCGTCCACGTAAATGCGGCCCTGACGGTTCACGCTCACCACGACACCGTCCTTCGCGGCCAGCGGCGTGGCCTTCGCCTCGGGCAACTGGACATCGATCCCGCCCTGCATGATAGGCGCCGTGATCATGAAGATGATGAGCAGCACCAAGGCCACGTCCACGAGCGGCGTGATGTTCACGTCGGCGTTGACCGCCGGGCCCCGCCGGCGTCCCAATCCACCGCCACCGAACGACCCGGCCATCAGAGCCACCCTTCCCGCGCCATCCATCCCACCAGACCGTTGGCGAATCCGTCCAGCTCGCCTTCGAAGCGGCCCAGCCGGTTGGCGAAGTAGTTGTAGGCCATCAACGCGGGGATCGCCGCCCCGATCCCCGCGACCGTCGTGATCAGCGCCTCCGCGATACCGGGAGCGACCGCCGCGATGTTGCCCGACCCCTTCTGCCCCATGCCGAGGAACGCATCCATGACGCCAAGCACCGTCCCCAGGAGGCCCAGAAGCGGACTGACGCTGCCGATCGTGGCGAGACCGGTCACCAGCCGAGCCGCCCCGTCGCGTTCGGCGCCAACCTCCTTGCCCAGGATCATCCGAAGCGCCTCAAGCTGAGTGGGCGTCAGGCTCACCTTGGCGGTCGGGCCCTCCCTGATCACGCCCGGCACGAGTTCGTTGTAGAAGCTCATGGCCTCCCGGAAGACCCGGCTGAACGGTGAGGCCGGCAGCTTCATGACCACCCGATAGGCATCATGGAGCTTGGGCGCGCCCTCGATCCCCTGGAAGAAGCGGCTGGCTTGCGCCCGGAGCTTCCGGAAATGCCACCATTTGACGGCGATGACGAACCAGGAATAGAGGGACAGCACCGCCGTCACGGCCAGCACCACCTGGGTCGCGGGGGTCGCGATCAGGAGCAGCTGCCAGCCGTTCTTCGGAATCAGGGGCTGCGCCTGGAGGACGAAGAGCATCGACGCTCCTTCATACGGTGGTTCGAGACCTCGGGACGGCTGGAAACCGTCCGGGAATCGTGATTGATCGGCGGGAGACGACCGAACGCCGACAACGTTGACAGGACAAAGATAAAACGACGCGGGGCCGGCGGTAGACGGCCCCGCGCGGTTCCTGTTAGGCTTGTCGATCAGTTCGGCAGTTTGCCGACCTGCACCACCCGGGTCCCGGGCGAGATGTCCGGAGAAATGACGTTGATCACCTTGACCGTGGCGCTTCGTTCCCGAACGTGGACCACCTGGAGAACCGCCATCAGCTCATCCACCGTCCTCGACGCGCCAATCCGCGGTGCCGGGTCCCGGCGAACCTCGAACACGTCGCCTCGCGCGACCCCGTCCCGCTTGCCCTTGTCGATGAACAGGTAGTTCTGGGGGTGCTTGAGTTCGCGGGTCTCCCGCTGGCTCAGGACCGTCCCGACGATCCCCTTCGCGACCGGCTGGGCACGCATGGTTCCACCATCAACGAATTTCTCCGCCGGAATGGTCAGCTGCCCGTTCCGAATCGGGCCGTACACGCCGACCACCGTGGCCAGCATCTCTGTCCCGTTCGCGCCGGTCACCCGGGCCACGCCGGTGGGGACCACGATGTCGCCGTAGCCCTCCGGTCCCGGATACGTCTCCACGATCAGGAGCGAGTCCCCGACCGCATAACTGGCCCCGGCCGGCGGGGCGACCGCGACGGTCGTGAACAGCGTCGCCGTGCTCCGCTCGCTCAGGTTCCGGATCTGCTGGGGCGTGACCGTGCCGAGCAGCTGGCCGAAAGGCAGCTTGTCTTCTTCCGTGAGATACCCCGCGGCGAAGAACTCGCCCCGGCGAAGCGGCCGATACGGCTGCTCGCGATAGGTCCGAAGGGCGGCCCGGGCATCCATCCCGCGACGGCGGGTAAACGTCGAATCCGGGCCGGCAGGAATCTGTTCGTCGGCCGGCTCCACGACCACCGCGGGCCGGGTCGGCTGCGGGGTAGGCATCGTCATCTCGGGCCGAGCGTCCGGCTTCGGCGCCGGCGTTTCCACCGGACGGGCCGCCACGGGTGGCTCGACCGGCCTCTCCGCGTTCGGGGCTGGGGCGACCGCCGCCTTCTCAGGCGCCGGGGTTTCCGGCCCGCGAGCGGCCTTCACGTCCGCCGTGCCCGAGACCTTCAGCACCTGCCCCGGAACGATGTGGGCCGGGTCGTCGATGACATCGGTGTTGAGTCGATAGAGCTGGACCCACAACGACTGATCGCCGAGCAGTTGCCGGGCGATCGAGAAAAGAGTGTCACCTGGCTTGACCTTGTAGGTCGTCGGCTTGGCCGACGCTTGCGCAACGGCCGCCGACAACGGGCCGGCGGCCGCGCCCACCAGAACAAGCGTAAGCCAGGTCTTAGAACGGAAGATCGTCGTCCTCGGCATCAAGAGCCTCCGGAAAATCGTCGAAGGATTCCGACTTCTGCGCGGCGGGTGCCGGCGCAGGGTTCGCCTTCGAAGGCGAGAAGGACTCGCCGTCAGAACCGCCGCGCCCCGAGAGCATGATCATCTCACGACCGGAAATCTCGGTGGTGTACCGAGTTTGACCTTCCCGATCCTGCCAGCTTCGGTACTCGATGGCCCCTTCGACGTAGACCTTGTCGCCCTTCTTGCAATAACGCTCTGCAACGTCAGCAAGATTTGAGCCTTTGTTGTTCCAGAGCACAACCCTATGCCATTCCGTCTTTTCCTGCATTTCCCCGGCCTGATTCTTCCACCGCCGACCGGTGGCAACCGAGAGGGTCGCTACCCGGCCACCATTGGGGGTGCTGCGCACCTCGGGATCGGCTCCCAGATTGCCGATCAGGGTCACTTTGTTCAAACTGCGGCTCATGAGTCATCTCCTCGGGCTATCGGAAGGAACCAGTTGTGAACGGGCTCAGGTTAATACGCCATAAGACATTACAATAACCAAACTTACGCAATTTGTATCAATTCAAGAATTATCTGTAGTCCAGTCGCAGAACTAGAGCGTTTTCTCGGGGCTTCCGGTAGTAGTCGGTCCGGACCCCTACCGCGCGGAACCCCCGGGCCCCATAGAGCCGTTTCGCCTCGTCGTTCGATTCCCGGACTTCGAGGAACACCGACGAAGCCCCCCTGCCCTGGAGGTCGTCCAGCGCCGCCGACAGGAGGCCGGACCCCAGCCCGACCCGACGGAATTCCGGCAGCACGGCGATGTTCAGAATTTCGGCTTCCCCTGCGATCACCCGTGCAAAGACGTATCCTGCAAGGCGCAAAACCGGCCCTTCGGACTCGCAAATCAGTGCGACACCTGTACTGTTATCGAACAGTGAGGCGAGGCCGTCTTCGCTCCAGGGGTCCGAGAAGCAGGTTCGCTCCGCCTCGGCGATTCCCGGGGCGTCAGCCCGGTTGGCTGGCCGGATTCGGAAGGGTCCTGCCATGGATCCGCTCCCATTTGGCTTGAGCCTCCGCCGGGCGCCCGTAGATTGGCTCCCAACGACCAATGTCCTCGACCGGCACGGTCGCCCCAGCGAGGTCGGCCAACTCCAGCATTCGCGCGGCATCCGGGAGGCCCTGCGGCCCGCCGATGACAACCGCGGCCGAATACCCCCATCCGCGGACCACCTCATCCGCCACATCGCCCACGATGGCATCCACCGGCCCTTCCAGAGGCGGCCGGTGACCGGAAGCAAGCACCATGGGTTCGAGAACGGTACTGACCCCGGCCGCCCCGAACTGGTAGCCGGCGACATACAACTCGCCTCGGAGCGCCGAAGCAACCCCAAGGACAACCCGCCCGGGCGCCCGCGCCGCCGCCGTCCTGACCAACAACGTCGAGACCGCTCGCACGGCGACATTCCGGTCACGGCTGAACCCCTTGATCCAGGCCGCCGCGACCCGGAGCCCCGTGAACCCCCCGGGACCATCAGCGACGATCAGCCGAGTGACCTCGCCCGGGTCGAGGCCCGCCTCAGCCAGCACCTCAAGCACCAGTGGCACCAGCAAGCCGGCATGCTGTCGAGCACCCGTCGCCTCCCGGACCGACACTCGTCCGGCCGGGCGGCGGGCCGCCACGGACAGCCGATCGGACGTCGTATCGAGGGCCAGCGTGTTCACCGTTCTACCGCCAAGGTCCGGACCGCCGGGTCGGCGTCGTGGCCAAGGCGAATGCGTACGGTTGGCGCCAACGCCCACGCCCCGGCACGATCCGGCCATTCGACCAACAGGGCGTCGCCGCCGGCCAGGCCCTCCCAATCCAGGTCTCGCCCGTCGTCCGGACCGGACAGCCGGTAGCAGTCGACGTGATGGACCGGTCCACGCCGGCCCTCATATCGGTGCACCAGGGCGTAGGTTGGGCTGGCCGTCGAACCGCGGACCCCAAGCCCGAGGGCGATCGCCTTGGCCAGAGTCGTCTTGCCGGCCCCCAGATCTCCCTCGAGCCATACCACGGACCCGGGTGGAAGCGTCTCACCCAAGGCCCTGCCCCAGGCCGCCAGTTGCGGCTCGTCCATCCTGGTGCCCATGCCCTCAGGTCCGCGCCCGCCGACCCGGGCGCCGAAACGCCCCGCCGAAACTGGCGCCG
>JANXXJ010000176.1 GCA_025350665.1 Gemmatimonadota bacterium | reverse complement strand
AACCGGTTGGGTGCCCAGGTCCTCCGCGGGATACTGCCATTCGCCCTCCGGCAAGACGCGCTCCAACTCGGCCAGCAGCGCCGGGATGCCCTGCCCCGTCGTCGACACCAGGATTCCCCCGGGGGCCGGTGAGCCGGCGGGGGCAAGATCAGCCTTGGTATAGGCCAGAACCCGCACCGGCGGGAGCCGGGTCCCGGGCGGGAGCATTGACTCGAGGCTGGGAGCGGCACCATCGGTGGCCTGATGGAGTTGGAGGACGACGTCCGCCGCACGAAGGTCCTCGATCGCCAGTTGGACCATTCGGCTTTGCAGCAGGTACGCCGGGTCGAGCAGACCGGGCAGATCGTGAAACGCGATCTGGGTCACCCCCTCGGTACGGAGCCCGATCACGGGGGTACGCGTGGCCTGGGCCTTGGGACTGACCATCGACAGCGGCTGGCCCACGATCGCATTCATCAGGGACGACTTGCCGACGTTGGGCCGACCCGCGATAGCCACTCGACCGAATTTCGTCACTATTTCACCAGGAGGATGCGACGGTTGACCGGATAGACCCACTCGACCCCGCGCTCAGTGACGACCGCATCGTCCTCGAGCGGAATCCGGACCTTGCGGCCGCCCCACTCGGGAGCGGCCGTGTACGCAAAGAATTCAATCGAGAACAGGTTGCTTGGCCGGATTTGAAACCCGAGGCGGAGCGGATTGAAGAACGCCATCGAGGGACCGGACCCGTGACCCAGGTCCCCGACGGAGTGACAGCCGATGATCACATCCGTCGTTCCCGGATCCGCGCTGGGTTGATTGAACACTTTCATGAGGCCAAATCCGGGCGTGACCGCTACGGCCTGATTCAATCGGTCGAGCATGTCGCGCGCCGTCGTGCCGGCCCTGGCGGTCCGACGAATCAGGGCCCGTACCTCGAGGGCCCGGTCGAACGCATGCTGGATTCCGGCGGGCGCGTCCTGCTCACCTGGCTTGAGGACGTAGGCCATCCGTTTCATGTCAGTCCAGAAGCCGAGATAGCCGACCCCCCAATCGATCACCAGCAGATCGCCGGGGCGGATGATCCGTTCGTTCGACATGGCTTCGATCCCGCCGGGCCCGGTGACGTACACCGAGGGCATGTCGAACGACGAGCCCAACCCGTGGACCAGCAACTGATCCCACATCCACCACGCCACCTCGGCCAAGGTCGTCCGATTCGGCGTGATCACCTCGTTCGACAAGGCCCGCTCGGCGATCGACCGCGACCACTCGCCGGCCTCGCCGAAGGCGACGATTTCCGAGGCGACGTGACGGGAGCGGTAGTCAGACACCAACTTCTCGGCCGATACCATCCGGCCGGCAAACGCCGGGCCGAGCGTCTTCTGCAGGTGGAGATAGAGCGTATGGGTCAGCCCGTCCGCCGCCCCGATCTCGTCCGAGGTATTGATTCCGATCCGCTTGGGATTCCGGGCGGACACCCAGGCCAGCAGGTCGGCCTCGCCATCGACCTTGTCATACACCGGGCACTGTTCCAGCATCGGCCCCGTGATCCCGAGGGCGGCCCGTTCGATCCGGTCGCCGCCCCGGTCGGTGAACACGTAGTAGCCGATCCCGCCAGTGTAGCCCCGGCCGAGGTCCTCGTAGAGCGGATCGGCGTGGCCTTCCTTCTGGGCGACGACCCACATGTCGATGCCGTTTTCGCGCATGACCTCGGGCAGAATCCGGTCGAACTTCTCTTCCCTGATCTGACACATCCGGTCCCACCGTCGGCGCGACTCCTGCGCCGCACCGGTGGCGGGCGCCAGGGAGGCCGCCACGAGAAGCGGCCCGATCCAAGCTCTGATCTGAATTCCGGACATCGGCACCAAGCCTCGAAGAGTGACCAGGAACGAGCGACCGGGAATGTACCGTACGGGCCCCCGCGGTTGGAGCCCCGCGGTGCCACGACTAACATCCGCAATGCGCCTCGCTCCGGCGGTCCTGCTCATGGCCCTCGCCCACCCCGTCGCTGGTCAAACCCGCCCTGAGCTCAGTGCCGAAGCCACCGTGGTCATGCATCAAGCCTCCACCACTCCGTCCGGAAGGCCGCTCGGCGAGATCAAGGTCGTCCGCCCCGTCCTGATGGCGATCTGGCCCATCCGCCACGGCCTCGGAGTTCGCATCACGGTGAATCTCGAGGGCGCCACCATGCCCGCGGGCGAACTGTCGCCGGGCGCGTGGGGCGAGGGCTTCGTCGACCGTCGCCACCCGCATACCTACGCTCACGAACTGATTCTCGAAGGCCGACGAACGATCGGATGCTTCGGCAAGCCGGGCTGCGCCATCGGGGGGTTCCTGGGGAAGGGCTACGTGCCCTTCGGATCGGCCGACCCGATGGTGCGCGGTTTCGTGCGTTACCCCGTGAACCATCACCTGGCGCAGATCCTGGAACGTGCCGTGGTGGGCGGCCAATTCCGGGTCGGCCCGGCGACCGCGGAGGCCGCGCTCTTCAACGGCGACGAACCCGAGCGGCCCGGGCAGTGGCCGAGGATCGGCGGCCGCTTTGGCGATTCCTGGGCCGTCCGGTTGAGCATCCGGCCCGCGGTGGGTTTCGAAGCGGCCGGATCATTGGCGACGGTACATTCACCGGAACATCGTCCGGGCGCCGGGGCCGATCAGCACAAGCGCCACATCGCGTTGAGCTATGACGCCCGGGCCGCCGGCGGGAACCTCAGGGCGCTGGCGGAGTGGGCCGAAACCTCTGAACTCGACGGCTTGTTCGTGTTCGGCTCCCGACTCGCGGAAGCGGAATACCAGCGCGGGCGCCTGACGTGCCGGTACCGGTTTGAAGACAGCGACCGGCCGGAGGAGGAGCGCCTCACCCCCTATCGCTCGGCCCGGCCTCGCCTCGAGAACGCCATTCTTGGAGAGACGCGATGGCGCACTCACACGGCAGGGGCGGCCGTCCGCCTCGGGCGGGCCCGCACCCTGTCCGCCGAGCTCATCGTGGAGGGAACGGCCGGACGGATCGCCCGTCGCGGGGCCGGGGCCTTCGACCCCACGACCGTGTATGGCCGGACGTCCTTCACCGTGGTCAGTACGGGCATCCGCCTCGCCTGGGGTCAAACCGGGCACCGGATGGGATCCTATGGCGCGGCGGTCCCTGCCGCGGGGCCCCATCACTGATCAAGGAGCAGCTCCCGGTACAGGCCGATCGGTGCCGAGCCTAACGACATCATCCGATCCATGAATCCGCCCACTGTAAAGGCGGCGCCCTCCTTCTCCCGGACGGCAGCCATCAGGGCCCGCAGCTGGCGGTCACCGAGGTGATACGCCGTGATCTGCGGCGCCGTCGTCAGGGTCCGGATCCACAGGAGGAGTAGCCGCATCACGGGATGCGAACCTCCGGTCGGGGTCGTTCAACGTACGATCGAATTTTCCAGACATCGCCCCGCTGGAGCAGGACGATCGTCGCCTCGACATCCCGGTAGTCATGCCCTTTCGGGGTGGAATATTGGTAGCGGACCGCCGCGTACACGTAGGCGATGGATCCACTCGCGTCGAAGTCGAGCGTGGTCACCGAATACCCGGCGATGCGCGGGAAGTACGCCGCCAGGGAGTCGAGCGCCTCCGGCCCTTTGACCAGCCAGCCTTCCAGAGGGCCGAGGAAGAGGTCAGCAACGACCAATGACTTGAGCACTTTGGGGTCGGCCCGGTTGACGGCAACGTTCCAGTCGGCCAGCGAGCGCCGGACATCCTCGGAGGTCTTCGCGAGGAACTCGCTTCGGATGTTGCCCTTCCCGGAGAAGACCGACTCACCCGGCAGCTGAGCAGCGGCCTCGGCGCGAACGCCAAGGGCCATGACCATGGTGACTCCGAAGGTTCGTAAGGACGGCATCGAGTCGAAGATAATGATCTCGAGCGGAAGGGCGGAACTCCCGAGGGCCGATTGGTTGATTTGTACCCCCGGGCCGGCCGGTGCAAGATTTCGTCCATG
>JANXXJ010000158.1 GCA_025350665.1 Gemmatimonadota bacterium | reverse complement strand
TCGCTGGCCCATCCCAAGGACCGCGCCACGCGCCAGACGCTCCTGTCGCTCCAGTCGATGGGTCTCGACGGCGTCGAAGTGCTCCACCCCAGTCATTCCGGGCCGGTCCGCGCCCAGATCGACCAGCTCGCCCAGGAGTTGGGCCTGCTGCGCACTGGTGGCAGTGATTCCCACGGGGAACAGTCCGCCAGCGGCTCCCACAACGTGATCGGCGGGGAGCGCATCCCGATGGCGTGGGTCGAGGCCGCCGAGGCGCTGGCCCGGAGCCGGCGTTAGGCGGCGACCGTGTCCGGACAGCGCTACCGCGACATCGTGGTGATCGGCGGGGGATGCTACGGCAGCTTCTACGCCACCCAGCTGGTGACCGCCCGGGACCGGGGCAAGATTGCTTTCGAATCCGTGGTGCTGGTCGACCGGGATCCCCAATGTCAGGCCGTGCGCGAGGGGCGCCTTCGGGATGGTTGTCGTCTCGACGTCTCGAGCTGGGACGATTTTGTCGACCGGTTCTTCGACCGTCCGCCGCCGGGGGCAGGCGAGCCGGACGACGCCCTGGTCCCGTCACCGCTGATGCCGCACTTGATGGCCCACTGGCTCGAACGTCAGGCTGGCGGTCGGACGGTGCGGACTCCGGCGGATTTGCCGTTCGAAACTCCCTACGACAAGCTGGCCCCCGACGGCACCCGGTACGTCTCGTTCGCGGACTGGCTCTGCCCCACCCACTGTATCGAACCCCGGCTTTGCCCGGCGATTTCCGCGCCCCGGACCTGGGAAATGAGTGACGCCGTGAAGGCCTACACCGATCGGATCGGCGCCCGCCGACCCGCGGCCGGTCCGGCTCTGTTCGTGACCCGGCATCGCGCCTTCGGGGTCGGGATGTTCGATCTGGCCGAAGTGCGAGCCGCCCGGTCGGTGCTGGCCGCGGCACTCTCCTCCCCGGGCCCGGTGGACGTGATCGTGGCCACGGTATCGTCGTGTCATGGGGCCGTCACCGTGCTCCGGACCGTCCAGGAGCCGGCGTGACCTCCGAGCCTGATTTCATCCACGTCTTTGAGCCCGGGGAGCCAGGAGAGCGTCGCTCCCTCCTCCTCCTGCATGGCACGGGCGGTGACGAAATCGGCATGCAGGCGGTCGGGCGGATGCTGGCCCCCGGGTTCGGGCGGCTGTCGCCGAGGGGGCAGGTGAAAGAGGGCGATTCCAATCGATTCTTCCGGCGCTTCAGCGAGGGTGTGATCGACGTCGCGGACGCCAGGGCGCGCGCCCTGGACCTTGCCGATTTCGTCAGCCGAGCCTGCGGTCGGTATCAGCTCGACCGGGACTGCCTCACCGCCGTCGGCTACTCGAACGGGGCTAACATGGTCACGGCCATGATGTTCCTTCGCCCGGACTGCTTTCGCGATGCGGTGCTGCTCCGCCCGATGTTGCCGTTCGAGCCCGACCCCGAGCTGGACCTGGCGGGGCGGCGGATTCTCGTCCTCGGCGGAGCCGACGATCAGGTCGTGTCGCCCGCCGAGGTCGAGCGTCACGTCCGGGTCCTCAATGGCGCCGGAGCCATGGTGGAAGGGCACGTCTTGCCGACCGGCCATCTGCTCGGACGGCGCGATCTCGCGGCAGTGCGCCGGTGGTTGGGCGTGAGCGATCAGCCCGCCCGGTAGGGGGCGCGACTCGGCCCACTGCGGCGGGGAAACGGGTGTCTATATTTGGCCCGCCGGTACTCGGTGTGCCGGTTCTTTCACGGGACGAACGTCATGAGCAAACTGGATCTGATCATCGTCGGCGGCGGGCCGGCAGGGCTCTGCGCCGCGATGTATGCCGGCCGGGGGATGTTGAACGCGGTCCTCCTGGAGCGGGGGATTCCGGGCGGCGAGTTGCTGAATACCGAGAAGATCGAGGACTACCCCGGTTTCGAAAGTATTCTGGGCCAGGACCTGGCCGCCCGGATGACCGAACACGCCAAGAAATTCGGCGCCGACATCCGGATGGAGAACGTCGAGGGAATCTGGAAGCAGCCCGACGGCGGGTTCAAGGTGACGACCAGCAACGGTGAAACGTACCACGCGCCGACGGTCATCATCACCGCCGGCGGAACACCGACCAAGCTGGGCGTGTCTGGTGAGGCCGAGTACGCCGGGAAGGGTGTGTCGTACTGCGCCGTGTGTGACGGGGCCTTCTTCAAGGGCGAGACCATCGCCGTCATCGGCGGGGGCGACGCGGCGGTTGAGGAAGCGGATTACCTGACCCGGTACGCCGCCAAGGTCTACCTGATCCACCGCCGCCATGAGTTCCGGGCCTCGAAGGTCGTTCAGGAGCGGGCGTTGTCCAATCCGAAGATTGAAGTGATCTGGAACAAGAAGGTGCTCGACCTGACGGGCGAGGTCATCGGCCTCAAGACGGTGAACCTCGAGGACACGGTGACCGGCGAGCGGTCTGCCTTGAGTGTCACCGGCTGCTTCGTCTTCATCGGCTTCACGCCCAACAGTGGCCTCGTCAGGGATCACGTGGCCCACGATGCGACCGGCTATCTGGTCACCGACGACCGGATGATGACGTCGATTCCTGGCCTGTTCGCTGCCGGCGATCTTCGGGTCCAGCTCACCCGTCAGGTCACCACCGCCGTCGGCGACGCCACCACCGCCGCGATCGCCGTCGAGAAGTACCTGACCGATCTCAAGACCGGAGTGCGGGCGTGAGCCGACTGAGGGCGATCCCGATACCCAATGGGATCTTTGAGGAGAACTGCTACCTCCTCTCCGAGGAAGGCGCGTCTGACGCCGTCATCATTGATCCCGGCGAGGACG
>JANXXJ010000185.1 GCA_025350665.1 Gemmatimonadota bacterium | reverse complement strand
GGAAACCGTCAGGGACCAGCAACCCGTTTACCGGCCGTCCGTATGGCAGCACCACGTGCTGGCCGACGCCCACGAAAGAGACTAACGGCAACTGAGGCTTACAACACCGAGGGGTTCCCGGCGAGGCCGGGACCCCTCGGTCGCATCACCCGCTGACGCAGTACCCCGTGCCCCAGCCCTCCCCATTTACGAACTGAGGTCGCCAAATGCGGACGCGCCCACCGATCTGGCTCGTGACACTGACCTTGGCGCTGGTCCTCGGGGAAAGCCCTGCGGTCGCCCAGTGGAGTCACCGCTACCCTCAGGTCAAAGGGTGGAGTCATCACGTGTACCTCGAGGGCTTCGAGTTGCCGCTGCTGACCAACGGACCGATCGACCCGGCCCCGGCGCCTGATGGCCATCACGTGGCGTTCGCGTCGCGCGGGTGGCTCTGGCTGCTCGACCTCGAAAGTGGCGTAGCCCGCCAGCTTACGGCGGGGGCCGAGGTCGACTCGCGGCCGTCCTGGTCTCCCGATGGCTCGTCACTCGTCTTCATCCGGGATAACTCCCGCGAGACGGCGATCGTCCGCTACGATCTCGCGACCTCGGCCGAGCGGGTGGTGGTGGACGAGGCAGCCATCGACCTCGACCCCGCTTTCAGTGCCGACGGAAAGTCCGTCTATTGGAGCTCGGCCGTGGCCGGGGACCTCGATCTCTGGCGTATCGATCTCGCGACCGGCGCCAAGACCCGGTTGACGCAGGCCCCCGACCTCGAACTCGAGCCGACACCGCTCGCCGGCGGGACAAGGATCGCGTACCTCTCCAAAGGCGCCTGGGGCGATCGCGACGAAATCCGGGTCCGGCGGCTCGACGGTGGCGACGAGCGAACCCTGGTGAGCGGAGACATCCTATCGATGCTCCGCTTTGCCGTGGCGCCGGACGGCAAGCTGATCGCGTACACCATGCCCAGCAGCGACACCGACGGTTGGGAGCTCCGTCTCAGCGCCATCGACAATCCTCCCGGCACCAGCGTCCTTCTCGGCCGGGGCCACGGCCTCCCGCTTACGCCGCGGTGGTCCGCGGACGGCGGGTCGGTCTTCTACAGCGAGGCCGACGCCGAGCAGCGGATGCACCTCTACCGTATCGATCGTCGGGGCGGGCGTGCCGCCGAGGTCGTGGTGCTCCGGTGGGACAGCGCCAAGCCCACGGCCCACCTCCGGATTCGAACCACGGCGCCCGGGGGGGCGCTGGGTGCTGCCCGCCTCGCGGTCCGGGACGGTGCCGGGCACCCGTTGGTTCCCGAGGCCGGCCAGACGCGATTCGACGGCCAGAACGGGATCGCGTTCTTCTACTCGAGTGGACAGATCGAGCTCACGGTCCCCGCCGGGGCGGTCGACGTCGAAGCCGTTCGCGGACTGGCAACGCCGATGGCCGCGGCCCATGTCACGCTCCAGCCGGGCGAGACGAAGGAAGTCTCGATCGAACTGACGCCGGTCTGGAACCCGCGAGCGGCGGGGTGGTATGCGGGCGACCACCATTTCCACCTCAACTACGGCGGCCCCTACCACCTCGCGCCGCGCGACCTGTTTCCCATGGCGGCCGGCGAAGACATGGACGTCCTCACGCCGCTGCTCGCCAATCTCCACACCCGCTTCGAGGAGCAGTCGACGTTCGGGTACCGCCGGCTCGACACCCTGCCGTTCGTCAACTGGGGTCAGGAAGTCCGGTCTCACTTCCTCGGCCACATCGGGTTGATCGGGATGCAGTCGCTGTTCTGGCCCTGGGTCTGGGGACCGGGGTACGAGGTCTATGGCCAGGACGACCGGCCCAACCGCACGGTGCTCGAGTTCGCCAGGCGGCAGGGCGGGATGGCGACCTACATGCATCCCATCATGACCCAGGCTCCGTTCGCGCCGGAGGCGTTAGGTGGTATTCCGGTCGAGCTGGTGGCCGACGCGGTCCTGGGGCAACTCGACGCCCTCGAGATCGCCTGCCTCTGGAGCGACGAGATCGGATCCATGGAGGTGTGGCACCGGGTGCTGAACCTGGGGATTCCGCTGGTGCCCGAGGCCGGCACCGACGTGATGAACAACTATTACCGGACCATGGCGATCGGAACCACGCGGGTCTACGTCAAGGTCGACGGCGATCCCACCTTTGCCGGCTACCTCGCGGCCCTCAAGGCCGGGAGGAGTTTCGTGACGAACGGCCCGCTGCTGGAATGGTCGGTCGGTGGGAAGCAGGCCGGCGAGGTGATCGAGTCGACCCGCCGGCCGGTGCCCTGGAAGTTGACGCTCCATTCGGCGGTGCCGGTCGACAAGGTCGAGGTGCTGGTCAATGGCACCGTGGTCTGGTCGGGCCCGGGCCTCGCTCTGGCGGGCTCGAAGGAGATGAGCGGGACTCTCAAACTTCCCGCTGGCGGGTGGGTCGCGGTGCGGGCGGTGGGAGGAGCGATCAAGCAATGGCCCGCCATGGATAGCTACGCCTTTGCGCACACGGCACCGGTGTGGATTGGCAAGGTCGGGAGCACCGATCCCACGGCAAGACGGGCGGCCGCAGCCGACCTTCTCAAGGCCCTTGGCGCCGCGGAGACGGGGCTTGCCGCCGGCTATAAGGACGCGCCGATTCCGGCGCTCCGGGCGCAGCTCAAGGCTGCCCGCGACCGACTCGAAGCCATCGTATCGGCCAAATAGCCCGCCGGACGCGGCGGGGTGCTTACCGGGTGATCGGGACCAGCAGGTAGGACGCCCGCTCCCGGTCGTGGTAAACCGTCTGATCGGCGACGACGCCGGTGGCTTCTTTGCCGATCGGCCCCCCGGTCTGCATGTTCCGGTCGAACTTGGGGAACGCGTGGGACGCGACCTCGAGGCGGAGCCTCCACCCGGAGCCTAACCGGATGCAGGTCGCCCAGTTGTCGATCTCGTAGCGCTCGACCCTGCCTGGCTCGAGCGGCACTTCCTTGTCCCGCCCCTGACGGAACCGGGCCCGTGCGATCCCGTCGTTCAGCCGGAGGGCAAAGCCATCCGGCCGGACGGCGATCACCTTGGTGGCCCAGTCGGCATCCTTGGCGGAGGACGCGGCAAACAGGGTCACCTGGAGCGGGCCGCAGACATTCATCGGCCGGGTCAAGGCTCGGGTGGTGTAGACCACGACGTCCTTCCGCTCCTCGGGCTTCCGGTAGTCGTCGGGGCCGCCGATCTGGCTGAAGGCGTCGTCGGTCAGGAACGGAAACGGGTTCATCGGGTCGGCCCGCCAGGTGTCGCTCGCGGCGGCGGCCGGGGGCAGGGTGTCGAGGACGCCGTCACCGAAGCGGGAGTTGGCCCGGCCCCGGCTCGAGAGGTAGAACTTCACGTACCGGGTCCGGGCCAGCGGCCATTCCTGCTCGTCGAGCCACCGCCCGTCGCCCATCCGGAAGATCCGGACCGGGGCGTCCCGCTCGGCACCGTTAGGCGTGTCCTTGAGCCACCGATCGAACCAGCGCTGGTGGAGGCTGTCGAGGTTGATGATTGCATGGGGGCCAAAGTCGATGGCGCCGATCTTCCGGTTGTCGTTGACGTGGTGGCCCCAGGGACCGATCAGCATGAACTGGTTCGGGTGGCCCTTCAGGTTGACGAAGTTCTCGGTGGTGCCCACCATCACGTCGTCGTACCAGCCGCTCACGTGGAACATCGGAATCGTGGAGCCGAGCAGCAGCTTCTGGTACGCCTGGGCCTCCCAGTAGGCATCATGGGTCGGGTGGTCGAGCCAGTCGCGCCAGGGCTGCAGGGTGCGGCCGAGCAGACGGTCGGCCTCGTAGAGAGGGAGGGCGCTGTAGACGGCCCGGAGATCGTGCTGCGAGATGTCCTGCATGGTCTTGCCGGAGATCGCGGCGAGCCATGACAGATTGGCCGGTCCGTAGGCCCCGAACTGGATCGGGAAATTGCGGTCGGGGTCGGGCGGGGTGACGGTGGGAATGATGGCCTTGAGCCCGGGCGGATTGAGCCCGGCAGCGTAGACCTGGACCCAGCCGAGGTACGAGCCCCCCATCATGCCGACCCGGCCGGTGGACCAGGGTTGGCGCGCCAGCCACTCGATCGTGTCGTAGCCGTCCTTTGCCTCGGTCACCAGGGGATAGAAGATCCCGTCCGACTCGCCTCGGCCCCGCACGTCCTGCACCACGTAGGCATAGCCACGGGCCGCCCACTTCTTGCCCGCAGCGACCTGACCGGCCACCCCGTTGTCATAGGGCGTGCGGACCAGGATCACCGGTACTGGGCCCGGCGTGGATGGGCGGTATACGTCGGCCGAGAGCATGACGCCATCCCGCATCGGGATCCGGACGTCGTACTCGAAGGTGACTCTGCCCGGCGAAGGAGCCTGGAGGAGCGATAGCGCGGCGAGCAGGGTGATGACCACGGGCAACCCCTCGATCGTTGGAGACTAGTAGCGGTCCGTCTCAGGATGGAAAGTCCGCCAGCTGTGCCAGAATTCCTGGCTGGCGTTGATCGGGACGAGTTGGCCGGCCGGCCCTCGTCCGTTCATGGCATAGGCGCCGTTGGGGCCGCGCAGGGAATCGGCGAGCAAGCTGAATCGGGTCCCGGTGTCCGGGCGCACGAAGGCAAAGAACGAGGCGCCGTCGGAGGCGACGGCCAGCACGATCGGCGTCCGCCCGACGACATCGTTGATCACGCCCTCCAGGCCCAGCCGGTTCCAGTCGTAGGCCCGGGCCTTTCCATCCGCCGCAATGCCGACGACCCAGGATTTGTCCTGCCACGACCGCGGGTCGGTTCCCGTGAGCGCGCTCCGGCTGGTCCCGTTCTCGAAGGCGTAGTCCTTCGCGTAATCGTTGGTGAACGCGGGGTCGGCCTGCATGACCAGGGATTGCGGGTAGAGGCTGAGCCACACGGCCAGGGTGACCTGATGACTCGGCAGCTCGGTCAGCGCCGCCGTCCCCTTGAGCGGGCCGATGATCGCCTCGCCGTTAGCCTGCCGCCACCAGCTTCCGGTGGTCCGGTCCTCGAACATGGCGTTGAAGTGGTCCATGCCGACCAGGCGGAAGGTCTCGGTCCGGCCACCGACCTCGGGCCGGAAGACCCGTCCGGTGCGGCACACGGTGCAGTAGCTCACCAGGATCGGCCGGCCCGCGATGGTGTCCCGAACCTGATGGTGGTAACCGATGAACTGGAGCGGATAGGCCCGGGCCTGGCCCTCAACTTCGATGCCGACCACGAGCCGGTCGCCGGCCACTTTGTTTCGGCCACTCGGCGCCAGGGAGACCTGGCTTGGCTGCCGGAACATCTGGTCGGCGGCCATCCGGAAGTTGATGACCCAGGCCACCGCGCCTGCGACGAGGAGTCCGGCCGGCACCTGCCAGCGGCTCTGTCGCGCCCGCCAGACGGCCGCGGTCCCGGCCGCGAGTACGAGCCCCACGGTGATCCGGACCGGCCAGCGCCACTGATAGATCAGGTAGGCGGCGCCCAGGCTCCGAATCCGCTGGCTGCCGGGGAGCGGCATGATGAAGAAGACGGTGGCGGCCTCGAACAGGATCAGGAGGACCAGGCCGATGGGGAAGAGACGACGCATGGGGGAAAGATAGCGCGAGGGGGGCGGGCCCACCTCGGGGTTAGATTACCCGCCGCCCAACACCCCAACCTCGACCCGAGCAGCCCCAATGCGGATCAACGAAATCGAAACCCCGGCCCCGCTGGTGGACCTCGATGTGCTGGAACGGAACCTCGACCGGATGTCCATCTACACGGCCGCCCACGGGCTCGGGCTCCGGCCCCACATCAAGACCCACAAGTCGCCCCGAGTGGCGTCCGAACAGCTCCGGCGCGGCGCGGTCGGCCTGACCTGCGCCACCACCCACGAGGCTGAGGTCATGGCCGACCTGACCGGGGACATCCTGGTGGCGTATCCGCCGGTCGGCGCGGCCCGGGTGAACCGCCTGATGGCGCTGCCCCGGACGGTGAACCTGATGGTGGCGCTCGATTCGGCCGAGGCGATCGAATCGATTGCCGCCGCCGCGAAGGCCGCCAATCGCCCCGTCCGGATCCTGATCGAGTGCGACCTCGGCATGCACCGGGTCGGGGTCACCTCGATCGAAGAGGGCGTCCGGCTGGCCCGGATGGTGGTCGAGCGCCCGCCGCTGGTGTTCGCGGGGGTGAACTTCTACCCGGGCCACATCCGGAGCCCGAAGGCCGATCAGCAGGAGCCGCTCAAGACCCTCAACCACGACGTCCAGGACTGGCTCCGGGCGTTCGAGAAAGCCGGCCTCAAGCCCGGGATCGTCAGCGGAGGCTCGACGCCGACCTCGTTCCAGGCCCATGAGATTGCGGGCCTGACCGAGATCCGGCCGGGCACCTACTGCTACAACGACCGGGAGATCGTCTTTACCGGCGCCGCGGCGCGGGAAGATTGCGCCTTCACGGTGCTGGCCACCGTGGTCAGTACGGCGGTGCCGGGCCAGGCGGTGGTGGATGCCGGCGCCAAGGCGTTAGGCCGGGAGCCGATCCGCTCCGGCGCGGGCGAAGGGTTTGGTGAACTGCTCGATCATCCGGAGGTGACGGTGAAGGGGATGTCGGAAGAACACGGCATTCTCGATCTCACCCACTCCGCCTGGCGCCCCAAGGTCGGCGACCAGGTCCGGATCATTCCGAATCACGTCTGCATCGTCACCCACTTGAACGACTTCATCCACGGCGTGCGCGGCGATCAAGTGGAAACCATCTGGCCGGTCGCGGCGCGCGGCCGAACGGCCAGGGTGTAGCCGATGCTGGGAATGGCAGGGGTCGCGGTCCGGTTCGCCGACACCACGATCTTCAAGGATGTATCGGTTCAGGTGGCGCGGGGCGACCGATGGGGCATCATCGGGCGGAACGGGATCGGCAAGACGTCGCTGTTCGAAGTGATCATGGGCGACCTCACGCCATGGGAAGGTGTGGTGACCAAGGTCCCCGGCACCCGGATCGCCGTGATGGATCAGCACCGCGTCTTCCAGCCGGACGACACCGTCTGGGATGCGGCGGCCGGCGCCTATCGCGAACTCCGCCGCCTCGAGCTCAAGCTGGCCGACGACGCCAACGCGATCGGGGAAGCCGGGGACAATGTGCCGCCGGAACTTCTCGAGCAGTATGGTCACGACCTCGAACGCTTCGAGCATGAGGGCGGGTACGAAGTGACGGCCCGGGTGGACGCCATCCTCGACGGTCTGGGCTTTGACCCGGCCGAGGCCCGGATCCAGTTGGCCAGCACGCTCTCGGGCGGCGAGCGCGGGCGGATCGGCCTGGCGGCTCAGTTGGCCGCGAATGCCGACCTGCTGCTTCTCGACGAACCGACCAACCACCTCGACATTCACGGGATCGAGTGGCTGGAGGGGTATTTGCGGAGTTCGGGGGTCACGGCGCTGATCATCA
This sequence comes from Gemmatimonadota bacterium, assembly GCA_025350665.1. GTDB lineage: Bacteria > Gemmatimonadota > Gemmatimonadetes > Gemmatimonadales > GWC2-71-9 > SHZU01. The sequence goes on along the minus strand of JANXXJ010000185.1, from coordinate 10,841 downwards.
GCCACGACCGCGCCTTCCTCGACACCGTGTCGGATCACATCCTCCATCTCGAGAACAAGACCGCCAAGGCGTACACCGGCAACTACACCGCCTTCGGTGAACAGCGGGCGCACGATCGCCTGTCGGCCGAGCGCGCGTTCGAGAAGCAGTCGAAGGCGCTGGCCAAGGAAGAGGACTACATCCGGCGGAACAAGGCCGGCATTCTGGCCCTTCAGGCCCGCGGCCGCGAGCGCCGGTTGTCCCGGGTGCCCCGGCTCTCGGCCCCGCCCAGTGATGCGTCGGTCATGACGGTCCGGTTCGAAGCCAAGAGCCGGGGCGGGGACCAGGTGATCGTGGCCGAGGACCTGGGCGTGGACATCGGCGACCGGGTGCTGCTCGACGGATTCTCGGCGACCGTGCGGCGCAGCGACGTCATCGGGCTAGTGGGGTCGAACGGCACCGGCAAGTCGAGTCTCCTCTCCGTGCTGCTGGGCCAGCGGGAGCCGAGTCGAGGCAGTGCCAAGGTCGGCGACTCGATCGTGGTGGGATACTACCGCCAGGATCTCGCCGATGTGCCACGGGACAAGTCGCTGTTCGATGTGATCCACGATCTTCGCCCGACCTGGACCCGCGGTCACGTGCAAGATCACCTCGGCCGGGTAGGTTTTTCAGGAGACTCGGTCAAGCGGAAGCCGGAAAGTCTCTCGGGTGGGGAACTGGCCCGGATGGCGATGGGCATCCTCATGCTGACCGGCGCCAATCTGCTGGTGTTCGACGAGCCGACCAACCATCTCGATGTCGAAACCATCGAGGCTCTGGAGGACGCCATCGCCGAGTTCGATGCCACCGTGCTGCTGGTGAGCCACGACCGGACGCTGCTCCGCCAGCTCACCACCCGGACCTGGATGCTCAAGGACGGGCGGATCGAGGATTTTCCGGGCGGATTCGAGGAATGGGAAGCCGCGGAGGCCGATCGCAAGCGCGCGGCGTCCAAGGCGAGCAGCGCCGCCCGGGCGGAGGAGCGCGACAAAGAGAAACTGGCCCGCGCCCGCGGTAACGACAAACAGGCCAAAGGGCCGAAGCCGGTGACTACGGCACGACGGGCCCTGGCCGAGGCGGAGACCGCGGTGGGTGAGGCCGAGTCGCGGGTGAAGAAGGGGGAGGCCGGACTCAAGGACCAGGCGCTCTACGACGGGAAGGCCGACGGGGCGCGGAAAGCGGCCGGACTCGCCAAGGATCTGGAGCGGGCCCGCGCGGACCTCGAGCGGGCCATCGTCACATGGGAGCGTTGTACCGTGGAACTCGAGCGCCTCGAGACGGAGTAAGTTATGCACCGGATCTACCAGACGGCGTTTGCTGGGGTGTATCCCCACTACGTCGCCAAGGCCGAGAAGAAGGGGCGCACGAAGATCACCGGCGTCATCTGCGGGGTCCGGATCGAAGAGATTGAGGACCCGTTGATGCGGAACATCCGGTATATGGATAAGCTGATCGATGAAATTGCCAAGGGCAGGCCCATGGAGAAGATCCTCCGCCGTTAGGATGGCCGTGATGATGAAGAGGTCGATCCGCTCCGCCGTTCTGGTTCTGTCCCTTCTCGCTTTCAGTTCGCCGCCCGCATGGGCCCAGTCGTTCACCACCTCCGAAGGCACCTGGGTCTCGGTCGACGTCTCGCCCGACGGTCGGACCATGGCCTTTGATCTGCTGGGGGACCTCTTTCTGCTCCCGATCGACGGCGGCCAGGCGCGGCCGCTCCGGCAAGGCCCCGCGTTCGACGCCCAGCCCCGCTTCTCGCCCGACGGGCGGGAGGTGGCGTTCGTGAGCGACCAGGACGGGGCCGAGAATCTCTGGGTCATGCCGGTGGCCGGCGGCCCCGCGCGACGGCTCTCCTCCGTCCGCCTCGGTACCGTGTTCTCGCCGGCGTGGACCGCGGACGGTGCGGCGGTGCTGGTGAGTGTGGTGGATGCCTTGGGTGTGGCGGAGCTCTGGCGCTATCCGGCGGCCGGGGGCGCACCGGAGCGGCTGGGTCGGAGGACGACGGTCCCGCCGTCGCCGCTCGTTTCGTCGGCGTATCCGGGAGGGTACGGCCCGATCGCCACCCGGGACGGCCACTCGGTGTTCTACACCGCCGTTGAGCCGCGCCAGTATCGGTCCATGGAAGGGCCCCGCGCGTCGATCGCCCGGATCGATCTGGCTACCGGCGCCGAGGCCACGGTCGTGTCCCGCGGGTCGAGCGCCATGAAGCCGGTGCCGACACCCGATGGCCGCTACCTGGTCTACGCCACCCAGACCCACGGCACCACCAGTCTCCGGGTGCGGGACCTGGTGACCGGCTCGGACCGACTGCTGGTCTCCCGGTTCCAGCGCGACGAACTCGAGGCCAAGGCGAGCCGCGACGTGCTGCCTAACATGGCCCTCCTGCCGGATGGCTCCGCGCTGATTGCCGCCTTTGGCGGGCGGATCCGGCGGATCGATCTGGCCACCGGGGCCGTCCACGACATTCCGTTCACGGCCCCCGTCGACCTCAGTGCCAGCCCCAAGCCGCCGGCCGTGACGGTCAAGATCGGCGACGGCGCAGTCAAGGCAAGCGTGATCGGGGCCGCCGCCGTCTCGCCCGATGCTCGGCGGGTGGCGTTCCCGGCGTTTGCGGCGATCTACCTGCAGGATGTCTCGGGTGGCCCGGCTCGGCGTCTGACCACCACGGCCCGGCCGAGGGAGAGCGAGCCCGCTTGGTCGCCGGCGGGGGACTGGGTGGCGTTCGTGACGTGGTCCTCCGACAGCGGGGGCCAGGTCTGGAAGGCTGCCGCCGGTGGCGGCTCCGCGCCGGTGCGGCTTACGGAGCAGGCGGCCTACTACACCGACCTGAGCTGGACCGCCGACGGCTCGGCCGTGGTGGCACTCACGGCGCCGACCCGGGCGCGGGTCGAGCAGAGCGGACTCTTCGCCCCGCTCCCCGACGTCCGGCTGGTGCGGATTCCCGCCGCGGGCGGCCCGGCCCTTACGTTAGGCGCCGCAGACGGCCTCTTGCGGGCCCACGTCGGGCCCGGCGGACGGATTTTCGCCACGTCGCCGCGGGGCGAGCTGGTGTCCTTCGCGCCCACCGGCGGCGACCGGCGGGTCGAGTTTGCCGTGACCTCGGCGCGGAAGGCCTTCCCGCCGGCGCAGGTCGATCAGATCATGATCGCGCCGGACGGCAAGCGGGCGCTGGCCCTGGTGGCCAATCAGCCGTACCTGCTCGATGTGCCGACCGGGTCGCCCGCGGCACCGATCGACGTGCGCGCCGCCGGCCCGGGCGTGACGGCTCTCGATCCCGAAGGCGGCGACGGCGTCGGCTGGACCTCGAGCGGCTCGGCGCTGTTCTGGCAGGCTGGGCCGCGGATCACCATCCGCACCGGCGATCGGACCGCGGTGGTGGATGCCCAGGTGGAGCGTCCCCGGGCCCGCGCCGCCGGCACCGTGGTTCTCCGCGGCGGCACCGCGATCACCATGGCCGGCAACCGCGTGATCCGCAACGCCGACGTGGTGGTGACCGACGGCCGGATTGTCCGGATCGGCGCGGCGGGCCCGGTACCGCCCGGCGCCCGGGTCATCGACGTGACCGGCCGCTATCTGGTGCCCGGCCTGGTCGATCTCCACGCCCACTGGGACGTGAAGCGCGGCGTGCTGGACCTCGACAACTGGAGCGCCGCCGCCAACCTGGCCTACGGCGTTACCACGGTGCGGGACCCCCAGTCGTTCAATCCCGACATCTTCCGCTACGCCGACCTGGTCGAGGCCGGCGACATGATCGGGCCCCGGATCTTCTCGACCGGGAAGGGCCTCTATGGCCTCGAGTTCCGCTCGGCCGAGGAGGTTCGCCAGACCCTGACCCGGTATCGCGACCGGTATGGCACCCGGCTGATCAAGTCGTATATGGTGGGGAACCGTGAGCAACGCCGTTGGGTGGCGGATCAGAGCCGAGCCCTGGGAATGCTGTCCACCACGGAGGGCGGGGCCGATTTCCGGATGGACCTGACCCACGCCCTCGACGGCTTTGCCGGCAACGAGCACGCGCTCCCCACGGTGCCGATCTACCACGACGTGGTGGAACTGATGGCCCGGTCGGGCATCGTGTACACCCCGACGCTGCTGGTGGCCTTCGGCGGGCCGTTCGCGGAGCTCGACTTCCTGGCCCGCGAACCGGTGCTGGCCGATCGGAAGCTCGCCCGCTTCTATCCCGCGGACGTCCTCGAGGCCCGGGCCACCAGGCGGATCGCCTGGTATCACCAGGACGAGTACCACTATCCCGGCGTGGCCGCCGGTGCCGCCGCCATCCTCCGGGCCGGCGGCCACGTTGCGTTAGGCAGTCACGGCGAAGTTGAGGGGCTCGGCAGCCACTGGGAGCTCCGGGCCCTGGCCCGGGGCGGGATGACGCCCCGCGAGGTGCTCCGGGTGGCCACCGTCGAAGGCGCCACCGCGATTGGACTGGGCGCGGAGATCGGCACCCTCGAGGCGGGCAAGCTGGCCGACCTGTTGATCCTCGATCAGGATCCGCTCCGCGATGTCAGGCACCTGGCAGCCATCCGCTACGTCATGAAGGACGGCGTCCTCTACCGCGGCGAGACGCTGGACCAGGTCTGGCCCGCGAAAGTTCCGTTCGGAATCCGTTGGTGGCAGCGATGACCCGGGCCGACCTGCTGGCCTTTCTCCGGAGCCAGCGCTACGCCGTTCAGACCTCAGTGGCGGCCGACGGCTCGTCGCAGGCTGCGGTCGTCGGCATCGCCGTCACCGCCGATCTAGAGCTGATCTTTGATACGCTGACCTCGACCCGCAAGGCCGTGAATCTGTCCCGGGATGGCCGGATCGCGTTTGTCGTCGGTCCCCTTGATGATCAGGCCGGCGTTACGGTGCAGTACGAAGGCCTGGTCGATCAGCCATCGGGGGCAGATCTCGACCGGGTTCGGGACGCATACTTCGAAGTGTTCCCCGATGGCCGGGACCGCCAGCGCTGGCCCGGGCTCACGTACTTTCGGGCCCGCCCCACGTGGCTCCGGTATTCAGACTTCCGGACGGATCCGCCTACGATTCTGGAGTTCACGGGCACGGCATTTCGGGAGCCAGGCAAATGATGGTGAGGCAGCTGGACGGGATGATGCCGCCCCGGTCCCGCGAGACCCCGAACGGTTGCGGTGTTGTCGGTCCAGACGCGACCCAGCGCACGCAAGGTTCGCGCGTTCGGCTGCGGATGGACATGGTTCTCGCGACTGGGCTAGGTCGCGGGCAACTCGTGCTCCTGGTCCAAAATTCAGTTAGTCTCCACGGCGCTGACATCATCGCAACCCGGACCGCTTGTCAGTCAGTATCGCCTGTAGTACCATTCACCAATGCTGCGACCGGTCGTCCTCGACACCAACGTGCTGGTGGCTGGACTCTGGTCCCGGAAAGGCGCCTCGTTTCGACTATTGGACCAAGCCCGGCGAGGCCGCGTCGAACCCGTCCTGTCCGTGCCGTTGGTGCTCGAGTACGAGATGGTCCTCAAGCGCCGGGCCGGTGAGCTGGGCTTGGTGCCTCCGGATATCGATGCGATCCTGGCCTGGGTTTGCACGATCGGGCACCACCAGCGAATCCACTTCTTGTGGCGGCCGACCCTCCGCGACTCTCGCGACGAACTCGTTCTGGAACTCGCGGTCGCGGCGGGGTGCAGACCGATCGTTACGTTCAACGCCCGCGACTTTGTGGGCGCCGAGCGGCTGGGAGTCGAGATCATCACCCCTGCCGAGGCGCTCCGCCAAATGGGAGAGTTCCGATGAGCACTTTGAGTCTGCGGTTACCCGACTCGCTCCACGTGAAGGTCAAGGAGCTGGCGGAACGCGATGACATCTCGATCAACCAGTTCATTGCGACGGCCGTCGCGGAGAAGATGGCGGCGCTCCTCACTCTCGAGTATCTGGAAGAGCGCGCGAAGCGGGGGAACCGCGCCACCTTTGAGCGGGCCCTGGCGAAGATCCCCGACCGGCCACCGCTCCCCGGGGACGAGCTTCCCGAGGCTGTGGAGCCTAACCAACGCTTGCAGCCGGCGAAGGCGCGCCGGGGTCCGGCGCGCAAGCGGCGCTCCCGTTCGCGCCTTCGCAGCTGAATCGTGGCACCGTATGAATGCGTCCAAAGAGTCACGGGCGGACGGCTACGAATCCTTCTATCGAGAGTTCGACTCGCCGTTGATGCGGCAGATTCGCCGCGAAGCCTACGGTGAGGACATAGGACAACACTCTTGGGTGGGCGCCGACGAAATGCGCGGGGACATCGACCGCCTCAAGCTCACACCTTCTAGCCGGTTCGTGGATCTTGGATGCGGCCCCTGCGGCCCACTGACCTTCGTTCTTGCCGCCGTTGGGTGTTCGGGTACCGGAGTGGAGCTCAGTCCATCGGCCATTCGAGTCGGGCGCGCGCGGGCCGCCTCCCTGCGGATCGATGCCTTGCTTGCGGTTCACGAGGCCGACCTGAACGAGCCACTTCCGTTCGAGGCGGGCTCGTTCGATGCAGCGATGTCGCTGGACGTAGTTCTCCATCTTCGCGACCGCTCGAACCTCTTCCACGAGGTCGCGAGACTACTACGGCCCGGCGGAAGGTTTCTGCTTACCGACGCTGGAGTGGTCACCGGTTCCGTCTCGAACGAGGAGGTACGCAGACGCAGCGTTCACGGCCATACCCAGTTCGTTGCCGCAGGATGGAACGAACATCTGCTCGAATCTGCGGGGTTCCGGCTCGTCGAGACTGAGAATCGGCTCATGAGTGTGCTCAAGAACGCCAGCGGCAGACTGGCGGCCGTGCAGGCGCATCGGGCAGAACTCGAAAGAGTCTCGAGTACCGCTGATGTGGCGAGTCAGCAGGACTATCTCGAGACCGTTGTCGAGTTGTCACGCAGAGGAGCTGTGTCGCGACTGATGTACTTGGCCGAAGTTCCTGCGCGGGTCTAACCAGGTGTCCGAGCGGACGGACCGGCGGCGGGCACATCGAGGCCGAACGCTGCGTGCGGTGCGCTTCAACACCAAGTCGTTAGGTAGCTCCCCAATGGCAGCCGGAACGATTACTGCGGCCGTCCCTGGCCGGTGCCTAACGTGATGGTTGGCGGGGAAATCGGAGGCGGGTCAGCAGGGCCTCGAACCTGGGGTCGGTCCGGATCGGCTCCGTTAACGGGTCGACGAGCAGGTCGGCGACGAGTGGATCCCGGACCCTGACCGCTTCGTCGAGGGCGGCAAACGCACTGTCCCGTTCGCCGAGGGCCGCGAAGGACAGACCCCGGAAGTATGGCCACGCGGCCGGAATCGTGGCGAGCAGGCGCCGGGCTGAATCGGGCCGGCCCGTCTTGACGGCAAGCACGATGTGGATGAGCCGGCGGCTGGTGGCGTCGGCGCCGGCCTGGGCTTCGAGGGCCGCGGCCTCCCGGTACCGTCCAGCCGCAAGATAGGCTTCCGCCGTCCAGGTCGCCCAAGTCCGGCTCCGGTGGTTGGGGTCGGCATTCGAGAGCCGGATCGCGTCGTCGAACTCATGGGCAAAGTAGGCGATCCGGCCCAGCGCCAGCGGCTGCCCGGCGCCGATGGGATCGAGCGCGGCGGCCCGCATGAGCTCCGTCCGCGACTCGGCGAATCGGGCCATGGAACGAAGGAACCGGGCATAGTCGACATGGGCCTCGGCCAGGCTCGGGTTGATGGCGATGGCGCGGCGGAAGGCGGCTTCGGCGGCCGGCCAGTCCCAGTCATACCGAAACCGGGTCCGTCCCAGTGCCACCTGCACCTCGGATGAAAGACTGTCCAGTCGAGCGGCACGCTCGACCGCGAGCCGAGTGGAGTCCTGCGCTCCGAGATCCGCATCGCGAAAGAGGGCGGCGTTGAAGTGGAGCCGCGACAGCGTGACCCAGGCGGCGGCATAGGTCGAATCGATCCGAATGGCGTCGCGGGCCAGGCGAAGCCCCTCGTAGTTCCCGGCCGGCGTGCCGAGGCGCAAGGCGAACCGCGCCTGAAGCACGAGATCGTGGGCGGCGGGGTTGATGGTGCGGTCGCGGATCAATGGCCTCGCGCCCCCTGCGAGGCTGATTCGCAGGCCGTCAATCACCGCCCGGGCGATGTCCTCCTGGACGCGGAAGAGGCCCGGAGCGACTCTCCCGCCACGAACGGCATGGAGTACCAGAGGTGGCCGCCGTCGTCGCCGGAGTCGAGGACCGGCAGGATGTTGGGATGCTGGAGCCGGGCGGCAATCCGGATTTCCCGGAGGAAGCGTTCGGCGCCCAGGGCGGTGGAGATCTCGGGATGAACCACCTTGATGGCGACGTCCCGGCCGTGACGAAGGTCGGTGGCGAGGAACACCGTGGCCATCCCGCCTCGGCCGACTTCGCGAATCGGCCGGTATCGGTCGGCGAGCGGCCGCCAGAGGGCGCTCAAGGGAGAGTCCGGGGATCCGTGCATGAGGTGAGTGGAATGTGAGTCCGGTGCCCCGGCCACGCCACCCCGGCCTCCAAGCGAGGTCCCTGGCCCCGTTTACCTCATCGCGAGTACGTGCGTCACGAACTGGTCGATGGCGATCTCGGTCCCCTCGTAGAAGCCAGACGTCTTGTTGTTCTCGAGATCCGCTTCGCTCCGATGCAGGGCAGTGAAGACATACCGCGTGCCGGTTCCCACCGGTTCCATCGTCATGATGGCGGTGATCGGAATGTCGTCAAAGACGGCCGGCCGGTACTCGGGGAAGAGCATCGAGGTCCAGACCATGCGCTCCATCGGCACCACGTCGAGGACGCAACCGAGGTTGGGAACTTCCTGACCGCCTGCCACCACGATATCGATACGGAAGATGCCACCCGGCCGGGCGTCCAGCTCCGTTCGTGACACCCGCCCCCAGGCCCTGGGCATATACCACTCCTTGATATGCTCCGGCTTGGTCAACGCCTCCCAGACGAGACGCACGGGGGCGTCGATGAACCGTTCAATGGCAAAGTCGAGCTTCGGGTTGAGGACGGGGGGCGTGCTCATGAGCCGGATTCCTTCTCCTTGAGTTGTTTGACGTACTGGTCGAACCGGTCGAGCCGACCTTCCCAGGCCTCCCGCCGCGCGGTGAGCCAGTCCTCCGCGACCTTGAACCGTTCGGGGGCGATCTCGTAGGTCCGCACCCGGCCCCGCTTCTTCGACCGCACCAGGCGGCTCCGTTCGAGCACCGAGAGGTGCTGCACGAAGGAGGGAAGCTGCATGTCGAACGGCGCCGCCAGTTCGCTGACCGTAGCCGGCCCGCCTGACAGGTGCTCCAGGACCCGGCGCCGAGTCGGGTTGGCCAAGGCGTGAAAGACGTCGTCAGCGACGGCGGAGTGAGCCATGGTCGAGACCATCCGAGTGTTCGGGTTGTTCGATCTGCCGGCAGGATACTACCATCGCGAGATACTTATGTAAAGGCCTAAGTGATATGGCCCCGCATCATCTGGAGGCTGCCGATGCCGCCTTCCACCGCTCGATCCAGTTGGTGTACAGCATCAGGGTCAGGTGCGACTCCGTCGGCGCCCGCACCATCACGAACGACCGGCCGTCGGGCGCGGCGTCCCAGGCGGGCTCGACGCCGTAGACCTGGTACGGCCCGGCAAACAGGAAGGTCGGCGCGGCGATCCGCGGGGCGTCGGCCGGCCGGGGGCCCAGAACCACGGCCGCCACGAAGACCGAATCGCCGTGCCGGAAGAACACTTCGCCCGACCGCGACCACCGGGGTTCCACGCCGCCGTTCCTGGACACCGGCCATCGCGGCGAGCCGGGCGCCAGGTGTCGGATGTAGCTCTCGTCCCGCCCCGATTCATTCGACGCGTAGGCAATCCAGTCCCCCGTCGGGCCCGCGGCCACGCTGCGCTCGTTGAAGCGGGTCTGGAGCACGGGGCGCGCTGCCGACGGCGTGTCGACCGGCATGGCGAAAATGTCGCGGCCGGTGCCCTGCGTGTCCTGGCGCCAGACCAGGGTGCGCCCGTCGGCGGTGGGGGCAAACTCGAAGATGCCGGCGCCGTTGGATTTTGCGATCGTCGTGGGCGCGGTGGTGCCGTCGGCGGACACCCGTGCCGCGACTTGCACGCCGCTGGGGCTCCGCTGCGAGAAGTAGAGCGTCTGGCCATCCGGGGCCCAGGCCGGGCGGGTGCTCAGCCCGTCGTTGGTGATGCGCAGCGCCACACCGGTGGCCACGTCGATGGACCAGAGATCGCCCTCGCGGGTCAGGCCGGCCCGGCTGGAAATCCCCACCGCGATGCGGGTCCCGGAGGGAGAAAAGCGCGGAAACAGGTAGGGGCGCCGTTCGCCAACGACGCGCGCGGCTCCGGCCCGGTCCACCAGCATGAGATCGCCTTCGATCGCTGCCTGGGGGGAGAACGCCAGCAGCCCGGTGGCCGACAGGGAGAACGTCGGGCCCCCCGCACTGATCGAGGCGTCGCCCAGAGGCCGTGGCTCCCCGGTGACCCGCAGCGCTCGCGGGTCGAAGGGCACGCCCTGGAGCAGGCCGTCGCCACCGACGAAGATCAGCACGCCGCGGGCATAGGCGGCCCGGGGTGCCGCGACGCCAAGCGGGGTCACCGTCTTGCCACCGCGCGGCAGCGCGACGAGTTCAGACACGCCGTTCAGGGTCCGCCCGAGGATGAGCGCGCCGGTCTCGTCGATCTCGGTGGGCGCGTTGTAGACGCTTGAGTCCGCGGGTCCGCCCAGGATCGTTTCCGGCGCACCGCCGGTGGCGCGGATGCGCGCGATACTCCCCTCACGGGTCAACACGATCCATCCGTCCGAGGTCCAGGCCAAGCCGGTGATGCCCGCTGCAGGCGTCAGGCACTGCGGCTGCGGGCCGTCGACCGACGCCACGACAAAGTCCCCGGTCCGGCG